>CAZEUB010000023.1:0-20085 GCA_964515605.1 uncultured Sulfurovum sp. | reverse complement strand
AGGAATAATTCTAATCAATCTTATAATCAAAACCTATTAATCTCTTCTTGAAAAAAGTCTCTAATTTTCTCTTTAGAAATTATCTCTTTAGGTTTGTTTTATCAAAATAATCAGACTTAGATAAACTCTTTATCTCTTGCTAATTTTAATGATAGACACTTTTTTGCAAATAAAGCACTTCATTCAATAAAAATATTTTGAGTTTTCTTATTTTTTCCTCTTAAAAAAACATTTATCTTATTATACCTATTCTTTATCTAGGCTCTCTCTTATTTTATTTCCCCCATCCAACTTATCCAACAACTCCAACCCTCTAGCTCTATTTGCTTTTGCAACCATCAAATCAAAACGAGTCTTGGCATCAAATTGAGTCAAAGCAATAGTTGCAAACTCATCAAAAAGTTTATTGAGCGAAATCTCTTTGCTCTTTGCATAGCTCTTTAGTCGTTCATATTTACTATCAGGGATTCTTAGTGTTAATGTACCCATTGTTTAAACCTTTCTATTGCCCCAATTTGCCCCTACTAAATTTCTATCATCATATCTTCTTTAAATTCTTTAACTCAATTACATCTATTTTATCTTTAGCTCTATTGGAGGCAATCTTGTTTTTTAAAATATCATCAAGATGTAATACTGTTGCTACTAAACTACCAAAATCATGCTCTACTCGTTTTTCATAAGCTTCATCAAAATCCACACCATCAATATCTGTTAAAATATCAATGCGAACAGGAGCTATACCTATTTGAATAACTACATTATCTTTGGTTAAATCATCTTTTTTAATCTCAAATGGTACACCAAACTCATCAAGTGCCAAGATAACTTTTTCTACATTTTTTTCCTCTTTATCTATCCACAAATCAATATCATAAGTACTCCTAGAGTATCCACAAGTAGCCATCGCATAAGCACCTGCAACGAGGTATCTAACATTATGCTCATTGAAAAGCTCTATTATATCTTGATATTCAATAGTTAGATACATTTTGACCTCCTACCAAAATACGCACTTGATTTTTATCTAAAAAATTAGGAGCTATTTGACCTGTTTCAAGATACCATGACTCTTTTGATATTCGAGCCAATAATTCCCAAGACTCTAGTGGTGATAGACCTATATGAAAACTATGATTGTTTTTAGAATATAGAGTTGTTTTGGTAACTTTCATCTTCTTCAATCGCTTAGCTCTCCTCTCGTCTCTTGAGGTCATCAACTCTCCTTTTTAAGTAATAATAATTAACACTATTATACCAAAATGAGTTTATGATATAATAAGTCTATACTCAATGACTCCTCTCTAGTTTTTATAGAGGCTCTTTTTATCTGCTCTTTTAGTCTCTCTTTTTCTAGTACGGTGCGATAGTGAATAACTGCTTTTCTGATTAAATCACTTCTTGTTGTATTTAAAGATTTAACCATCTCATTTAACATTAAAAAAAAGTCACTATCTGATTTTAGGGTAAAAGTATAATTATCTAAATTTCAATTTACTATCAAAGATTCTTAGTGTACTCATCGTAACATATCAAGCTCATAACGACTGTTTCTACCACCATACCCCTCTATCTCTCTTAAGGTTTTAAGTATAATCTTTTGGTTCTTATAAACTTCATCCCAATTACGCAACTTTTACTCCTCCCTCTCTATACATCATAACAACATTTCGCCAAAACAGAGCCGTCTGCTCATTAAAGAGTTTATCAATAGTAGGGAGTAGTTTCTCTATAGCTTTAGTAGGCAAAATCTTCAAAATATCTCCATAAAACAGGTTCTCAAAAAAGGGTTTAACAAACTTTGCATTACCCTTTCGTACCTCTTTTAATATATAGCTTACCTCATAATTTTTACCCCAAAAAGCTACTTGTATCTCTTTTTTTAAAGGTTCTGTCAGTTTTATGGGCGTTGGCTTAAGTCTCATTTGATGCCGTCTAGGGTTCTCGGTAAAGGCTATCTTTTTTAGAAGTACAAAAGCAAAGTCAGGCACAGAGCCATTTCGTTTCCATCCTGCAACTGTGTCATAAGGAATGCTACTTTTTTGGGCAAACTCTTTTTTACTTATATTATGATACTTTAGAGCTTGGTCAAAAATAGATGCTTTATTCATTATTTACTCTTTTTTTGTTAAATTAACAATATTATATCATATTTTATTTAATAGCTATTTATATATTTTTACTGTTACAAAAAAATAAAACTTGCATAAAAACTCTTTAAACACCAAAATTTCGTAGGGTACGGCTTCAGCCTACCGTTAAATTAAAGTTGATGAAGCAACCAACACTCGACCTCTTGAGAGTTCAACAAGTAGTCTCTCTTTTACGGAATCTAAGGAGTTTAGTTGAAGTACTCATTTTTTACTCTTTTATTGTTGTATTGATAATATTATATAATGGAAAATACCTATGAGATTAAAGCTTGTTAAGGTTTTTGGTTTAAGTTCATCTATCTCAAAAATTAAATTCGGGTTGGAATGATAGAGTTATCATTATCACCTGACACCTTTTTTTTGACACTTTTTTGTTTTTGCAATCTAATCTTTTTTAATGGGAAAATAAACTATTCCCTTTTTTCTACACTTTTTTACAATATAATTAATCTCTAATAAAAAATATTTCAAAGAAGCAATCATGAAAACTGCACTATTATTAATTGGCACTTTTTTACTCATTTTAACAGGATGTGGAAGCAGTAAAAACAATCCAACTACCCCACCAACACAAAATACAGAAAAAATATCTAATATAGTCATAGATAGAATAGGAAATGAATTAGTGACTCATCCTAATAGAGAAGTTATCTCTACACAAGAGTTATTTGAAACAACTATATCTGATTTGGAAGAGACAGCTAATGCAATAGACTCTAATGCTTTTAGAGACAAAGAACAGGTACTCTCATGGATTAAGGCATTAAACGATGTAAATATTGATTTTGAAAAAGATAATATTTTAATCTATACTTTTAAAGAGAGTTCAATATGTGATTACAAGGAAAATACTGTTTTAACAAATGATAAACAGATAAGCATTACATTTTCTCAAACTAGCCAAAATTGTGATAGAGTGATGGTTTTATATTATTTAGCCTATAAAGTTTCAAAAGATATAGAAAAAGTTAGAATAAAAGCATTTGACCATGAGAGTGTTGTTATAGATATGAAATGATAAACTTCAAAGGTCAGACCTAGGCTGTCGGACTAAAGGAGTCAGTTACCACTTTTTAACTCCCTAATCACTCTTATACAAAAACTCAATGCTAGAGGTATTGGGAGGTTGGATGATGATATCTGTCTCAAAATTTTTGCTATGATCGACCCGCATTTTGACTCCATCTTTGCCATTTTCATGTTGATAGATAACGGTTATTTTGTCTGAGATTTTCTGCCCTACCTCGACAGAGAGTGTATCATTGATCCCCTCACCTAGCAAGAGATGATCGACATTAACCCCCAAGCTCTTCATTAGCTCTTTGGCAAATGTTCCTCCAAGCATGGCATAGACAGCGGTGCCTCTTCCTGTCTCAGAGGTGGCAGTATCAAAGAGGATTAGTGAGAGGATCTCTCTTTGAGAGAGGTAAGGCTCTGAGCTAAAGTTGATAATAGGATCATCACTACTGCCTGAGATATAGATATTGATATCATACTTATCCTTTTGGTAGTTAGCTCTGATCTCTAGGATCGGTTTTTTGGGATCACCATAAAAGTAGATCTCACTCCCTGCTAGATAAAATCGCTTCTCCTCTTGTTGATAGTAGCCTCCTACCACACGACTAAGCCCCAATAGACGGATATCTTTGTTGTACTCTTTAATAAGGGTAATCTCATTAACAAGGTCAATATCGATATCTTTTGAGAGATATTTGATAGGCACTTCATTCTCAATGGTGATATAGGTTTTGATATTGTTTAGAGAGCTTTTGGCTTTTGCCATCTGCTCTTGAACAATGATAATATCACTATCTTCTGAGATACCTGACCCCAAAACCTCATATCTAATCTGATCACCCAAAAGTTTAATATTACCAAATATATAGACCTTCTCATGATCTAAGTTGAGTTTTAGATCTAGCCTTGATCGTAGATCAAACTCTCTATTTTTGTAGACAAAGTGATCACTTTTGGCATAGAGTCTCCCTTTGAGCTTCTCAAGATTGTAGCTTCCACTAACCAAGATTTGATCATCAATCCATAGTTTTTTACTCTCCAAAATCCCATTATGATAGCGAAGATATGAGGGTTTTTGAGAGTGAATATATTTTAGGTATGGATTACCAACAAAACTCAATCCATAATTAACAATCTCGATCTCCTCACCTCGAAGAAGAATCTTAGCACTAATCTTTTGCAACCTCTGTTTGACCTCTCCATCTCCAAGCAATGAGAGGGCTTTTGTTTTCCAGTTGATATCGATTACGCCCTCTTTGGAGATCACCGCTTTAGCACTAATATCACCTTGGAAAAGAGGATGAGAGAGAGCCGAACTCTCCAAGGTAATATCTGTCTCTTTATGAGGGTGGTATCTAACATCAAATGCTACACTCCCACTAAGAGGGGGCAGAGAGATATCATAGTAACGTTCAATCAGATCAAAAAGAGAGCCAATCTCTTTGATATTAGCAGAGAGATTAATCCCCTTATCGACTACCCCATCAAAGGAGATCTTTTGGTGATCAAGATTAAGTAGCCCCGATGCCAATCGTCTCTCTGCTATCTTATAGATAAGACTCATCTCTATATCTTTAGCGTGAAAATAGATATCCTCTTGGTGATCTTCTATCTGAACAACACCATCAAAACTCTTAATAGCAGAGAGTTTTAGATGGGGATCAAACTGATAAAGCAGTGAGTTTTTGGGGAGAGTGCCTTGATAGTTAATCTTATAGGGCTTGGTAAGCTTCATCTTCGCTTTGACATTTAGAAGATTGGAGTCTATATCGAGATTTAGTAGAGATTTTGAAGGCTCTTTGAAATCGATAATCGAATGGCTAGAGAGTTCTCCTTTGGCATGAGATAGCCCCTTGGGGAGTGCCTCCAAAAAGAGCTTGGAGAGAGGCACACTGCCTCTGCTGTTGAGTTGGAGTGTAGCATTTTGGTATCCTTTTGAGAGAAGTTTTCCTTGGAGTTGTTTGGAGTTGATATCGACACTTAGGATACGGCTACTGCCATGATAGTCTGCTTGAAGATGCTCCAATAGATTATCGGTGATCTCTTTGGGAAGATTTTTGAGGGACTCAAACGTAACCTTACCCTCATAGGTGGTATTGACCCTCTCTCTAAAATCAATTAAAACAGAATTGTCCAAACGAACCTCATCAGCATAGCTTATGCTCCCCTCTCCTTGAGAGTGAATCTTGATAAAAAAATCGAGATAGCGATAGGTGAGTTTGTGTTTGAGATCTCTCATATTGATATTAAAATCACTCCCCTTTAACGCCAATAGGTTTTGAAAATTGTGATCAATCTCTACGGTTAATCCCTGATGGTTTAATGCCAATCGTGTAGGTAACTTATGCAGTACTTTTTGGTTAAAGGGCAGATGATAACGTGCAAAGAGATAAGGGGTAGGGATCAAATCCCCTTTGCCATAAAACATAGAGTTTTTGATATACCCTACCTGCTTAGTAGTTGCAAAAGTTGTCTGAGCCAAAAGCGTTGCCTCTTTGGCACTATAGTCAAACCCATGAAGAGGATCAATAACCAATGATTTGGCAACAACCTTGGTTTTGTCAATAGTGATGGGATTATAGGTTGTCTTTTTCATGGTAGCCACAAAATTATCGATATTAATCTTCTCTAGAATGGTTACTTGTTTTGAGCTTTTGGGGGGATTTTGGGTAGTTTGAGGAGTCTCTTTTTGGGTTCTCTTAATATTTCGTACCAATCGGGTAATCGCCTTGGGATCAATCTTTAGTAGATGCACTTCACTTAGATTAAGATTATGATCCTCAAAGAGACCATGCAGTTCTAAATTGGCAATCTCTGAATCCAAAGAGAGATCCAAGAGATCACTCTTGATATGGAGATCTCTATCGATACTAAGCTGGTTGCTCTTAAGGTGAATATCTTCAAATGAGACCCCATATAACAAAAAAGGGTTAAAGGAGAGATCAATTCCCTTAATAAGTAGATCAAAATCCAATCTCTTAGAGGAGTCATCCGAAGAAGAGGAGGAGGGAATTTTCTTTAGTAGATCTACTATTTTGCTTGAGTTCATACCATTGATATCAAGCTTGGTAATCTCAATACGATTCTCTGTCAATGCGATAGGGTTCCAGTGTATCTTGGCAGACTGCAAAATAGTCTCCTCTTGATACTTTAACTCTTTTATCTCAAGACCAGAAAAAAAATTTCCTGAAATTTTCTTATAACTTATATTGTAATCATTCAAAAAATTCTCACCTGCAATATGGATCGTGCGAGAGTCAGTAACAAAAAAGATCAGAACAATAAAGAGAAGAATCACTATCTCCAAAAAGACCATTAATCGATAAAGTAGGCGTATCAAAAGGATTGTCCAATCTGAAAATGCAACGCATTTATATTATATTGACTAAGATTAAAACCAAAATCGATCTTGAATGGACCAATAGGTGTCATATAACGCAGACCAACACCTGCTGAGTGGATAATAGCATCAGAGAATTTCCAAATCTCTTGACTCTCTGAGATCATGCTATTGTCTGAGAATATCCCCAAGTGCAGACTCTTATAGAGGGGTATTCCCATCTCAAAAGAGAGATTTGCCATACCATATCCACCCTCATCGAGATCTAGTTTTGTAGATTGGGTAATACCAATGCGATCATAACCATAGGCACGATTAGAAAAAGCCCCCCCTGCGAAAAACTTTTTGGACTCAGGCAATCGATTTTGATACACCTCAATAGCCCCTACTCTTCCTACCGTAGAGAAGGTTACTCCCCAATGTGTATAGATTAGACGCAACTCATCTAGGTATTTAAAATAGGTTGTACTATCAGGAGAGTAAGGGAGACCATACTCCATCTCATGAGAGAAGTAGATCCCCTCTGTTGGATTGATTTTGGAATCACGTAGATCATAGATGATCTTGGCAAAAGGGTAGATCAAAAAGAAGTTTTTGTCATCGGAGATCTGTCGATTCTCTATCCCTAACCCCACACTATGCAACCACTGATCCTCTTGGTGCTGAAGATAGAGTTTATCAAAGAGTATACTCTCATCAAAGTTGTGAATATCTCTCTCCTCTGAGTACCCTACTCTATTTTGAAAATCGAGATGATATCCCCAAAAGACCATCACAGCAGGATTAAAAAAACTACTCTCAATATATTTTTGCTTCTCTGAGTAGAGAGCATCAAAAAGGAGCTTTCGTCCATCTCCATAGAGGTTTTTGTACTCCCTATGGTATTTGGCTTGAAACAACAAATCAGTAGCATACCCCAAACCAATACGAGAGCTAATACTCTTTTTTAATACTTTATAGCGAATATCAATGGGGATATCTTTGCTATACTTGGTATCATAAGCCATGTGCAGGTTTTCAAAAATATCCAAGGCATAGAGAGACTCATAGCTCTCTTTGATCTTATAGATATCAAATATCTCTCCCTCTCTAAAGTGCAATCGAGAGAGAATCACCTCCTTATCAATATCACTTGATCCATCTACTGTCACACGACCAAAGTGACAAAGTGTGCCTTTTTTGAGATCAATAACAATCTTGGCACTATAACTCTCCAGATCGATATAGGCTTTGGCATCGAGATCATATTGACACAACCCCTCTTTGAGCAACGCTTTGCCGATATTGCTTTTCATCTCGCTAAATGCTTTGGCACGAAACCGATCACCTCTGCCAAAGGAGATAAAAGGATCAATATCATAATCACTTGTGAGTGATATTTGATTAATTATAATGGGACGATTCTCATCAATAGTAAAATGCACTCCCCCATTAGCATCAACCCTATGGGTTATATTGGCTTCATAGAACCCCTCTTGAGCATAGAAAAAAGAGAAAAGAGCATCTAATTTATCGATATAAGCGGGATTGATCTTGGCGACATCTTCTCTCCATCTAGCAAAAAAAGAGGGGCGTTTCGCTCCCACAAGCTCTTCAAGCTCTGAGGTCTCAATTACACTGTTCCCCTCAAAGGTCAAAATAACCTCTTTTTGAGACTTTGTCGCTCCTAGCATCAAAGGAAGCAGTAACAATAGTACAAAAAGCAGATCTCTTCTCAAAAAAACAGTGCCGTTTACTTTTTACTTTCTAATCTGTCCATTTCCATAGAGTTTAAACTTATAGGTAGTCAACTCATTTACCCCCATAGGACCTCTTGCGTGAAGTTTATTGGTAGAGATACCTACCTCTGCACCAAAACCAAACGCTCCTCCATCTGTAAATCTGGTACTAGCATTCACATAGACACAAGAGGCATCGATGACATTCATAAACATCTCTGATGCGGAGTAGTTCTCTGTGATTATCGCCTCAGAGTGACCCGATCCATATTTTTGAATATGAGCAATCGCCTCTTCAATGCCCTCAACAACCTTGATATTGAGTTGGTTTGATAGATACTCAGTGTTGAAATCATCATCCGTTGCAGGATCAACAAAGATAAACTCACGTGTTGTTGCACACCCTTTGAGTTTGGTTCCTGCATCGACAAATGCTTTGTAGATAGATGGGAGCAGTGCTTTGGCTATCTGTTTATCAATAATCAGTGTCTCCATAGCATTACAAACCCCTGGTCGTTGACACTTGGCATTAATAGCGATATTGATCGCTTTTTGATGACTTGCATCTCGATGGATATAGGTATGACAAAGCCCCTTATCATGCTTAACCACAGGTACAGAGGAGTTTCGAGAGATATAAGAGATCAATGCCTCTCCACCCCGTGGCACGATCAGATCCACATAGGCATCTTCACGAATCAATTTAGCCACCCCCTCACGCGAACTATCAGGAAGCAAAGAGATAATCTCTTTGGGCAAACTGTTTTTTATCAAGATATCTTGAAGTACCTTGGCAATAGCTTGATTGGAGTGTTCTGCCTCTTTTCCCCCTTTGAGGATAGCGACATTACCACTCTTGAAGCAGAGTCCTGCCACATCTGAGGTGACATTGGGTCGAGACTCATAGATCACCCCAATCACCCCAATAGGTACAGAGACCTTCTCAATACGAATATTATCATCAGTCACCCAACCATCCAAAATCCGCCCAACAGGCTCTCTAAGTGCTGCGATATCTCTTAATGATTGAGCCACCCCCTCAAGCCGATTACCATCGAGTAGAAGTCTATCTTGTAATGCACTATCGAGTTGGTTGGCTTTGGCTGCCTCCATATCCTTGGCATTAGCTTGAAGAATATACGTACTATTAGAGATCAAAGCATCTGCCATCTCATTTAAAATTCTATTTTTTCGTTTGCTCTCAAGGGTTGCAACAACCGACATAGAGGACTTGGCTTTTGCCAAAAATGTTTGCATACTCTCTCCCTTTTTAATTTTTTAGTATTATATCTTGTTTGGTTTATATTTACAAATCAGAAGAGAAGTTACACAATATCTATACTCTAAAGATATAACCTTCAGAGGAGGAGGTCTCAATAAATTTGTGCTTAAGCTTCGTACGCAGACGACTGACAAGGGTACGCCGTCTGCTATCATTTTCTGAACTATCAGGCCAGAGTTCATACTCCATGAGATCATTTGAGAGCAATCTGTTTTTGTTTTCCAAAAAGAGCTGAAGAAGTCTTCTCTCCTTTTTGCTCAATCCAATCACTTCACCACAACAGATAAGATCAAAAGAGTGACTATCATAGCTAAATTCACTATCTAAAAGCATATCTCCAACCAATATATTTTTAGAGGACTCCTGTTGCTTTAGAGCGATTTTGATCGCAACAGAGAGTTCATTTCGATTAAAAGGCTTGATCAAGTATGCAGCAGGATTTACAGCAATGGCTTGTTCAATGGTATTCTCATCCATATGAGCAGTCAAAAAGATTATTGGTATCTCACTTTTGATAGCTTTAATACGAGAGGCTGCCTCTATACCATTGCTATCAATTAGATAAATATCCATCAAAATCAGATCAATATCCATATCGATAGCACTCTGATACGCCTCATTGGCACTAGAGCAGATCCCTTTGATAGTATACCCAAGGCTCGATAGATAGCTCTCTATCTCCATTGCTACAATACGCTCATCCTCTACAATTAAAATATTAGCACCATCCAAACCTAAACCGCTCCTTGCTCTATCATCGAGTCAGCCACTTTTTTAAAACCAATAATATTTGCCCCCATAATCAAATCTCCCTTAGAACCAAACTCCTTAGATGTATTGTAGGTTGTGTTAAAAATATTTCGCATTATCTTTCTAAGCTTAATATCCACCTCCTCAAAACTCCATTGAGACATACTTGCATTTTGACTCATCTCAAGTTGAGAGGTTGCCACACCTCCTGCATTGGCGGCCTTACCAGGGCTAAAGAGAAGATCACTTTGACGTATAAACTTCAGTGCCTCAGGAGTGGTAGGCATATTAGCCCCCTCATTGATCAAGAGACAACCATTAGCTAAGAGCTTTTGAGCATCTTTAAGTGTTAACTCATTTTGAGTAGCACTAGGAAAGGCTATATCACAAGGAATATGCCAAACGGCATGACCCCCTTTGGGGTACTTGGAGATAGGGATATACTCACAATCTTGATGCAACATTGCATAGGACTCCAAAGACTCATGATTGATCTCTTTGACCGCTTTGAGTGTCTGAAGATCTATCCCTTTTTTGTGATAGATAGTACCTCGACTATCAGAACAACTTACAGGAATCGCCCCCATATCGTAGAGCTTCTCAATCGTATAAATTGCCACATTTCCAGATCCAGATACGGTACAGATCTTCCCCTCTATGCTCTTGTCATTTGCCAATAGAAAATTCTCAGCAAAATAGACTGAGCCATACCCTGTTGCCTCTTTTCTGGCTTTGGATCCTCCCCAGTTTAGCCCTTTGCCAGTAAGCACACCATCAAACTCACCAGTTAGTTTTTTGTATTGACCAAAGAGATACCCTATCTCTCTAGCCCCTACCCCAATATCACCAGCAGGAACATCACGATGTTTTCCGATATGTTGCGAGAGTTCTGTCATAAAGGCTTGACAAAATCGCATAATCTCATTATCACTCTTACCTTTGGGATTAAAGTTACTTCCTCCTTTTCCTCCTCCAATAGGAAGACCTGTCAAGGAGTTTTTGAAGATCTGTTCAAAACCCAAAAATTTAATAATACCAAGATTAACAGAAGGATGAAAACGAAGCCCCCCTTTGTAGGGACCAATGGCAGAGTTAAACTGTACTCTATAACCTAAATTGGTTTGAATCTTTCCTGCATCATCAACCCAATTAACACGAAAAATTATGGTACGTTCAGGTACCACAATACGCTCTAATATATTGAATTGTAAATATTTAGAGTCCTCTTCTAAAAGAGGAATCAAAGAGTACAGAACCTCATTGGTTGCCTGATAAAACTCATCTTGACCTGGGCTATGCTCTCTAATATGATTTAGTACCTTCTCTATCTCTTTAATAGTATTCATAAAATCTCCTAGTTCTATTTATTATAATTGTATAAGATTTAATGGATTGATATGTTTATTCTCTTTGGTAACCTCAAACATCAAACTCTTATCTACTTTACCAATGACAGAGCCTTTGGCAACTCGTTTACCGACATGTATACCAGGTGCTAATCGAGAGAGTTTTGCATAGATAGTATGAATATTTTTGGCATGTTCAATAATAACCACCTTCCCCAACATCCCACCACTGTTCTCTGCAAAGACGATTTTTCCTTTGAGAACAGATTTTACTTTTGCTCCTTTATAAGAGGCTTTAAGTGTGATAGATTTATTAAAAATTTTAAACTTATAAATAGGATCGATATAGGTACCAAACTTTTTAATCAATCGAGACCCCTTAAGTGGAGAGATTGTCTTCTGTGCGAAGTAACTTCTCTTCTTTGTTGTGTTGGGAATCTCTTCAACTCCACTCTGCTCTTTTTTTGCCTCCAAGCGTTCTTTTCGCTCTCTTGTTTGATCCTCTTTTATGATCTTAAGTTTGGCAAGTTTTTTACGCAAAGCACGCTGTCCTGCACGTATCTTATCAAAACGCTTTTTGTAGATTGCTTTATCTCTTGCGAGATGCTTAATAAGTGTATTTTTTTTCGTTTTTTTACGCCTATATTCATCACGCTCTTTTTTGTAATCTAGGAGTAGTTTTTGGATACTCCGCTGTTTTTCAATAAAATTTTTCTCTTTTGTTTTAAGCTCCAAAATCTCTTTTTTGAGGAGTGCTATCTCCTCTTCATTCTTTTTGGCATAGACGCCATACGCCTCTTGGAGCATTACAGATTCAGGGGTGGGCTGTTTGATCTCTTCAAGAACCAATGCCATGCTAAATTTCTCTGCTACCAATGCGACAAATTTATCTCTCTTGAGCAGAATCTTCTTATTCAAATTTTTTACTTCATGATCTAACTCATTTTTCTTCTCTTTTAAACTATCAAACTCTGATTGATTATCACTAATATGTTTTTCTAACTTTTTCAACTCTCTCTCTAGCTTTTTACGCTCTGCTTTGGCATCAATAATCTTTTTGGCTATGGTTGAGAGTTTTTTATCCATTTTGTTATATTCAATTTTAATGGCATGAAGCTCTTTTTTTTTGGCACTGATTTTCTTATCAATACCAGAAGCACCTATCAATAGAGAGAGACTCAAAAGAAGAATAATTTTAGAGATCAAGTTACTCCTCCTTTACGTTGATAACAACCAAAAATACTGCTACCATCGCAATAATAATAGATGCAAAAATAAGCGTAAAGAGATCATGGAAGGTAAAGAGCTTATCAATATTATCTTGTAAGATAGCGATATTGCTCCCCTCTATCCAACGATTTTGAATAAAATAAAAAATAGCACTGGTTAAAAATGCTGAGATAATAGCATCAATAAATGCCATATTGATCAATACTTTACTTCTCAAAAAGAGAGATGCCCCAAAGATATCCATCACCTTCATACGTTCAGCATGAAGATAGTTCCAAACCTCCATCTGCTTAAGAATCAAAAAAAAACCTATAATAGTCATAAAAACAATAAACGTTCTAAAGGAAAATTTGATAAAAGAGAAGAGTCCATAGTTGGATTGATGCAAAGTATCAAAGGTCTCTACACGCGTAACTTTATCACTCTTTAAGAAATTCTTCTTGACCTCTTCTAGCTCTTTGTTATTCAAATAGCTATCTAACTTAATTGAGTAGAAGTTTGGCATCTTCTCATTAATATTCTGAGCATTTGTTGCCTGAAAAGAGGCACCCACACGATTAATAATCTTTGATTTTTCTATCTCAGCAACTTTGAATACATGATCATCCCATGTCCGAAAATCATCAATACTCATCTCCTCTTTTGCTACTACTAACATAGCATAGCTATTAGCCAAACTCGCTTCATAACTCTTAGTGCTACGATCAAAAACAATAAAAAACTCTAACCCCAACAAGATAGCAACCATCGGAAGGATAATGGCAAGATGTTGCTTAACGAACTTCATGTACTCTTCCCCCTTCGTCAATTCTAAGATGTCGATAGTTGATATTAAATACTGTTGGGATCTTATGTGTTACTACCACCACAGTTGTATCCAACTGCTGACATGCATTCTCTAACAGATCCCAAATAACATTGGAGGAGAACTCATCCAAGTTCCCTGTAGGCTCATCTGCCAAGATCAAAAAAGGGTTTTTTGCCAATGCACGAGCCACCCCCACACGCTGTTGTTCTCCACCTGAGAGTTCTAGTGGATACTTTTGCTCTTTTCCTGAGAGCTTGACATGGTGAAGTAGTCGTTGTGCTTGGGTAGCCTGAATCTCTTTAGAATAACCAGCAATCCACAGAGGCAAAACCACATTTCTCTCAACTGTCCACTCATTGATTAGACGATAATCCTGAAAAACAATCCCCAAATGAGTTCGCAACTCTTGAAGTTTGGCTTTTTTGATCTCTTTCATATCCAAACCACCAATTGTCAAACTCCCCTGTTGAGGTTTGAGATTACCATAAAAAGATTTGAGCAGTGTCGATTTTCCACTACCGCTAGGTCCTGTAATAAAAACAAAATCTCCTTTTTTTACAGAGAAAGAGGCATTGCTAATAATCTCCTCATTCTCCTCATAAGAGAGCGAAAGATTAATAGCAGTTATAATATTAGGCATCAAGAGACTCCTCTATTTTTAGATGTGTGCTATAGTTGGTAATGGTTTTGACAGGATTTGAACCAAAATAAGAACTCCCCTTAGCATCTATCCATATATATTTATGTTCAGGTCTATCAAAGCTTCCAAATGACAATTTTAACAAAACAGAACTTTCATCTACTCTATAGGTTCGTTCAAAATGAATAAAAAATTTTTCAAAAAGTATTGGCTTTTTAGGAAGATTTACCAAAATTTCCTCTCGATATTTTAGCTGATGAAAGCTAAAATCAAAGTCCAAAATCCTTTCTGGTGAGACCTCTAATGCTTGTACATAAACATCATAAATATCCTTCTCTTGACGCAACCAACGTGCCTCATATTTACTAGTAATCTCTAGTGAGGCATTTTTGCGTATCTCCAGAGCTGTTCGAGAGATTCCCTCTCCCAAAAAGGTATCAAGCGCATACCAAAAGTAGTTATAGCTATCCGTTCTAAGCTCCAAGCGACCTCCCTTCTCTAGCACACGCATAGACTCTGCCAAAAAGCTTTGGGAGATGACCCTGCGGTGTGGCTTCTTATCCCAAGGAACAGGAAAATGGACAAAGATTTGATGACAAAGATTTGAAGGGATCATCTCCAATAGAAGTCGTGCATCATAGTTGACAACCCATATATTCTCCAATCCCAATAACTCAATCTGTCTCAAAACCTGTTGGGCAGAAGGGGTATGAATCTCAATACCAATAAAGAGCCGATCAGGGTACTTTTGTGCTTGATAGAGAAGATGTTTTCCTGAACCAAACCCCACCTCAATAGCAACACTCTCAAAAGGGTAGCTAATCTTTATAAAATCCTCAATAGATTTCTCATAGGGACTTGATTTGACCGTTTTTCGGTGGTGTATCTGAATATTGGAGTGAATAATCTCTAACGCAAAGGCTTTGGAGATATCAGCGATAGCGTGTTTGACCAAATTGACCTTGAGTGGTCTAGTAACTTTATCATACTTAAGCAACCAACTCTCTTTGGATTTTTTGAGATGCAATAAAAACTTCTCACCCTCAACCTCTACCCCAATCATCTCATCACTACTATTGATATCTTCTGCTTTAAATAGTAGCTCTGTCTTACCAAACTTCCCCTCTTTTATGATAGAAGTATCAAATGGTTTTACCGTAATATGTGGCATTCAATCCCTTATCGTGCTAAAATAGTCACAGGTGGTGTCGGCTCAGAGAAGCTATCATCAAATCCAACAGCAATAATACGGTATTGATATTGATTTCCAGCAGTGACATAATTATCAATATACTCCACCATCATACGATTCTCAATGGACTCTACCCATTTCCACTCTTTGGCATTGATACGCTTTTCGATCTTATACATTTTGACTCGCTTATCAGGATGTGGTCGCCAGATAAGCTTAATGGTATGAGCAGACTTTTGAGCCCCTTGAAAGAAACTTACAGGAGGCATAGGTGGGAGCGTCTTGATCTCAACTACTTTACCGTGAGGTGACTCATAAGAGCCTTTGATGGTGGTAAAGGTATAGGTATAGTGGCTATTTTGCTCTAGTCCCTTATCGACATAGTGCGTAGCAAAAGGATTAAGCAGTGTTGCTACTTTGGTTAACTGTTTGGTAGAACTATTGGCATAACTATTAGCTTGAGTACGATAGATATTAATACCCTCTACTCCCTTGGTATAGAGAGGCTTCCATTCAAATCCTATAGCGGTACTGCCTGCTATGGCTTTGACATCAACAACTTTGGGTAGTTTGGGATCGAGTGTATGATTCATCATGGTATTGGGATTACATCCACTAAACCATACTCCTGAAATAACCATCAATGCTGTTAGGGTTGATTTTTTCATTAATATCTCCTTGATTAAAATTCCTCTCTATATACGATTGCATATCGGGGAAAAGGGGTGCTACAAACTCCATCTTTTTACCACTCACAGGGTGCGTTAAATAGAGTTTATATGCGTGTAGATAAACTCTATTTATTGTATCTTTTTTGCTCTTAAAACCATATAAAATATCTCCTAATATATGCCGTCCTAGGCTATTGAGATGTACCCGTATCTGATGGGTTCGTCCTGTAAAGAGTTTAACGGCAATCAGCTCCACATTTCGCTCACTTTGTGCAAGTTTATAAAAGGCTGATTTTGCTGCTTTTCCTTGAGGGGAGATATCCATTTTATAACGATGCATTCGACTTCGCCCTATTGGTTTTTCGACAATACCACTCTCTTTGAGAGGATAATCTATCAGTGCTAGATAGTACCTACCCATGCTCTTATCTCGTAGCTGATCGCTTAATTTTTGATGTGCTTCATTACTCTTAGCAATGACCAATGCTCCTGTGGTCTCTTTGTCAATACGATGAACAATACCATGTCGCTCCTCTCCCGCAATAGTAGAGAGAGAGATCCCTTGCTTAATCAACCAATCCACCAGTGTTGCACCCTTGACAGAGGGGGCAGGATGAACCACCAATCCCGATGGTTTATTAATCACCATCATCACCTCATCCTCATAGAGTACCTCTACATCAAAGTCCACAACCACAGGCTCTTTGGGGAGAGCCTCTTTGAAGGAGTAGGCGATTAGATCATTAGGCACAACTTTAAATCCTCTCTTAAGCACCACCTTTTGATTGACCAAGACCAACCCCTCTTTGATTAGTTGTTCAACCTGATTACGACTATACCCTAACATATCGGTTAGAACCCTATCGAGTCTTCCCCCATTACTGACACGAAATTCACTGCTCATCTATCCATCTCTTTTGTATATTTTTTAAAATTGTACTATAATAATAAGAAAACAAAAAGGTTCACCAATGATCAAACTGCCTCTTTTGCTTCTACTTCTCTCTAACCTATGGCTCTATGCTAAGACAATAAAACCAAAAACCATGCACGCTAGAGATCATCATCGCTACTACAATCGAAGTAATACCGTTCATCACAACAATCCTCTTCTCTCAACAATGGAGAGCTCAGTAGAGGTTACTAGTGTCATCTCTTGTGAAGCATCCACCCAAGCAACCACCGAACAGAGAGATCATGGCAATGCACATATCTCTAATTTTTTGGAAGAGAATCGAATAGAGATTAGCCGTGATATTGCTCAAGCCCAAGGGGAGCATCTTCAAACACTACTAAGCATGATGCAACTTAGCAGAAATGAATCCTATCTCCTCTCACTACAATCAAACTTTGAGAGCTTAATCTATCTTGATACCCAGCAATTTCTAAAGAGGCTTCGTACCATCCACGGATAATTAGGAGAGTCGCTCTTTGAGCAGTTGATTGACCTTTTGAGGGTTAGCTGAACCTTTGGATGCTTTCATCGTCTGCCCCACAAAGAAACCAAAGAGCTTCTCTTTCCCTGCCTTAAACTGCTCTACTTTATCAGGATTTGCGGCTAAAATAGTATCGATAATCTCCAAGATAGCACCATCATCACTCACCTGTGCCAAGCCCATACTATCTATAAGTTCATCAATCTCTGCCTCTTGCTCCATCAAAACATCCAGAATATCTTTGGCTCCCTTTCCTGAGATTGTTCCATCATCAATTTTGGAAACCAACTCTCCCAATTTCTCTGCTGAGACAGGAGAGGTTGTTAGGTCAAATTCACTCTTCTTAAGTCGCCCCAAAAGCTCTGTATTGAGCCAGTTGACAGAGGCTTTGGCACTCGCTCCTACTGCCAACATTCTCTCAAAGAAATAGGCAGACTCTTTGGTGGCACAGATCACCAACGCATCAATCTTTTTGATCCCTAGATCCTCAACATAGCGTTTGACTTTGGCATCAGGTAGCTCTGGCATCTCTTTTGCCTCTTGGATCATCTCCTCTGTTACAACCAAAGGACGAAGATCAGGATCAGGGAAATAACGATAATCTGCTGCCTCCTCT
Source organism: uncultured Sulfurovum sp. (assembly GCA_964515605.1). Taxonomy (GTDB): domain Bacteria; phylum Campylobacterota; class Campylobacteria; order Campylobacterales; family Sulfurovaceae; genus UBA1140. The sequence continues at coordinate 1,886 of CAZEUB010000023.1, read as the reverse complement.
TTTCCTCGCATCGATTTGGTTACACCCTTATCAACATCCCACAAACGCGTCTCTTGGTAAACCTCTTGCTCATAAATTCCATCCTCATACGCTTCTATATGACGCTGTACCTCATAGGCAATTGCTGAAGCAACAAACTTAAAGGAGTTGATGTTTTTGATCTCTACACGAGTTCCAAACTCCTTTTGACCTCTGGGACGGACTGAGACATTGACATCACACCGAAATGACCCCTCTTGCATATTAGCATCAGAGATATCAAGATAACGCACCGTAGCGTGTAGTTTCTTCAGATAAGCAACTGCCTCATCTGCACTTCGCATATCAGGCTCTGAGACAATCTCCAAAAGTGGTGTCCCTGCACGGTTGAGATCGACTTTGGAGTGTCCCCCTTCATGTATATTTTTCCCTGCATCGGCTTCGAGATGTGCTTGGGTTATGCCTATTCGTTTTTGTGTTCCATCTGCCAAATCGATAAAAATCTCACCATTTTGGACGATTGCTTTGTGCAACTGTGTAATCTGATAAGCAGATGGACTATCGGGATAGAAGTAGGATTTTCTATCAAAATTGGAGCGATGGTTGACATTGGCATTGATTGCATACCCCAATCTCATCGCTTTGATTGCTGCCTCTTTGTTGGCGACAGGTAACGCACCAGGGAGAGCCAAACAGGTAGGGCAAGTGTTGAGATTTTGATGCTCTGCAAAGCTAGTGGGACAAGAGCAGAAGAGTTTTGTTTTGGTATTGAGCTGGACATGTACTTCCAACCCGATTACGGTTTCAAACATGGTGGATTATCCTATTTTAATAATTTATCATAAAATTTTTGACGTATTATACCGAAATAGGCTATAATTTTGTTATGAAAAATCTCTACAATGCCCTACTACTCAAACAGCTCTATCAACTCAAAAATCTTGGGTATCGTTATACCTCAGAAAAGCCATTCTCGTATGATCACAAACACTCCGTTCAGCTCTCTGATAATCTACAAGAGCTTAAAAAACAGGCTCAAAATTGCCATCTCTGTTCTCTAAGCAAAAGTCGAACAAAAAGCGTTTTTGGAGAGGGAAACAAACGTGCGGATATTCTCTTTGTTGGGGATATGCCAATGGCACAAGAGGATCAAGAGGGGAGAATATTTTTGGGACGGGGTGGAGAGATGCTAACTTTGATGATCGAAAAGGTCTTAGGTGTGTCACGCCAAGAGGTCTATATAACCAATCTACTCAAGTGTCACCCGTTACATACACAATCTCCCAAACCAACAACCCTACACACCTGCAAAAGCTATCTATTCAAAGAGATTAGCATCATCAAACCTAAAATCGTCGTAACACTAGGGGAGATGGCATACCACTATCTCACCAATGATACCACCCCTCTAGCCCAGATTCGAGGTCGAGAGATCAAGCAAGTGAGCTACACCCTAATTCCCACCTATCATCCCAACTTCCTACTCAAAAATCCCTCTTTCAAAAAAGAGGTTTTGAGTGATCTCAAAAAGATTCGAGAGTTCCTCTTGTAACGCTTTTTGAAATTAATTTTGGGTAATATTTTTCCCCCTTATCAACGCCCCTAAAATCCCACAAAGCGACCCAATAAAAATATTGTCATAGAGAGATTTTGGAGAAGTTTAAAATATGAAGATGTCTATCTTCAAAACTATAATACAATCAAGGAGGCTAGAGCTGGGATTGGAAAATATATCAAAATGTACAATCAAGAGAGACTGCATTCTGCTTTAGATTATGCTACACCTGATGAAGTCTATTTTAAAGGTGTCAATAATTATCAGTTTAATGCTAGGGATATGTTACTTAAGGTATCGTAGGTTTTTGGAATAAGGATTTTTTTTAAGTGGTCTTGACAAAGGGGGACAT
>CAZEUB010000022.1:0-20537 GCA_964515605.1 uncultured Sulfurovum sp. | reverse complement strand
AACATAGAAAAAAAGAATATTCTACTAAACCTCCACCTTGCCCGTACACCGGTTGAGTGTATAGAATATATTATTGTACACGAGATGGTGCATTTTCTTGAACGACATCACAATGATAACTTTAAAATACTCATGGATAAGTTTCTCCCAGACTGGAAAAGATGCCGTGATCTGCTTAATCAGGGTTATTTGCCTTATGATGAGTGGGCTGTTTAGTCTTAGATTTTTTTCAAAAATTCAATGATCTCTCCATTTCTTTGAACCATTGCAAGAATCTCTGCATTTGAAAAATTCTCTTTAATATAATGGCTTAGCAGATCTCTTTTAGCAGGATTTTTAAGTGCAAACCACTTTAATTCCTCTTCGCTGATTCGGTCAAGTAGGCGATCTTTAGTATTCTCGATTGTAAATGATATGTCATTTGGAGAGATTTTTTTCAATACATCGATGAGTATTTCTTTTGCCCCCTTTGTATAAAGCTTATTTGGTCCAAATGCTTTGCCGCCAAAAATTTCCTTGAATTTTGATTTTACTTGGTAGTATGCAAAATCAATTAAGTATTTTTCTGATACATAATCATGTGGAGAAATATTTTCGAGTTTAGTGATTTCCCCGGTTTCAAGAAACTCTTCAAGTTCTTCCTTAGAAAAATATTTTTCCAATAATTGAATCACTTTAACGTTCTCTCTCTTCCACTTATAGTAAGTTGGTCTAGAAAAATTAAACAGTTTCATATATATTTCTTCAACTTTCAAAATATTACTCCAAGTATTAAATGTGATAAAAAAGTTATAAATATTATACCAAAGTATTGACATATACTTCAAGATACAATATGATACTAATAAGGATATGACATGGATGATCTTTGGATTTCTCCTAAAGAGTTGGCTGCTGGTGTTTATGGGTTTCCTAGGTTAAGTATTCAGTTCCAGAACAAACTACGTAAAAACAATGAAATTACTTTTGCAAAACTTGGACGTAATATTGTTTACAAAAAAGCTTGGATAGAGGAATATCTTGAACGTAATATGCGAAAAGCAAAAAGTAAAATTATGGGAAGTACATTAAAGGTGAACATCTAAAGATAGATAAAAGTTTGAAGTTATTTACTGACAAATCAACTGACAGTATTGCCTAAACCACGTGTTTTAGGGCTTTAAATGGTGGAGGTGAGGGGAATCGAACCCCTGTCCTAAAATAGCTAGAACTATGACTCTACATGTTTAGTCGGTGTTGATTGCTCTCATCTTGCTTCGCACAACACCCAAAGCTATGCAAGACCAGCCAAGATTCTCACACTACAGCATGGCTTCTGTAGAGCATATCCATCAGATGTGATACCTCATAGTCCGAGTAAGATGGAACTCTTCGGCGAGGCAGTCCATAAGTTTGTTAACTCTACGCTACAGCGAGAGCTGGACGGTAATCTGTATTGTTTGCAGTTATTGCGTTTGAGCCGTGTAACGGAGTTGCTCAGTCCGACATGCACATAGCTCCGACTACTCCAGTCGAAACCAAGTCACCCCCAAAATATAAGGGAGAGATGATTATATCATCTTTTTGGGCTTTTGTCAAAATATGAGTTGTCTCTATTCGTTAATTTTTGATTTGATCTCTTTTGCGATCATGGCTATTTTTTGGATCTTTTGTGTATAGTTCAACTGCTCATCGAGAAGTATCTTGACAAAGGCAGAGCCGACAATTACACCGTCAACTCCTTGTGCCTTGGCTTTAGCGGTATGTTGATCAACACCAAAGCCTACATATACAGGCGTAGAGGTATAGGATTTAATACTACCAATAATCTCTTGAAGATCTTCACTTTTTCCTGCTCCTGTAATCCCTGCATAGGCAACCAGATAGATAAATTTCTCTGCATCTGTAACAATCTTTTGGATACGCTCTGGACTATCTGTTGGGGCGACAAAATCAATCAGTGTCAAATTGGCTTCTTTGATCATCGGTCTATAGGGTTGTGCCTCCTCCAATGGCAGATCAGGGATAATAAACCCATTCACCCCACTCTGCTTGGCTTGGTCAATAAAAAATGCCACTCCTTTGTGATAAAAAGGGTTGAAGTATCCCATCCACAAAGTATCGATATGAGGAGCTATTTGAGCAGAGGCTTCAAAGAGATGCTCTAGTTTAAATCCCCCTTGAAGTGCTTTGAGGTTGGCTTGTTCTATCACAGGGCCATCGGCTACAGGGTCAGAAAATGGCATACCTAACTCCAGAGTATCCACTCCAGCTTCAGCCAAACTCAAAGCCATATCTACAGTGAATGATAACGAAGGGTAACCCGTAGTAATATACGCAACTAAATTTTTCATGCTAAACTCTTTCTAAAATATTGGTGATATTATACATTTTTTAGATAAAATCATTTCAATTATAGAGACAAGGTAGAGATAATGAGTATTCATACTAAAAAAGTTACAAAAAAAGTGACCTTAACAACAATTGCCAAGATGAAAGGGGTTGAGCCAATTACCATGGTAACTGCCTATGATGCCCTATTTGCAAAGCTCTTTAATGACAATGTGGATATGATTTTGGTGGGAGATAGTCTCAATATGAGCTTTTTGGGCAAAGAGGATACTCTCTCTGCTACCATGGATCAGATGATCTACCACACCCAAGCGGTTTGCAATGGGGCTTCACTACCGCTTATTGTATTGGATATGCCCTTTGGCTCCTACACCAACGAGAAAGATGCTATCAAGAATGCCACCCGAGCCTATCAAGAGACCAATGCACAAGCGGTCAAGATCGAGGGGGGCAAGGAGAGAGCCAGTATTGTCAAAGCACTTACCCAAAACTCCATAGCTGTTCTTGGGCATATTGGCTTAATGCCTCAATTTTTACGCTCTGATGGTGGCTATAAGATTCGTGGAAAAGATAAGCAAGATATCGATAGACTAATCGAAGATGCCCAAGCACTAGAGGAGGCAGGAGCCTTTGCTATTGTTATTGAGGGGGTCAAGAGCGAAGCGGCCAAAGCGATTACAGAAGCGGTCAATATCCCTACCATTGGGATTGGGGCAGGAGTAGATACCGATGGACAGGTTTTGGTTTGGAGTGATATGTTTGGATTCTTTGAGGAGTTCAAACCCAAATTTGTCAAGCGATATTGTGATGGAGCAGGATTGATTCGAGAGCATCTCAACTACTACACCAGCGAGGTCAAAGCCAAAAAATTCCCAAATGAGGAGTTTAGTTACTAAACCATGGAACGGATTATTGATATTGAAAAATTTGAAGGGGAGCAGATCGAGGAGGTCTCTCTACGCCCTACCACTTGGGAGGAGTATATTGGACAAGAGCAGATCAAAAAAAACCTCAAAGTCTTTATCGAGGCAAGTAAACGTCGTGGGGAGGCACTTGATCATATTCTCTTTTTTGGACCTCCAGGTCTAGGGAAGACTACCATTGCCAATCTCATTGCCGTACAGATGGGAGCCAATATCAAAACCACCGCAGCTCCTATGATCGAAAAATCAGGTGATCTTGCAGCGATATTGACCAATATTGAAGAGGGAGATATCCTCTTTATTGATGAGATTCACCGTATGAGTCCTGCTATTGAGGAGATCCTCTACTCTGCGATGGAAGATTTTAGGCTTGATATTATCATCGGTTCAGGACCAGCAGCACAGACTGTCAAAATTGAACTGCCTCGATTTACCCTTATTGGGGCAACTACCCGTGCGGGGATGCTCTCCCACCCTCTGCGTGAACGGTTTGGAATGCACTTTCGTATGCAGTTTTATACCCCATCAGAACTTGCAGAGATCGTAAGACTCGCCTCTATCAAACTAGAGAAAAGAGCCATCAAAGAGGCGGCATTGGAGATTGCCAAGCGTAGCCGTGGCACTCCTCGATTGGCACTGAGACTTCTTCGACGTGTTCGTGATTTTTCCGAAGTGGCAAATGAGGAGGAGATTAATCTTGCCACAACACAATATGGACTTGATCAGTTAGGGGTCAATGATCTTGGGTTTGATGAGGAGGATATTCGCCTACTAGAGCTTCTCATCTCTGCCAAAGGTCGCCCAATGGGGCTAAGTACTATCGCTGCTGCACTTAGTGAGGATGAGGGGACGATTGAGGATGTCATTGAACCCTATCTTCTTGCTAATGGATATATCGAGCGAACTGCTAGAGGTCGTATTGCCACTGAGAAAACCTATAGTCACTTTCGACTTACTCCCCCCACAATGGATAGACTGCTATGAGAAAAACTGATTCTATTATTGCCTTACTCTTTGGACTTGCGGTTTTGGGTGCCTATAGTATCTATCAGCCCTTTTTGCTCTCGATGGTTGTGGCACTGCTTCTTACCATGGCAACAGCCAATCTGCATCAAAACATTACCAATAAACTAAACTCAGCCAATTTTTCAGCGATTATTTTGACCATTTTACTTTTTATTATTCTCTTTGTTCCTATTATCTATATCGCAACAATTGGGGTTCAATATATCTCTGCAATTGATATGGAGATTATCACCAAAATCACCAATAAAATTATCTCACTAACTGAAGGAATGCCTCTATTGGAGGATTGGGTTCATGAGTATATCAACAACGACAAGATCCTAGAACTGATCAAAACCTCAACGGCTACCATTACCAAAGCGGGAACAAAAGGGGTTGGTTTTGTCAAAAATGTCTTTTTTGTTATTGTCTTCTACTATATACTTAATCTCTATGGAGAGAAGCTTTTTAACATTATGAAGAATCTCCTTCCCATGCGAGATGAGGAGGGGACAAAAATCCTTACTGAGATCTCCTCTACCATGGAGATTGTCTTCTACTCTATTATTGTAACTGCAATTTTTGAGGGGATACTCTTTGGTATTATGGCAAGTTTCTTTGGCTTTAATGGTCTGCTCTTTGGTATGATCTATGGGTTTGCATCGCTTATTCCCATTATTGGAGGAGCGGTGGTTTGGATGCCTATCTCTCTGTATGCGTGGAGTAGCCTCAATGCCAATGCCGCGATCTTTATTGCTAGTTACTCAATTATTGTGATCTCTATTATTGCAGATACCTTTATCAAGCCAATAATTATCAAATATATCAAAGAGGATGTACTCAACAGCTCTGTGAGAATTAATGAGTTGCTTATCTTCTTCTCTATCTTAGCGGGAATGAACAGCTATGGCTTCTGGGGGATGATCCTTGGACCTGCCATTACCTCATTTTTGATTGCTATCTCTAAGATCTATATCGAACTCTATGGGCATAATGCCAGTCAAGAGTTGATCGTTACCTCTGATAACCTATTGAGTCGGTAGCGAGTCCTTTTTTGGTTTTGGACTCTACAATTCCTCGTCTTAGGATCGTATAACTTGGGAGTTTGATAGGCAAGATAATATCATTAAGATCTCCACTATGAATACAATTAAACTCCTTGCCTGTTGTTGAGACAATCTTCTTAAAAACAATAAAAAAAGCCCCATCCTCTTGCTCTATCCTACAGCTATCATTCTCCATCTCTTGGATAGTTACGCCAACAGGTAAGACGATCTCGACACGATCTCCTACACATGTCTTGTCTTTGCATCGCCAAGTATCTCCATCTTCACTCACCAATCCTGCTACCTGATGCGTACCGTCTTGGATGGTAAAGCCATGTGATTGGGTGTTGTTTCGCTCAAACGGTTTAGAGAGGAGATAGGCATCACTAAAACCTCTATTTTGGGTAGTATGTAGCTCTTTTTGGTATCGCTCTTCGAGAAAATCACCCGCATAAAAATCATCAATCGCATGGCGATAGGCTTTGGTGACAACCCCTACATAGTATGGAGATTTGGTACGCCCTTCGATCTTGAGAGAGTCGATCACCCCTGAGGATAGAATCTCATCAAGATGCGATGCCATGTTCATATCTTTGGCATTCATAATATATGTCCCTACGCCCTCCTCTTCGTCCAATCTAAATGTGGTATTGGACTCAGGAGAGTGAGCATAGATCTCATAAGGGAATCGACAATCATTGGCACAACTCCCACGATTAGGAACCCTTCCTGTCTGCAATGCAGAGACCAAACAACGCCCACTATACGCAAAACACATCGATCCATGCACAAAAATCTCCAACTCCAAATCAGGAATAGCCCGTTTGATAATCTCACAATCCTTAAGGCTAATCTCCCGTGCCACAATAATCCGCTCTACCCCCATATCATAATAGACCTGTGCATCAAGGACATTCATCACATTGGCTTGGGTTGAGAGGTGAATAGGGATATGGGGAGCCACCTCTCGTGCCATCTTGACAATCCCTGGACTAGAGACAATCAACGCATCAGGATTTAGCTCTGCCATCTGTGCGATATGGTTTCGATAGAGTTTGAGCTGTGAGTTAAAAGGGAAACTATTAATAGTAGTATAGACCTTTTTGTTCAAAGCGTGTGCATACTCAATCCCCTTGGCATACGACTCAAGATCAAACTCCTTGCCCGAACGGATACGCAAAGAGAAGGTACTGGTACTACCATAGACAGCATCTGCACCATATCCCAATGCAATTTTGAGCTTCTCCAGATTCCCAGCGGGTGCGAGTAGTTCAGCTTTTTGCATGATTGCTCCTATCTATAATTTTTTGAAATACTACACTATTAGTAGTAAAGAAGAGATTTTTTACTATTGATATAGAGTCTCAATGGTACCTTTTCCTTACACTAATACCCTTGACTTCATTAAGAATTTTTAGTAAAATACTTTTTTAAGTTTAAATTAAAATATAGGAATCAATAATGATATCAACTTTTGTAAAAAAAATTATATATTTTATCCATTTCAAAAAGGAGTCTCCACGCCAACGCGTAGGAATATCTGTGATCAAGTTATAATTTCAAATACTCTATCCCGATCAATACCCAACAGAGCAGATGAAGCACTACCGCAAAAAATACCGCCGTTGCACCGATATCTTTGGCAGCTTTTGCCAAGGGGTGTATCTCTTGGGTAACCAGATCAACCACATTCTCTACAGCAGAGTTAAGCAACTCTGCTATCATGATCAATAGATAAGTAACAATCAAAATCAGTTTATAGACCAAAACAAAAGGCAACCAATAGATCAAAGGGAAAAAGAGAAAAGCAAGTGCTAACTCTATCTTGAACGAGGTCTCTGTCTTGATGGCATGTTTGAGTCCATCTATGGCATAGGAGGCGTTTTTAAATAGTGTATATTTTGGTTTATTATTCATCTCTTAAAGTCCAAAGGTTACAAATATCTGTCCATTACGAATATCAATGCCTCGAACAAAACCTGAATTTATTCCTGCTTTTTTGATATTATAGATAGGTTTTTTGGCAATGGTCTCAGCAATAATAATCCCCAATGAGTTTCTCATGTCATGAGTAAGATATTTTGCCAAAGAGAAATCTTGAAATTGAAGATCCTCTACCATAGGGTTTGCCAAATAGAGGTTTTGTGTCTTTGGATCAAATCGTACCCCACTAGAGAGCTTCAAACTCCCACCAATACCATCACGAATCAAAAAGTTGGTAAACCGAAAAGAGGTACCCAGTGAGAGTTTGTCTTTGCCCTCTCCTCCCAATACATTGGGGTTTGAGATCTCTACTGTTCCTAAGCTTCTCTTCTCTCGAACAGGAAACTGTTTTGCCAAAGTTGAGTTGACCATTCCCATTGGTACAGCTATAGAGTACCCTCTTCCTTGAGGATCAACTGCTACACACCCTATAAAAACAGTTATCATCAAGACAATACCTGCTATCTTTTTTCCTAAATTCATAATACTACTCCTCTATTATTTTTTCATCTACAATACCATGTTTTTCATTATACTCTTGAATTTTACGGATATAAGCTTTGCGTTTTCGCATACGCATCTTCTTACGACGTTCAAAATCTATTTTTGCCATAAGCTTATCAGGGATCAAATATCCATAATTGACCATAGTATCTACTACCTTATAAACTGTAGGGGCTGCTGTTTGTGAGGCGAAGTAGACCTTTTTGGGCTTAATTGCCAAAACACCAACAGTATATTTGTGTCCAAATTTATCATTAACAAATCCAAAGAAACTACTATGATACTCTTCAATATATTTACCTTTGTAGGCAACATGGGCAGTTCCTGTCTTGCCCCCTACCTCCAACCCATCATATTGAGCAGCAGTTCCTGTCCCAATCTCAACCACATCTTTGAGTATCTTTTTGACCCTATTAGCCGTACTGGCACTACATGCCTGTAGTGAGGGGATATCAATATTAACCTCATAACTGTTTCCTGCATTATCAGAGAAGTGATCCACAATCCGAGGGGTAACAGCAACGCCTTCATTATTAAAGGCACTATAGGCTTTGACCATCTGCATAAAATTGACAAACATACTATACCCATACGCCGTATTGGCACTGTAGGTAGGATAGTCCAAAAGATACGCAGGTTTAATACGCCCCTCTAACTCTTTGGAGAGGTCAATACCACTACGTTGAGAGAGTCCAAATTGCAAAAGTCCATCATGAAGCTCTTGACCTGTCAACTTCCATGCAATTTTAGAGATACCAATATTAGAAGAGTAGATAATAATTCCACGAGGGGTTAATGCCTTAAAGTAGGAGTCATCGGTAATGGTAAACCTATCGGTTACTTTATATTTCCCTCCTAGCTTGATGCTCTTATATAGGTTGACTTTTCCTCTATCCAAAGCGATAGAGAGCGTAAGTGGCTTAACCACCGAACCAGGCTCATAGAGATACTCTGAGAAGTTGGGATTGAGCGACTTAACATCTCGCTGTAAAATTGCCTCAGGATTAAATCGCTCAGAGGTCGCTAGTGCAAGAAGCTGTCCTGTTTGGGAGTTCATGACCGCAAGCATTATCTCCTCTGCTCCAATTTGGCGTTTCATTTTATCTAGCACACTCTCTACATCTCTTTGAAAATCCAAAGGGATATTGATATGAAGATTCATCCCATCAGAACGCTTAATTTTTTTGCTCTCACCATTACGAATAACCGTACCAAAGAGATCTCGCTTCCCTTTGATCAATCCATCTTTTTCTGGAACCAAATAGCTATTATAGGCTCTCTCTAACCCTTTTATCGCCACAGGGGAGCGATACCCATCTTGCTCTTTGATCTGGACATACCCTACAGTAGGTGTCAAGATATCCTTATAGGGGAAACGGCGACTCTCTTGATCTGCAATAATATCCAATCCCATTACCAAATGGGGTCTGCTCTTATCTAGGGGGCGAAAAATCTTCATTCGACTCATTTTATGGCTTAGTGCTTTAAGATCACTTGCTAAGCGTACATCGATATCATTTGCCAAGACGATACGCCCATGAATCGCTTTGCCTTTTTTGTTGAAAAATCGCTCTCGTAGCTTATCTTCATCTATGCCACTATAGATACTAAAGAGCTTAATAAAAAGATCTTTTTTCTTGGGATCAATACTTTGGGTATGTACCTCTGCTCGGTAATGTTTTTGGCTATAACTTAGTGTATACCCATCAGCAGAGATAATTTTGCCACGAATTGCTTTGTTTTTAATAGAGATAAAACGGTTAGCTGTCTTGCGATCAGAGTTAACAGTAATAAAAATTGTCACTAAAAAAATCATTAACAAAAGAGAGATAACAATAAACATCCCCAATAAGATACTGCTTCGATATCGTATAATTTTATTTCCAGCGTACTCTTCTTCCATTCTTGCCCTAATTGATCTAAATTATCGTTGCTATTTTACTATCATTTACAAAAGTTTTTGATAAAATATCATAAACCAACAATAAAAATTAAAAAAGAAAATAGAATATGATTGATAAACCCTTATTTGGTGCGACAATTCTCCTACTCCTTATTGGATTGATAATGAGTTACTCTCTCTCTAGCTTTGCTGTCTTGCAACATGGATATAGTGATACCCATTTTTTTATACGACAACTCATTGCGGTTATTATCGGTATCTCTACCATTATAATTTTAAGCAAACTTAATCCTGATAAATGGTTCAAACCCATTGGCATAATCCTCTTTTTGCTCTTTTTGACTGTTTTGCTACTGATGCCTCTACTTCCTGAGACATTGGTGCGTAGTGTTGGAGGAGCAAAACGTTGGATCAATTTTGGCTCTATCTCAGTTACCCCTGTAGAGTTTTATAAAATCGGCTTTATTATGTTTATCTCATGGAGCTTGGTGCGTACACGCCTACCCAAAGGGGAGATGCAACTCGCTGATGAGATTAAAGTCTTTATCCCTTATGTGATGATTTTGATTATCTCTACGCTACTTATTGCAGTCTTTCAAAAAGATCTAGGACAAACCGTGGTTATCTCTGCTACACTAATTGTTCTATTTATTTTGGTGGGGAGTAGTTTCCGATTTTTCTCTATTCTCTTTGGGATAGGACTCTCTGGATTTATTCTGCTCATTGTAACCCAACCACATCGACTTAGACGGATCAAAGAGTGGTTTTTGTCCTTTAACAATGAAGCAAACCGTCTGGAAACCTATCAGATCTCTAACTCTCTGGATGCAATTCATCATGGAGGATTTTTGGGACAAGGGATTGGTAATGGACAATACAAACTAGGGTTTCTCTCAGAGGTACACACTGACTTTGTCCTCTCAGGGATGATGGAGGAGCTAGGATTTATCTCCATTGTGGTAGTGGTATTTACCATGCTACTTATTATCTTTCGTATCTTTAAAATTGCGGCAAAGGTAGATAATCCTGTCTATTACCTCTTTAGTGTAGGGGTGGCGTTGCTCTTTGCTTTTTCATTTTTGATTAACAGTTTTGGTATCTCAGGGATTACACCGATTAAGGGAATTGCGGTACCATTTTTAAGCTATGGAGGCTCACAGATCATCGCCTCATGCCTAAGTATTGGTTTGGTTTTGATGATCTCCAAAAAAGTTAACAGGGGGAGATAGAATGAGCATTATCATGACAGGTGGAGGCACAGGTGGACACCTTGCCATAATTAAAGCAGTCAAAGAGTTTGTGAATGACAATGAGTTGATCTATATTGGCTCAACCAAAGGTCAAGATAGGGCATGGTTTGAAGAGGATGCCTCATTTGCTTTTAGATATTTTTTGGAGACACAAGGGGTTGTCAACCAAGGTATTTTGGGCAAGATCAAATCGCTATGGATGCTTCTCAAAGCAGGGATCAAAGCTCGAAAAATCCTCAAAAAACATAATGCAAGTGTGGTCTTTTGTGTGGGAGGATTCTCCGCAGCACCAACCTCTCTGGCTGCCAAATCATTAGGGATTCCTCTAATCATTCATGAACAAAATGCTACCATAGGCGCACTCAACAAACTTCTGCGTCCCTATGCTCACACCTTTATCTCTTCGTATGAAAAGGAGAGTCCTATCCACTCCTATCCCATCAAAAAAGAGTTTTTTGAAAAGTCCAGAGTACGTCAAGAGCTTAAAACTGTTATCTTTTTGGGAGGTTCTCAAGGAGCCAAAGCGATCAATCAACTCGCTCTTGATCTCGCTCCTCTGCTTCAAGAGAGAGGGATTAAGATCATCCATCAAGCAGGAGAGAAGAGTATCCAAGAGGTGCAACAATCCTACCGAGATATTGGCATCAATGCAGAGGTCTTTGGCTTTACAACCCAACTCTCTAGCTATATGCAAGAGGCGGATTTTGCCATTGCCCGAGCAGGAGCCTCTACCTTATGGGAGCTTTCGGCTATTGCCTGTCCCACACTTTTTGTTCCTTACCCTTATGCATCAGGAGATCATCAATATCACAATGCGAAGTTTTTAGAGGAGCAAGGGGTAGCATGGATATTAAGAGAAAAAGAGCTAAGCACCTCTAAAGTCCTTGCCTATTTAGAGACCAATCTTGAGCCTATTAGTAGAAAACTTCAAGAGCTTATCGATGATGATGGGGCGATTCAAATCGCTAATCTACTCAAAAATTTTGAAAAATAATCAAGGTTCAAAAATGAAACAAGCACTTTTATGTAGTCTACTATTGATACTTTTTGTCTCCTTTTTTGCCCTACTTTTCTACTCTTTTGGACGCTCTATTTGGGAGCCTTATTACAAAAAATTTACCATTATCAAAGATATCCAACCCCAAGAGTCCAAAGAGCATTACAAAACCACTATTCAAACACAACATACACAACCATCCGAATCTTCTGACTCTACAAAAGAGCATCTCTCTACCCAACAAAGACTCCATCGTCATTTAGCAGATAGTAACTTTGTGATCTATCCAAGTAGACTTACGCTTATTGGACTCAAATATGAAAAAAAGCTAGAGGTTTGGGGAGAGCTTCATGGCAAATGGGTACATATTCAAGATTATCCCTTTAGTGCTTTTTCGGGACGGCTTGGACCAAAACTCAAAGAGGGAGATAGACAGATACCTGAGGGAATCTATAAAGTAACCTACCTTAACCCCAATAGCAAATTTCACCTCTCCATGCGACTCAACTATCCCAATGCCTTTGATAAAAAAATCGCCAAAAAAGAGCGACGAACAGATCTAGGTGGTGATATTATGATCCATGGAAGCAACAAAACAGTAGGATGTATCCCTATTGGGGATGAATCCATAGAGGAGTTGTATCTTCTGGCTCAAAAGGTAGGGATAGAGAATATTAAAGTGATTCTCTCTCCTGTTGATTTTAGAATACGTAATGTTGAGATCAAAAACAATAAACACCCATGGCTCAATGGACTCTACAGCACCATCAAACAGGAGATGCAACCATTTACCCTATAGGCTTATTTGGTTGCACACATCAAAAATAGATCAAACTCTTGATGCGGTTTTTTGATGGTACTTGCCAACTCAAAACTAATCTCTTTAAAACCAACATCTTTGGCTACCTGCTCCAAAAATTGACGATCAAATCCAAAATGAAATACCCCTCTATTATCACTATGAAAAGTTCCATCTTCCAAATCAAGATCAGCAATAGCAATAAATCCTCCCCAATTAAGCATCCTATAGAGTTTCTCAAAAAGTGCTTTGATATCTTTGATATGGTGAATCGTCATAGAGGAGATAATCCCATCAAACTCTATTGAGATCTGCTCTTGGGTTAAATCACACTCTATCACTTCAGTTTGACAGGCAAACTCTGAAGATTTCTCTCTAAACTTCTCTAGCATAGAGGGAGAGTTATCTACTGCGACAATGGTATCGACATAGGGAGCAATAAAATAGCTCAACAGTCCCGTTCCTGCACCAAAATCCATCAACTTCATTGTTGGATTAAGTGTTACTTTTTGGAGAATAACCTCTGCAATACTCTTGGCATTTTTGACTCTTTTTGAGTTCATATCCCATGATTTAGATTTGTGTGCAAAGTGATCTATAGCCATACAAAACTCCTTAATTTTTTCGACATTATGCCATATCTACCACTCTATATGCTATTTATGAGAAAAGCTTTGGCAGATGTGAACTAAAGCAAAGTCTAAGAGAGAATTTGTATACCATTGAAAAAGATATAAGTTTTTTAAGATATACTCTATATAAAATTTTAAAGATCAAGGATATAGTTAGTGAAGCATAAAACTTTATACACTTTTTTGCTCTTAGCCCTTCTGCTCAATGCTTGTCTTCAACAAACACCACAACCTATACCCCAAAAAGATATCAGGCTAGAGTATCTCCATAAACCAAAGATTCAGACCAGAGGAGTTCAGCAGAATCAAAAGTTCATCAGCACCATTCACCTTGCACTCAATAGTACCCTCTCCAAAGATCCATCAGCATCAATAGGTATGCGAATGTGTGCTACCTCCATAGAGGATATTAAGAGACAGTACAATACCCTACTTCCCCAAGACTCCAAGGTACGACGTACAGCAATCAAGTATCGAAATCCCAACAATCAACCAGATGAAGTTGATCGTAAGGTGATGGAAGAGATGATAACAACAAACAATCTTAACTCCCCTGTAGTTGTCTCTGTACAAGATCACTACCGTATCTATACCCCCATCATCACACAAGACTCCTGCTTGATCTGTCATGGAGATCAAGAGCATCTCTCTCCTAAAATAAAAAGCATCATCAAGGAGTACTACCCCAATGATCTTGCTATCAATTTCAAAATAGGTGAATTACGAGGAGTTGTGGTCTCTGAGATTCAAAAAAAGAGACAACTACCTACCCAAAATTAATTTCAAAAGAGTTAGACAAAGACTCTACTCCTCTAAGGTTTTGGCTTCTATCAACTCTTCGAGTATTTCAGAAGCCTCCTCATGGGGCATCTCTCCTGATTCAATCTCAGCAACAATATCTTTGCACTCTCTATACATCTCTTGTAGCTCTTGTAGCTCCTCCTTATCTGCGATAGAGGCCATTTTGGCTTTTTCTATCATTGCAAACATCTCATCAATCGCCTCTTCAAGATCAGGAATAATCTCTAGGGTAAGTAAGTTTTTTAATTTTTCAGTAATTTGCATCACTAGCCTTTGTTGTATTTGAATAGCAAAATTCTATCCAATTTTTTCAACAAATGGCTAAAATACTCAACTTGAACTAGGGTATAGATCTATATCAGATCGAGTTCTGTTTTGGCGAAGTTGCTCTTTTAGCTCTATCAATGCCGACTCTCTCTCCTGTTGCTTTAGTACAAGTTTTCTCTTTTTAGAGAGTAACGCTTCATACTCCGCTACCTGTTTTTGTAATTTATAGTTCTCTATTTTAAGTTGCAATACCCGCTGTTCTGCTTCCAATTTAGAAAGCTCATCATAGACTTCTGCCAACGCTATTCCACTCAACAAAAACATACTAAGAATTAGCTTTTTCATCACGATTACCTCCAATATTTCAATTTCTTATATTAAAAGTATAACTTCTTCACTCTTAATATTTAATAAAATTTAACAACTTTAATTAAAAAAAAACATATAATAAAGAAGAAGCTCCTATCTTATAGATTGAAATTTAGCCATAAATCAAAGAGCAGAGGCGAACAGATGCTTCAAGATGTAGAACGGTACAACAGGATTACTATGCAGATAGCGTTCCAGGAAGAGATCTACATGAAGAGATAAGAGAAGGAACCATCGAGATACTTGGAGGAGGTCTTATACGATACCATGGAGAAGAGGAAGAATTAACATTACGCATTCATAGTACCTCTCTATATATCAGTATTGTTGCCATGGATCATTCGGAAATAGAACGACTCTACTCAACAAGAGAAGCGGCAATTGCAGGAGGCTAAAGAGCCTCTTATTTTACTTTAGATTCCCATGTCATACATGGGAATTGATAAAAAATGTAACTATTCAGTGGTTTCAAAAGCCCTATATTTTAGGGCTTTAAAGAGTTTAAAAATTGAATTTTTGATTAAAAAACTCAAAAATAACTAAAGCACCCCACAAACCACCTTTGTCACCACAAAACCACCTACTACTAACCATACAAACATCCCCAAAGCGGTGTAGATGGGTGTGAGTCCTAGTCCTTTGAACTTGGCAAATCTGGTTCCCATTCCCAATGCCGTCATCGCCATGGTAAGCAAAAAGGTATCAATCTGATTAATACTTGCGACGATATTTTCAGGAATGAGGTGTAGAGAGTTGAACCCTGCTACTCCTATGAAGTAGACAGCAAACCAAGGGATAACCAGTTTGATTGTTGTGCCATCACCACCCTCTTTTTGGGCGATATAGCTAAGATAGATCCCCAAGATAATAAGCATTGGAGCAATCATAATGACACGGGTCATTTTGACAATGACAGCGGTATTTGCCATCTCCAAGGGGGCATTGGGGATAGAGGCGGGGACAGCAACAACTTGAGCTACTTCGTGGATTGTACCTCCTACATAGATACCAAACTCTCTCGCACTCATCTGCAGAAAACCTGTGGCATTTTCGATAATAGCACCATAGAGAAGTGGGTAGAGAAACATAGAGATCGTACCAAAGAGAACAACCATAGAGACTGCAATGGCGGTTTTGTGCTCTTGGGCTTTGAGGACAGGCTCAGTCGCCAGTACGGCAGCTGCTCCACAGACAGACGCACCAGAGGCAGTGAGCATGGCAGTATCTCTCTCCATACCAAAGATCTTGTATCCCAACCATGTGCCAAGAACAAAGGTTGTGGAGAGCATGATCAGTGAGACCAAAAACCCCTCCATGCCAACTGCTGCAATCTGTTGGAAGGTGATGCGAAATCCATAAAAGACAATAGCAAAACGGAGTATCTTTTTGGCTGAGAAGGTGATACCACTCTCCCATGCAGTGGGGAGCTTGTTGTGTAGGGTGTTGGCATAAAAGATCCCCATAACAATACCAATAACCAAAGGGGAGAGACCCAGTGCCTTGATGTAGCTCAATTCCGAGACAAAAGTAGCAGCAGTGGCAAAGATCGCGACAAAGAGAACACCGCTAAGTGTTCCTCTACGTTTTTGTGGAGAGAGTGGCATATGTTTTCCTTTTTATATAATACTAAATAATTTTGTATTATAATCTTTTTTTAGAAAAAATAAAAATAAATAGAATTTATCAAAAAAATATTTTTGATTGATACTGTTTTCCTAGTAGGGAGAGGTGTGGCATTGAGAGAGCAAACAGCTAACCACTGGGTATTGGTCAACTACTTATTACTCTACTCTATCTAGGTGATTTCGATAAAAATAACTCGCACTCTGATAATAGGCTATCGCATCATCCACATCATCACGCTTAGGCGTGATCGTTTGATACTCATTCCCCTCACGGCTTAGAGCGCGTACCTGAAATGATTTGATGGTTTTGTTAGGCAACAAGATGGTCAATCTATCCTCTTGATAGAGTCCTAGTTTTTGATAGTTTCCTACCAAAGCACGAGGTCTAAAATCTTCACTTAGAATATCTCTACCATAAAACTTACTCCTATAACTCCAGTGCATCAAACCAAAAAGAGTCGGTGCCAGATCTATTTGAGATGAGAGTTTGGTGATCTCTTGGGCTTTGATTAGTTTGGGTGCATAGATCAACAAAGGGATTTTGTAACGATAGAGAGGCAATTCACTTCGCCCTGCACTACCACCATTATGATCGGCAACAAAAACAAAAAGGGTACTATCAAACCACGGTTTTTGTGATGCCTTTTTGAGAAACTGATCCACGGCATAATCGGTATATTTCACTCCCCCATCGCGTCCTGTATGGCTAGGAATATCGATCTTACCCTCAGGGTAGGTATAGGGGCGATGGTTAGAGGTTGTCATAATAAAGTTAAAAAATGGTTTCTGCTTGGCATAAGAGGCATCTGCCTCCTTGATACTCTTGTCAAAAAGATCCTCATCACAAACACCCCAAACATTGGCAAAGTGAATCTCCTCCTCATCAAAAGAGAGACGATCCACAATCTCAAATCCATTATGAGAGAAGTACTCATTCATATTATCAAAATAGCCATGCCCTGCATAGATAAACTTGTTCTCATACCCCTTCTCTTTGAAAACCCACCCCATACCAAACATATTGTGATTATCAGGACGCTTGACAATACTTCGCCCAGGGGTAGGAGGGAGACTCATCGTAACCGCTTCCATCCCCCGTACGGTACGGGTTCCTGTCGCAAAAAAGTTACTAAAAAAGAGTGATTTTTGACTCAGTGCATCCATGTGGGGAGTAAGCTTTTTGGGATTGCCATAGACCCCCATATACGAAGAGCTAAGACTCTCTATCATCACCAACATCACATTGGGATACTGCTCCTTTTTCTCATCCTCAATCGCCCTAAGTGTCTTGTTTAGATCCTCAAAGAGGAAGTGAGATTTGGCACTACCAACCAAGTCCCGATATCTACTTAGAACTTTGTGATCCTCTTGGGTTAAGTAGAACTCATAATAGTCTAGTTCGTTGTTTCTAAATGCTGAGAAGAGAGAGTAGAAACCATTTTTTGCCAACTCTTGATTGTATCGATTCTCAGAGACAGAGGTGGCAAGATCTTGCTTGTTGAGCCCAACAAACAAAAATATAGGCAGAGCCAACAACACAATTGTCGGTATCAACCGTTGAGAATAACTACTCTCATCCCTAAAGAGATTCTCAAAACCTCTACTCCTCCTAAAAAGAAGCGCAAAGATCGCCAAACTAATCAAGAAAATTACCGTAATCAACAGAGGCATAGGATAGGACTCTTGAATATTTTTGATCACCTCAGTGGTATAAACAAGATAATCTACCGCAATAAAATTAAATCGTTTCCCAAACTCATCCCAAAAGAACCACTCACTAAAGCCATTAAAGACCACCCCATAGATCATCAAAAAGAGGATACCCAAAGAGAGGAGTCTATGGATTTTACTATTAAAGAGCCGTTGAGGAATCACAAAGAGATAGACCACAAAAGGGATAATAGCGTAACAATAGGCAACCACATCATAGAAAAATCCCACCAAAAAGATCTTGAAAAGTTCCCAAAGAGAGCTATCTACTAAAGAGAAATCATACAAAAGCAGTGCAACCCTACTAAGAAGACTAATCCCCAAAAAGAGAAGCAAAAAATAGATAAGAAAGTAATAACGTGACATAAAACTCCATTTTTAAAGGAATAATACCATAAAGTCTATGGAGTTTTGTAGCGACATAGATTATTTGTTGTTGTTTAATTCCAAATTTCAATAAAATAGTTGGTATTATATTCTAAGTTTTAATAAAATAGTTAGTATTATATTCCATACTTTTAAAAATAAAAAGGGAATATAATGTCAATAATAGACTCATTGAGGGAGTACTCTGTACTTTTTTTCTCAAAAAAAACACCTAAATATGAACGAGATTTACTGCAACAACTTAACTTAGACAATAAGCTCATAGGCATTATTGGGGCAAAAGGTGTAGGCAAAACAACACTTCTTTTGCAGTTCATGAAAAAGCAGAACTATAGCATGGATGAGATGCTCTATGTCTCTGTTGACCATCCTCTTATGAGCTCTATTAGCATTTTGGAAGTGGCTAAAGATTTCTCAGCCCTTGGAGGAAAACTACTCATTTTTGATGAGATTCATACGCAAAAAAACTTTGCAAAGGATCTCAAGAGTATTTGGGATTTTTTGGAGATTAATGTTATCTTCTCTGGCTCATCTGCTTTGCATTTAGATGGAGCTGACTTAAGTAGAAGAGCGTTAAAATATCGACTGCCTACGCTCTCTTTTCGAGAATTTTTAGAGATGGAGACAGATCAAAGATTTGAACGTTATAGCCTAGAGGAGATACTAAGCAACCATACCTCTATTGCAACAGAGATACTAGCCTCAATAAAGCCTTTAAAGTACTTTAAAGAGTATATGCTCTATGGTTACTACCCGTTCTATTTGGAGGACAAAGAGAGTTCAAAACTCAAACTAACCGATGCCATCAATAAAACAATTGATGTTGATTTGGTGAATATCTACACCATTGATGCTAAGAAGTTACGAAATATCAAAAAAATTTTAACCATGCTCTGCCTCTCTGCACCCTATAAACCAAATATGAGAAGCCTCTCTGAGTCAGTAGAGTTAGACAACAAAACACTCTATAGCTACCTCAATGCACTTCAAGCAGGTTGTATTATTCGCATGGTAGCAATGCATGGCAGAGGAGAGAGCATTATCAAAAAACCTGAGAAGATTTATCTTGACAATCCAAATATGTTTCACTCTCTTTGTCATGGAGCAAACATAGGAACATTGCGTGAGAGTTTTATCGCTTCATCATTAGAGAATGCCAAATATAACATTATGGCTTCTAAAAAAGGAGATTTCATTATTGACAAATGCTATACCATTGAGATAGGTGGAAAAAATAAAAGTTTTAACCAAATTAAAAACATAGCAAACTCATTTGTGGTAGCAGATGATACTGAAGTGGGTTTTGGAGCCAAAATTCCTCTTTGGTTATTTGGTTTTTTGTATTAATGGGAGTCGATTACTTTCGCCCTTAACGGCGAGGGTTTACAAAACGGGTGCTAAAGCTACCAACTCCCAATAGAATAATATTATTATAATCTAAAAGTGCTCAAGTAGGGTTCTCTGAAGTGAGAGACGTGCTTTGGTCGCTAGGGGAGACGACGACTGAAGAAGTAATAAGACCATTAATGATGAAAGTGCTTTCATAAATTATCCTTTTTAGTTATATAGTGTAATTCTAAGATAAAATTTAGTACCAAATATGAAAATATTGAGTATACTTTGCAAAAAAGGATTCAAATGAACTTCTATCTACTCTTTTTTCTTCTGATTATCATTGTGGGATTGATTGTGAGTTATGTCTACTTTATGAAAGAGAAAAAAGCCAACCTCATGGCAATCGAGCAAGGCATCTGCCCAAAGTGTGAAAAAAACAGCATGGAGCTTATCGATCAGAGAAGCACAGGATGTAGCGGACCAAAGATGTTGACATTTGAGTGTCAAGAGTGCCAATATCACGCAGTATTTCATCTTTCAACTAGAGGTGGAAATTGTGGTAGTGGAGGTTGTAGGATTTAGAAGTCAACTCCTCTTTCTCAAAGAGGAGTCTCTCAAGCCAAAGCCTGAGAAAGAAGATAGACTTTTAGAGATTAAAAGTTGTATCTTG
>CAZEUB010000021.1:0-9099 GCA_964515605.1 uncultured Sulfurovum sp. | reverse complement strand
TTATGGCTTGAACCATTGTCAGAATCACTTAAATATTTGCTATCTAAGTAAATTCTTATCACTTTTTAATAAAAATGCAAAAATTAAATCTCAAATAGACGTTGATTTTGTTTACTTATATTTGGTTGTTATAGATCACTTACAAACCTTTTCTCTTAAACTTTAAAAGCTATTTGTGTTTGTTGGGGCGTATTATAGGCAATTCTTTCATAAATGTCAAGCATTTTTGTAAAAAGATGAAAATTATTTTCTTTTTTTTACTTTTAGTAGTTTTCCTTACTATATATAATAATATTTTATACAAAATAAAATATTTAAGAATCTTCTTGTCCTACGATAAAAGCATGTCCTGTTTCTGCTTCTATTCTTATTTTAAAACTTGTCCTATCTGACATTGTAAAGGTTAGTATACAATCTTTGGTCATTAATTTTTGAAAATTAGAACCATTCTTTTTATATGTTTTTATACCTGTATGAGGTCTTCCCAAAAAATCAAATCCAATATTTTGAGAGGTACAACTTCCTGCTGTAGTGGAGTGAGAAATACTCTCTACACCAAACCTTCCATAAAGATAAACATCTCTACTCTCATCAGAAGCCAAATCATCAAAACTGTCACACGCTCCATCTGCCCAAAGATATTTACCATTAATAGGATCAATAGCAGCTTCCATCTTATTAATACCTCCACTCAAATCTCTATCTGAACCAATACGATAAATATATCTATTTGAATTATCACATTTTTCATACTCAAATTGCCAATATGCTGTTTGCCACTTAGGATCATTATCAGTTCTATGCTTATTATCACTAAGTGCCAACTGTTGAGCCAATCGTATATGAGATAAAATTGTAGAAGATGCCTCTTGTGTTAAGTCTCGTTCTGTCTTATCCATTGCAATAGAGGCAATAATACCCAAAATCACAATAACAAAGACAAGTTCAATCATGGTAAATGCAGATTTTTTTTTCATAAAGAAGAACCTTGGTATAATTTATTATTTAAAAATTATACCATAGGTTTAAGAAGTTTTTAATTATTGGTCTAAAAAAGAGAGATTAAATCTCCTCTGCCTTCTGAACATCATATAAGATATCATCCATAGGGTGACGATACATAGGCATTGCCAATCTTTTCTCATCAAGTACATGACCGATAAATCCAATTGAACGACCAACAATAAAGAACGCATTTAGTGTACCAGAAGCGATAAACTCATCGATCTCCTCCTCTGAGTAACCTAATGCTCTCCACATATCTACCATAAGAATACCAATAGTACCATCAACATTAAGAATGAGGTTCTCTTTCTTAGAGGTAGTTAATGCCTCTACTGTTCTTGCATAATCAAGAAGTGGAGTTGCTGGGAAGTTGTCAGCAGCAAAATCCATAAGACCCTTAACTCTTAAATCTGGATTTTTTAAAGATTTGATTCTATGTCCAATACCTGGAATTGGTATACCTTGCTTCTTCATATAACTTAGGAACTCTTTTGGCGAGAGATTGTTATCATCTGCATACTTAAAGTACTCTGCTGCACCGTCAATCGCACCACCAAATCTAGGTCCAATAGTAAGGAGTCCTGTTACAAGTGACTCTACAACAGATTTACCTGCACGTGCAGTTACTTTTGCATTATGAGCACCAGATACGGCTGGTCCGTGGTCTGCAACCGTTTTAATAACAGTCTCAATAAACTCTGTAGCCCATTTTGGATACTGTTTTTTGAACCAGAGAAGAGAGATAACATCACCGATACCTTTTCCTGTACTTGGAAGAGCAACTGAACTGATTGGGAATCCTGCATAGGTTGCCTCTTCACCTCTATCATCAGAGATGGTACAGATAAACTGCTTAGGTCTTCTATGTGCTGGTACTATATTTATCTCAGGCTCTGGCACTGGATCTAAATTAAGAGATTCAAAAACCTCTTTGATTTTTGCTGGAAGGTCATTGAATGTTGCTGGTACGTGAATACCAGCTTCTGCCATAGCTCTGTTTTTTGCCTCAGCTGTTTCTCTCTCAGCATTTGCAGATGCACCTGCGTGACCAAACTGAACACCACTATCGTAATATTTAGCAATTGTACCGATACACCAAGCGATGATAGGTTTAGTAATTTTACCTGATTTAACAGCTTCAATTACTTTGTACTCCTCTGTACCACCAACTTCACCAAGAAGAATCATATATTTAACATCTGGGTTCTTCTCCATTCTAAGGAGATTATCGATAAATACAGACCCTACGAATCTATCTCCACCAATTGCTACACCCTCTGCAATACCATCTGCATTAATAGAAATAATATTACTTAATTCGTTGAAAAGTCCACCTGAACGTGTAACAAGTCCACAAGAACCTGCACGGTGAAGTTTAGAGTTTACAATGTTAGTAATAGTACCACCAATGTTAGCTACTTTAAATGCACCAGGAGTAATAGCACCAACAGTTGCTGGTCCAATAACAGTTACATTTTTCTCTCTTGCTGTTTGGTTCATCTTTCTTGCAAGTCTCTCAGGGATACCCTCAGCAGTAATCATCATAGATGAGAAACCACCAATCTCAAGTGCCTCCATTGTTACATCATAAGCTGTTCTAAATGATGCAAAGTTCAAAAGTACATCAGCTTGTGGCTGTGCAGCTTTTGCCTCTGCTGTATTTTTGTAAAGAGGGATCATCACCTCATCTGCTCCATAGAAGAACTTCTCAAACTTGTTAGAGCTTGTAGGAGCCACAATAGCAGCTACAGATGGCTTCTCTCTTTTAATAGTGTAGTCATAATCCAACATTCGCTGAATTGCTGTTTTGTTGTTATTCCAAAAAATAGCTTGTGTATCTTTAGTATATAATCTTTCCATATCTTCTCCTTACTTCTCTAATGCCATACGCACGATATCTGTAACGTGTGTCTCTGGTCCATAAACTTCGATGTAAAGACCCATTCTATCTGCTGCTTCTTTAATATCTTTAAGACCCTTTTCATAGTTTGGTCCACCACGTCTAACGTAGATTTTTGTACCAACCTCTTTAAGCTTATCTTGGTAATTTTCAAACGCTTGAATGATTCCTGTAAATGTTTTTGCAACATCTGTAAAGTTAGCAATCGCCCCACCAATAATAAGAACTTTTCCACGACCACTTGGATCTTTCTCTCTTGTCATAAGGTCGAAAATAGTTTCAGCATAAAATTTGGTCTCACCTGTGGTTGGTCCACCAGAGTACTCACCATAGTTAGCTAGATCTTCAATCCCTGCCATATCTGCAATAGTATCAGCATAGACAACTGATGCACCACCACCAGCAACCATTGTCCAGATACGTGCTTCTGGCTTAAGTAATGTAAGTTTAAGTGATGCACCAGTTTTTGCATCTGCCTCTTCAATTGCTAATACTTCTGGAGATTTCTCTTCCATACCAAATGAAGTTGGATACTCTACATCACCCCACTCACTTGCCATCATAAATCCAGCAGTATCATCAAGTTTAGCCACCATATCAAGAAGTTCAACTCTGTTCCCTTGAAGTACAAATGGGTTAATCTCAAGATAGGCAAAATTTAATTCACGATACGCCTTGAAGAAACCGATACAGAACTCTGCAAAGTTTGCTTTGTCCTCCTCTTTGACATCAGCAGGAACATTCTCTCTAATCTTTTGAGCAATCTCCTCTTCAGTTGCCGTGATAGGGAATGCAACTTCTGTTACTTTTTCGTCCCAACCCTCTTCAACTTCCATTCCACCTTCAGCAGACATATAGATAACATCATCATCACCTACACAAGTAGCACTTACATAGTACTCCTCTTCTTGTGTGTGGGGCATAAATGGCTCAACTAAGAAGTGTGTTAACATATCTTCACTTGGCTCACCAGTAGGGGTATCTCCATCAAAAGAGAAGTATACTTTTTGTTTTGCTGAACCCTTCTCGTCTATCCAAGAAGCTGCCTTTTCAAGTGTTACATCACCTGGTTTTTGATCTTTGAAGAGAACCAATCCATTCTTCCCTCTTTTCCCAAAAAGCATATCTGGTTTTGCTACCAAACTCTTTTCATTTAACCATGATTTCTCTTTTGCTGCCTCTTTTAATTCTGCTCCACTTTGAACCAATACTGTTTCATAAGAATAAGTAAAATTTGGAAAGTACTTATCCCAATGTCGAGCTAAAATCGACTTTGCATCGTATTCTCTAATCGCTTTTTGAGCCATCGAGTTCTCCTTGTTTTTATTGTGTTGGTGTAAGTTTACCATTAGGAGGATTTATTTTATATAGTTGCTACTTATAGTTTATAGAAGTTTTTTTTAGTTGTGTATTTTAGGAACATTTGAATCTTGGCACACACCAATCCCATAATATTGAAGCTGATACTCTTCTCTTTTCTCTTTGGCAGTGTAACAATTTTGCCCGTTTTCTTTAAGTTCTAAGGCTAACCAGTATGGTTTATAAAAAGGATAAGCAAAATGTTTACTCTTATCTTCAATCATATCAAAAAGCAACGAGTGAAAGAGAATAATCAAAGAGCTTAAGATCAATGAAGCCATTACAACTCGATATCCCAAAATATATTTTTTTTGAAATTGGGGTAGACGTACATAGAGTGTTTTGTGATAGATAACCACCATCAATACCACTGAGACAACCACATAGGGAGCAAAATCTGTCATAATGACCTGCTGTCTAAAGGAGAGAAAAATAGAAAAGACAAATGCACTAAAGGAGATATACCAAAGGATCTCTTTTTTCTCTTTTAACCATATCCGATAGAGTGCATAAAAAAAGTAGACAAATACCAATGGAGAGAAGAGTGCCATATAGAGACCAAAAAGTTCCAAAAATTTACCTTTGGGAACCCCTCCAATATCTAATCCATTAAATATCAAAAGGCTTATTGCCGATAAAAAAATAGCAAGATAAAAGAGTTTTTGATTACGTCTAAAAGCAGCAAAAATCGCCACAGCAATAAAAAATATTACTGAAGCATCATGAACAAACAGAAGCAGTACCATGGCTAAAGACTGCCAAAAGATCTGTTTGTTCTCATAAAATATAATAAACCCCAAGACCAGTGTAATAACAATCACAGCAATATTAACGATTACTGCTGAGGTAATAATACCTGGTAATAGTGCAAAGATTGTGGTAGAGAGGTAACTATCTTCTAATTTTGAGAAATATAACTTGGATAGATAAAAAAAAAGAAGTATATTTAATAAACCAAAGATAAAAAAAGGCAAGCGAAAATCAAGTTGATTGCCAAAACAACCTTCACAAAGATGCGTAAATTCTCCTAATACTCCCTGATCTTCATAAAAAACCCATGCCTCATGCGGACCAATAGGGAGCTTGAGGATCAAATAACCAAGTGCCAATACATATAAAAAAATAAAAAGATAGAATAGCTTTTGACTCACCCACTCTCCTACTTATAACTTTAAAAAGTTATCCAACATCTCATAACCATACTCGCTCATAATCGATTCAGGATGAAATTGAACACCATAGATTGCTCTTCCTTCAATCTCCAAAGACATAATCTCATGATCATCTTTACTGTATGAGGTAGGGATAATATGTGCAGGAAGATTCTCTTGATTAACACTCAATGAGTGGTAGCGAGTTGCTCGAAACTCCTTAGGGACTCCTTTGAATATTACTGTATCTCTATCTACCACAACTTGTGAGGTTTTACCATGCATCATATTTTTGGCTCGGATAACCTCTCCTCCAAATGCTTGTGCAATACTCTGATGCCCCAAGCAGATTCCAAAAATTGGCGTAGTATCGGAAAAGGCTTTAATAACATCAAGTGTCACTCCTGCCTCATTTGGCGTTGCAGGACCAGGAGAGATAATAATCTTTTGAGGATTAAGGGCTTTGATCTCCTCTATACTCAATTCATCATTGCGAATGACCTTGAGATCTGCCCCAAGCTCCAAACAGTACTGCACCACATTATAAGTAAAACTATCATAATTATCTATCATCAAGATCATCTATTCCATACTCCTTATCACAATAGAAGAAATTATAGCAGATATCTACTATTTAGTAACTATTTTAAAAGAAAAATCTCTTAATATACTCAAAAATCATTTCACTAAAAAGAGAGGCTATCTAAGCAATTTATGATAAAATATGCTTCATCTTAAAAACTAAAGGATTAAAATTATGAAAAAAATTTTATTTATCTCAACGGCAACAGCACTTATAAGTTCAACACTATTAGCAGGTAATGTTGGATGTGGACTTGGAAATCAAGTTATCAAAAATCAAGACTCTGTATTAATGCAAGTCTTTGCCGTTACTACCAATGGAACTTCAGGAAACCAAACTTTTGGTATCACCTCTGGAACTTCTGGTTGTGCTAAACCTGCTAAATTTGTATCTAATGATAAAGCAGTAGAGTTTGTAGAAAAAAATATGGATACACTTGCTATGGATATCTCTAATGGTCAAGGGGAGTCTCTTGATACTTTAGCAACACTTCTTAAGGTAGAAGATAAAGCTGAGTTTTCTGCTAAACTTCAAAACAATTTTGGGGCAATCTACTCAAGTAGTGATGTAACCTCTGCACAAGTTATTGAAAACATTGTAGCAATAGCTAGCTAAATTATGCTCAAACTAGTACAAAAAGGAAGTGCAAAATTTCTTTTTGTACTCCTGCTATCGACTCCTCTCTTTGCTCAAATACCTCAAAATATTAGTAAAATTATTCAAAAAAAACAGCTCTATTATCACCCTGTATGGCAAAAACTCCTCCACTATCGCCAAGGCAAAAGTGAGATTGATGATCCAGCGTTCTTTTTCTCAAAGCGTGGTAAGAGGAATTTAGAAAGTGAACTCAACGCAACAGTTCTTGCACTTTTAGAGGATAAGAGCGATGATGAGAATAGTACCTTATGCTACTACCCATCTCGATCAACTTGGCTCTTAGAGCAGATTCCTCTACTCAAAAAAAAGATCAAAATCCCCCAATGCACTAAGCTTAAAAAAAGTATCCAAATGCTTGATGCCAAACAGATCACCATTATCCTTGCCTCAGCACATATCAACTCTCCTGCTTCTGCTTTTGGACATACCTTTTTGCGTATTGATGCCAATCAGCATACTCCCCTACTCTCTTATGCCATCAACTACGCCGCACAAACGACAGAGGATAATGGATTTATCTACGCCTATCAAGGGCTATTTGGAGGATATAAGGGTCTCTACTCAGTTGATCCCTATAGCAAAAAACTCAAAACCTATAGTGATTTAGAGCAGAGAGATATCTGGGAGTATCCCCTAAAATTGAATCAAGAGGAGATTGATCGACTCATACTGCATGTGTTGGAGCTACAACACTTCTATGCTGACTATTTTTTTCTAACAGAAAACTGCTCTTATAATCTCCTTTGGCTATTAGAGGTTGCCAAACCTGAGCTAACACTCACCTCCCAATTCAACCTCAAAGCAATTCCCATCGATACCCTAAGAGCCATAGGTGATGCAGGTCTCATCAAATCTATCCACTATCGCCCCTCTAAACGCAAAAAGATTCTCCAACTCAATGAAGAGATAGAGGGTAACCCTATTGCCATTAATTTTGCAAAAAGCAAAGAGTATAATCTAACACTTATCAAAGACCTTAGCCCAAAACAACAAGCAAAAACCTTAGAACTTGCTACACATCTTCTACAGATACGCCATAAAGAGGGGGAGATTGACAAAAGAGAGTATCTAAATCATTTCCTTAGGCTACTGAAAGAGAGAAGTAAACTAGGGAAATTCCCTCAACCACCCATCCCCTCTCCTACTCCACCCAAGAGGGGTCATGATTCAACCAAATTCACCCTCTCTTATGCCAAAAACAAAGAGCTATCTACACGTATCAAGATCGCCTACCATGATATCTACGATAACGAGTCAGGCTACATCTCTGGTGCTTATATCAACTTCTTAGATAGTGCCATTGGCTATCATCACAATAAGTTTTTTTTAGAGGAGATCAATCTATTAGATATTCGCTCCTATGCCATCCAAGATGCTATCTTCAAACCCATCTCTTGGCAAGTTGCTACAGGAGCTAGAAGAATTTTTGATAATAGATTAAATGCCTATCTCCAGGCAGGAGGTGGTATTACCTTGGGAGAGCCTCATCTCTTTGGTTTTCTTACCCTTACGCCAACTCTCTATTATCGAGATCAAGATCAGTGGAGTATCGCTACTAATACAGGGATAATCTACAATCCATCACAAAAATTAAAAATAGGGATTTTGGCAAAAGATGAGTGGTTCACCCAAAACAGAGAGATCCAAGAGATCGACCCCTTTATTACCTACACGCTTACCAAAGAGCATGCACTAAAAATCCAATATCACTATCAAAAACAAAACCATAAGCGACAAGAGGATATCAAGCTAGATTGGTTTTGGTATTTTTAGAAAATAGGGGAGTGTTAGAAATTTTGTGTCAGTAACTTAAGAGTCTGTCCATAGGCAGTTCAGGAAACTTACTCTTGTCTAACGAAGTGGCTTTTACGAAGTAAAAAAGACTCTCTTTGAGAAAACTAAATGGGCTTTCCCTAATGAAAATTCATTGTTGAAATTGCTTTATATGGTAATGAATTTCAAATTGCCTTACCATGTCACGCTACTGAACTAGTCAAGTTTAGTAACCGTATAGGAGTAGAAGGTGTAGAGCAAATATTCTCTATGAGTGTAGCACTTCACAGTAAAGATGCACAGGAGAAGAATGTTACCTATCCCACAGATGGTAAACTGGCTATTAAGATGATTCATCACCTGCACCGTATTGCTAAAGATGAAAAGATACAGCTTAGACGTACATATGTCAAAGAGATCAAGGAACACCGAATCAAACTAAGATTCTTTAGACATCCCAAAAAGATCAAAAAAGCAAGAGCTGCAATGAAACGACTTAAAACTATTACACATGTTCTAATAAGAGATATCTCAAGAAAACTAGATGAGAAAAAACTTGAAAAATACCAAGAGACCTTTGATCTATTCCTCAAAGTATCTGACCAGAAACAAAAAGACTCTCACAAAATATATTCACTGCACGAACAACACATTTATGCCATTGCTAAAGG
>CAZEUB010000020.1:0-8201 GCA_964515605.1 uncultured Sulfurovum sp. | reverse complement strand
TACATGCTGAAGAGAATGCTTTTTTACAGATAGCAAAATACGGTGGTGAAGGGATAAAAGAAGGTACTTTATATAGCACTGCATCACCTTGTGAACTGTGTTCTAAAAAAGCTTATCAGCTTGGTATTAAAAGAGTAGTTTATATTGATCCATATCCTGGAATTGCACAAAAACAGATATTGTTGGCTGGGAAAATACCACCAAAATTAGAATTGTTTAAAGGTGCAATAGGAACAGCTTATCATAAGATATATGAGCCAATTTTGGCATATAAAGATGAATTAAATGCTTTGCAATAAAGGTAAATCATAAGCAACATCGGTGATACAGAAAGAAAAACACAAAATAGAATCATAAAACTATTTCAAGAAAAGCTTAACTTTAGGTATCTTGGTAATTTTGAAGATAGGCAAAATAACTTAAATATAGAGCAAGATATACTTTTGTAAGGAATTGGGGAATGGGGAGATTACCCCGGGCACAAAGATGTCTCAATTACACTCAAAATTTATACGAAATTCATCGAAGAAAACGACGAAGTTCGTCTTAAGAAAATAGAAAAATGGGCACAGTTACGGGCACACTCGACAATGCGAGCCTATGAAATGCCCAAAATACGGGGGTTTGCGCGTAAAAATAAGGGTCTATTACGAAGATACCGATGCAGGTGGGATTGTTTATCATACCAACTACATAAAGTATTGTGAGAGAGCAAGGAGTGAGCTTTTTTTTGAAGAGGGGTTGACTCCTACAGATGGTGAGTATAGTGGATTTGTGGTCAAAAAATTAAATGCAAATTTTATCGGTATGGCATCTTTGGGGGAGATGGTTGAGGTCAAAACAGAACTACTCAAACAGAGATCTGCCTCTATTTGGCTAGAGCAGTCTATTTACAAAGAGAAGAAGCTGATCTTTTCGATGGAGGTACAATTGGTTTTTGTCAAAGAGGGTCGCCCAAAGGCAATACCCCAAAAATTAATCAACTTTTTTATGAAACTAAAAAAGATCCAATAGCTAAACCGTATTTACATAAAATTTAGATAAAATCGTCATAATTTTAATACTAGGTTATAACTATAATGCTAAAGATGATATTTGGATCCAAAAATGATAGAGTTGTCAAAAATTATTTAAAAAGAGCAAAATTAATTAATAAATTAGAAGAGTCTTACGAGAAGCTCTCAGATGAAGAGTTAAAAGAGGCATTTAATGCACTTAAGGTCTCTGTTCAATCAGGAGAGAAGAGTCTTGATGATGTTCTTTATGACTCTTTTGCCATTACTAGAGAGGCGAGTAAACGGGTACTGGGTATGCGTCACTTTGATGTGCAGTTGGTAGGAGGAATGGTACTCCATGACAATGCCATTGCTGAGATGAAAACAGGAGAGGGAAAAACCCTCGTTGCTACACTGGCTGTCGCACTCAATGCTATGACAGGCAAAGGGGTGCATGTCGTCACAGTCAACGACTACCTTGCCAAGCGTGACTCTACCGATATGGGGAAACTCTACAACTTTCTTGGATATACGGTAGGGTGTTTGACCGATGAGATCTATGACGAAGCGACCAAAAAAGCTCAATATGATTGTGATATCACCTATGGTACAAATAACGAGTATGGGTTTGATTATCTTCGTGATAATATGAAAACCAGAGCAGAGGAGAAGGTTCAACGATCACACGCCTTTGCTATTATTGATGAGGTAGACTCTATCTTGATTGATGAGGCAAGAACCCCACTAATTATCTCAGGACCTGTCCAACGGGATATGGTACACTATCAAAAAGCCAACGAGATTGCCTTGCAGATGGAGAAAGGGGAGAAACCTGAACTCAAACCAGGAGAAGAGGAGCCTGAGCTTGATTTTGATTTCTATATAGATGAGAAGAACAGACAAGTGATCATGACAGAGAGAGGGTTGCAAAAAGCTCAAGATCTTTTTGAGGTAGAGAATCTCTATGATCTTGAGAGCGCTATCCTTGCACACCATCTTGACCAAGCAATGAAAGCACAATATATCTTTGTCAAAGATGTTGATTATGTGGTACAGAATGGAGAGATCATTATTGTCGATGAGTTTACAGGGCGACTCTCAACAGGAAGACGCTTCTCTGAGGGGCTACACCAAGCACTCGAAGCAAAAGAGAATGTGGAGATCAAAGAGGAGTCTCAAACCCTAGCAGAGATCACCTATCAAAACTACTTCCGTATGTATGAAAAACTCTCAGGGATGACAGGAACTGCACAAACTGAAGCCACTGAGTTTGCTGAGATCTATAACCTAGAGGTCATCTCTATTCCAACCAATGTTCCTGTAGAGCGAAAAGATCTGAATGATCTTATCTACAATACCGAAAGAGAGAAACTCGATGCGGTTACACGCAAAGTCAAAGAGCTTCATGAAAAGGGTCAACCCGTACTCATTGGTACTGCCTCTATCGAGAAGTCTGAATTGGTTCATGAGCGACTCAAGGCTGCCAAGATCCCTCACAATACCCTCAATGCCAAAAACCATGAACATGAAGCGAGTATTATTGCAGAAGCGGGGAAAAAGGGTGCGGTTACCGTAGCTACCAATATGGCTGGTCGTGGAGTTGATATCAAGATCACTGATGAGATTAAAGCCCTTGGAGGTCTCTATATCCTAGGGACAGAGCGACATGAGAGCCGCCGTATCGACAACCAATTAAGAGGACGATCAGGTCGTCAGGGGGATCCAGGTGTTTCCCAATTCTATCTCTCACTTGATGATAACCTGCTCCGTATTTTTGGAGGGGAGAAGATCAGAACCATTATGAACAAACTAGGTGTAGAGGAGGGAGAGTATATCGACTCCAAGATTGTCACCCGTTCGGTTGAAAAAGCACAGAAAAAAGTTGAAAATATGCACTATGAGTCGCGTAAACATATCCTAGAGTATGATGATATTGCCAATGAGCAACGAAAAGCGATCTATAAGTTTAGAAATCAACTACTTGATCCTGAGTATGATATTGACTCCAAAATCAGAGAGAATCGCCTAGAGTATGTCGACTATCTCATGAGTGAGTGTGAGATCTATGATGGAGCACCAACTGAGGATTATGATATTCAAAAACTCACCAATCTTCTTAGTCAGAAGATGGCACTTGATCTTGAAAACTCTCTCTTTGAGGGCAAAGAGTATGATGAGATCAAAGAGATGCTCATAGAGATCATCACCCAAGCCTATGAAGCCAAGATGGAGCCACTCACACCAGAGCAACGCAGTGAAGTACAACGGGTACTCTATCTTCAAGTTCTTGATCCAAAATGGAGAGATCACCTCTATGAGATGGATGTTCTCAAAACAGGTATTGGACTAAGAGGATACAACCAAAAAGATCCACTTACTGAGTACAAAAAAGATAGCTATAATCTCTTTATGCAACTTATTGACACCATCAAACAAGAGGCAATTCAGGTCTTGCAACTGGTACAGTTCAACTTTGAAACACCTGAAGCACAAGCAGAGGAACAAGCCAAACTAGAGGCGATGAAGGATGAGCTAGAGGCAGCACTTTTGGAGGCTCAAACCAATGAAGATGAGATCGTTATGGCAGAGATAGAAGAGGAGAGAGAGGCACCTGCTAGAAAACCTATTAGAACAGAGAAAAAGCCCAAAAGAAACGACCCCTGCCCTTGTGGTTCAGGGCAAAAATACAAAAACTGCTGTGGCAAGAGCGGTCCCAAAAAAGGAATCCTTGCTTAATGTCAGTTCCTATTAACAAAGCGTTTGTTAATAAGATTATCAAACATTATCTTAAGTATGACAGGGATAATCCCTTTATCTTTGTCTCCTCAGTGCTTGCCTTTTTGGGTATTGCTGCAGGGGTGATGGTATTGATGCTTGCTATGGGTATTATGCACGGAACGCAAGAGGAGTTCAAAAAACGCCTATTTGTGATGAACTACCCCTTGACACTGCTTCCAACCTACTACAATGTTACAACCGATCATCTGATAGATGAGCTACAAGAGCAGTTTCCCAATATTTATATTAGCCCCTACTATACCACTCCTGTTATTACCAAAAGTGGCTCTAATGTCAACGGCTCTATTCTCTATGGGGTAAACTTTGACAAAGAGGCGATCATCAATAGGGTTTTTGCCAAAGCCTATCACTCCTCTATCCAATCACCAAGCAGATACAAACTCATTACAGGAGAGACCCTCAATCAAGAGATGGGCGTAATGAAATCTCAAAAACTAACCCTCTACTTTACAGAGCAACAAGCCATTGGTTTTGGGACAATGCCCCTACAGAAGAGGTTTGTGATTGATGGGAGTTTTGACTCAGGACTCAAGGCGTATGATAAGACCCTTATCTATACTACCCATGAAGCATTTCAAAAGATTCTCAAACGCCCCAAAGGAATCTATGATGGGATTCACCTCTACTCAAAAGATGAGATGAATGACAAGATACGCATTGAGCAGTTTCTCAAAGCAAAAGGACTTCAACAAAAGGTCATTGTCCAAGGGTGGTGGGAAGAGAATAGCAGTTTCTTCGCTGCCATGGAGATGGAGAAAGAGGCACTCTTTTTGGTACTTTTACTTATTATTTTGGTTGCCTCACTCAATATCATCTCCTCTCTGCTTATGACAGTAATGAGCAGACGATCAGAGATCGCTTTGATGAAGACATTAGGGGCTACGGCTCAGGAGATCCGCTATATCTTCTTTAGACTTGGGGTTATTATTGGTATTAGTGGTATTGTTGCGGGAGTAATCTTGGGCTTCTTGGGCAAATGGATCTTGACAACATTTGATATTATCTCTCTCTCAGCAGATGTCTATGGCTTCTCCAAACTGCCTGTTGATCTAACCACTTTTGATTTTATCTCTATTATTGTTGGTACATTTGTGATCGTCTTAATCTCTGCACTCTACCCTGCTAGTAAAGGATCATCAATCGATCCCCTTACGGTATTGAGAAATGAGTAGTCTCTCTTAGGAGAGACCGATTAACTCCTTTAGGTAAGTTAGTGCCTCCTTTTTGGTGCCTATCTTGCCATTGAGTTGTGCCAAATAGAGCCTATCCAATAGCTCCTTGAAACGCTTCGAGGGCTTGAGTCCTATCTCAATAAGATCTCTACCTTGCAAGAGTGGCTTGATTGGTTCTTGTGCTACATTGAGTGCTTTGGCTTTAGAGAGTAGCCAATCACCTGCATGATAAACCCCTGCTAGAGATGCTGATGTGGTACGTCCCAAAAAATCAGCTCTGGCTACGGTGACCAACTCTTCGATATTTACTTTGGTTGCCAATTTCCGAATGGTGCTATCTTTGGCACCATTACGATAGTAAGAGGAGGGAGCTAGATGATACGCAACCAAAGGGAGAATCGATTGGATAAAGGCGTGTTCATCCATCAGACGATAGAGAAAATGCTCAGTAGGTAAGACTCCTGCCTTTTCATGCCCAATTGCAGTAATAGAGCCATTATCATTGATCTGCGTATGGGTTGCTTTGCCAAAGTCATGGCAGAGAGTAGCAAACATCATTCTAAGATCATATCGCTCATCCCCCTTTTGAAATGCTACCATCTTATCTAGTGCCATCATGGTGTGTCGCCACACATCCCCCTCTGGGTGCCACTTGGCAGATTGTGGCACATCGATAATCGCCTCTAGCTCAGGGTAGTATCTCAATATACCCAACTTACGCATCCACTCAAATCCCAAGGAGGGTTTGGATGATCTAAGCAGAAGTTTTTTGAACTCCTGATAGATTCGCTCTTTGGGCAACTCATCCAATGCCCCTTGCTCAATCATCTTACGAGAAAGCGACACAGTCTCCTCTGCCAAATCAAACTCAAACCGTGCCGCAAACTGTACCGCACGATAGAGACGCAAGGGATCTTCGACAAATGTCTGATCATCAATATGACAAAGCCGTCTTAGCGAGATATCCTCTACCCCACCATAGGGATCAAGGAGGATCTTTTGCGTAGGATCATACCCCATGGCATTAATCGTAAAGTCACGACGTTTGGCAGCATCCTCAAATGAGAGAGAGCCATCACAGATGACATCAAATCCTCGATGACCTCTGCCTACCTTCTGCTCAGTACGGGGAAATGAGAAGTCATACTCTTCTCCTTCATAAACAAACTTCAAAACCCCAAAACTTTTGCCAACAAAATTAACCTCTCCATAGAGAGCCAATATCTGCTCCAACTGCTCCAATCGATCAAGCCCATAGACCTCTATATCATAATCTTTGATCGGAAGCTTCAAGAGATAATCACGAACAGCTCCACCGACAATAATCGCTTTGGCATGATGCTCTTGTAGGGTTTTGGATATGATTTGGATAATTGTAGGTATTCTCATTGGGCTATTTTAACATAGATCCAAGAGAAAACTACACACCTTTAAAAATTTTTTTATTTTTTTGATCTACTTTTTCTCTATCTTAATCATAACTATGGTTATATTTACAATAATACTTAACAACAAGGAACCTCTATGGATTTTTTGAACACCATCCAATTAAATGTTAGGGCTTTTTTCTTTAATGCCAAAACCGATTATCTTCCTTACTACAAAAACTTCTCATTTCAGATTGATAAGAGTGATAACCAAACCCCACTCAAGCAACTCCTAGCCATGATCCAAGAGCAAAATAGTGATTTTGCCTATCCCCAAAAGGATCTTCTCTTTCGCGTCAATGGGCTGATTGTCACAGGAGAGGAGAAGCTTAGCAGTGTTATTGATGAGCTTGGCAATGAGTTGACCATTGATGCTGCATTGAACTTTAGATCAGATAATGGGCTTATCTTCAACAACAACGACTTTATGCAACAGTTTAGAAGAGTTTTCAAACGTCATGAAGAGAACAAAGAGGATCTAGCCTACTACCTCTCTCTCTATCCTGTTCACTATGCTTCAGAGACCTTTAACTATAATCGTAACTATATAGGAGATGCTATTCTAATCACGGCTGCTCATATTATAGAGAAGTATCCAGAATACGAAAAAGAGATCTTAACCGCAATCAATGATGAGTTTGATGGAATTAGCTGTTGTGAATATGAGAACAATGTTTTTCAAGGCAAAGACTACTCAGAGGTTATCCAATCACTAAAAGAGAAGATCCAAATGACAAACTCTCCTCGGCTTATCGATAAACTCAAAAGCGACTGCCTCAATAAGATGAGAAGACCTATCAATATAGAGAGCCTAGAGCAACGCTCAGTAGCACTCTACCTTGGAGACAAAAATAGCCAAAAGATTAGCGAACAACTCCAAGAGACGATTGAGATGTTAGGCGGAAAATTTATTGAGTTTGAGATGTCAACCAAACGAGCAGGACAGAGTATCATAGAGAGCAATTCCACCATCGCCTATCAAAAAGCAGGAAAGATGATGCTAGAGGCACTAGATAATGGAGCAGAGATATTGGTCTTTGCCAAAGAGGAGGATGCCACACTATTCAACCGTATCATAGCAGATGTTGAACATGAGGTAGGCAGACCCATTTCACTTGCACTCCTCTCTCTTTCTAAATTTCATGAGATGAGTAACAGGGTAGAGGCCTAGTAGCCTACTTTTGGAATTGATGGCTTTAGCCTCACCTTAGTACCTGTTTTTAAGGGGACTAATTCTTTGACATCAATTATTAGTCTCTTCTGGGATACATGCAGAGTTTTGAAAATCATACTCAAGTACTCGCTTTGATAAATAATAATCATACTCATCAAATATCTTTAATTTATTTTTATGGATAATTACTCGTGCCTCTTGATAACTTTGATAAGCCAATTTTCGTTTTTTCTCTTTACTATATTTATCTCCTTTAGCTATTAGCAGAGCCACTTTTGTTTTGTTATTGGGACATTTTTTGTATAGATTGGTCAGTAGTTTGATATCAAAATTATGGTTATTGATAATTGAGTCTATATCACTGCACCCATAGACTTTTGGTTGGATTTCTCTTTTGGGTGGTCTTTTTATTTTTGGTTTACCTGTACTACATGCTGTTAGTATCAAAAGTGGTATTATTGATAAATATATCTTTTTCATAAATAGCCCCTTAATCTAAAATTTGAATTTCAACTCGTCTATTTTTACTCTGTCCCTCTTTGCTATCATTAGGAGCAATAGGGTCTAACTCTCCATGACCAGTAGTTGTAATTTTATTAGAATCTATACCAAGTTCAATCAATTTCACTTTAAC
>CAZEUB010000019.1:0-83851 GCA_964515605.1 uncultured Sulfurovum sp. | reverse complement strand
AAAAACTCTTTTTCAAAATCTTTGAGTTTCATAACCTTTGGATTTTCCATCAAATCAAAAATATCCTCTCCATTATCAAATCTCTCATCAAACTCTTTAGCTGTCATTTTCATTTTCAAATCTCCTTTTCTACACCTTATAACACTAATCTTGTGACTTGATTATACTATTTTGCTATACCAAAATTATATCAAAAACTATTCACTATTAATTATTCACTAAACCTATATCCCCCCCAATAGCAAACGATGTATCCCCATTCATATAAATTTCATTTAGTAGCCTACCCTATCGATTTTCCCTTTGAAGCATCTGCTTTTTGGTCTCTCTCCCTTTTTTAGTAATCTCTCTAATTTAGAAGAGCCACTTCCTATATGTAGCCAGAGTTCAGTGATTAGTCCCTGTCGACAATTCATGGTGACATGCTCCCCTGCTCCCTCTCCAAATGTTGCATCAAAAACCTTTCGTATCTCTTTTAGGCTAACCTTTTTGCCCAAGTTTTTTTCAAAAAAACTCTGTACTTTTGAGTTGTTGACTTGATCTAAGAGATTCATCGCATCATCATAATAGCCATTGGGATCCTTACCATAACAACTACCATGTTTGACCCACTCATGCTTATGGAGATTGGAGTGATAACCAGGCATCAATAGCGAAAGTCTCTTTTGGGTGGTACTGTTAAGTTCCAAATTAGAAAGACGATTCCACTGCTTGTTTTTGTCCATACCGATCTCTTTTTTGCTTACATTACAGTATTGGTTGTTACGTGGTTGAGGCCAGAGACCATGTAGAACAAAGTGTGACGCGGCAAAATCATCTCGCTTCATGGTGCGACACTCTTTTTTGTATTGATGCGTCTGACAGAAGGCATTTTGCCATGAGATCGCCAAAAGATTCTGCTGAGATAGTGATCTTCTGGTAGCAAATTTATCTTTGATTTTATCAATAATAGAGGAGAGGGTTGATTGCTCTTTTTTGAGAGGCTCTTTATCTTTGAAACACCCCTCATCTACCCAACGCTGAGCCACTCTCTCTCCCTCAATAAGGGTCAAGATCTGCCCCTCTTTATGAGAGAGGATTCGATACTCTTTGCCTACTTCTAGTTGTCGATTGTTACTATTGATTGTATGCTTCATATTATTATAAGCGGGACAAGCTTGGGTTGCCTCTTGATAAACCTTAGGCGATTTGGCTACCAATGCCATGGGCAGAAGTAGAATCAGTGATCTACTTAATATGCTATTCATAAATATCCTTTTTTGAAAATATTTCCTATAATTATACCCATACTTCATCCAAGATAGATTATAATCAAGCATGATATTCCAAGATTTACAACAGATAGAACAGACAACCATTGATGAACGCTTAGCGATGTTAGGAGATCTACACAAAGAGCCATCCCAACGAAAAA
The DNA here is from genome assembly GCA_964515605.1 of uncultured Sulfurovum sp. Lineage (GTDB taxonomy): Bacteria > Campylobacterota > Campylobacteria > Campylobacterales > Sulfurovaceae > UBA1140. Next base: position 82,437 of record CAZEUB010000019.1, on the reverse strand, counting down.
GATTTCGCTCCAATATGATGCTCAATCCTCTTCGCCTCAACCATCTAAATCGTATCGATGATCTTCCTGCGGATATGATTACGCTCAATCTTGAAGATGCCATCGCCCCTAGCCGAAAGAGAGAGGCTCTTTATAATATTGCCCTCTTCCTCTCACATCTCAAAAGCTCTAAGAGTTTTATTATTGTTCGGATCAACCCACTTGATGAGGGAGGGAGAGAGGAGATAGAGTTTCTCAACTCTCTCTCCTTTGATGCGGTACGTATCGCCAAGGTTAGAAGCTATGAGGAGATTTTGGAAGTTGATAGATTACTTAACAGTGAAAAAGAGATTCATATCTCACTAGAGACAAAAGAGGCGTTTGCCAATCTAGCCAATTGGGGAGGGATCGAGCGATTTACGACTGCGAATCTTGGCATACTTGATCTGCTCACCTCACTGAGGCTTCCTCAATCATTAGTCCAGCTAAACAACCCTACTATCCACTATATATTGAGCAAGTTTCTTATCGACGCACACACCATTGGGATCCATCCTATCTCCTTTATGTATCAAGAGTACCAAGATACCCAAACATTTCAAGCGTGGTGTGAACTTGAAAAGAGCATGGGCTTTCAGACCAAAGCCTGTATGGGTCCACTTCAAGTAACCATCGCCAATCGTCTGTTTGATGACAACCAAGATGCCATCGCTCGTGCCAAAGATATCAAAAGGCTCTTTGAAGCCTCTGCTAAAAGAGGAGAGAATGGCTTTATGGATGAGCAGTATGGTTTTATTGATGAGCCGATCTATCGAGATGCCCTATTGGTATTGCAAAGGAAGACAACCATATAGCGTCTATTTCATGGTATAATCCCCTCTAAACAAAAAATCATGAGGAACTCCATGGAAAATTTAGGCATACTCTCTGTTCTTATTCCCATTTTTATTATCGCTATGGCGATTATCACCAAAGATGTTGTCATCTCTCTGCTCTCAGGTATTTTTCTAGGAGAGTTGATTATTCATCATCTCCACCCACTTGATGCGACCATTGCACTCTTGGATGGTTTTGTAGGACTCTTCGCACAAGGGTGGATCACCAAAACTGTTCTCTTTGCCCTTCTGGTAGGGGCTATTATCAAACTCATTAGCAACGCAGGAGGCGTAGATGGTTTTATTGCCTATATTGGCAAAAAAGAGAAAAGACTCGACTCCCCCAAAGGCTCACTCCTTTTGGCATATCTGCTAGGGGTCTTTATATTTATCGAATCCTCCATCACCTCACTTGTTGCAGGTACCGTAGCAAGACCCCTTTGTGACAAAAATGGCGTAAGTCGAGAGAAGTTGGCATTTGTCTGTGACGCTACCTCTGCACCGATCTGTTCACTTATCCCCTTTAATGCTTGGGGAGCATTGCTTTTGGGCTTAATTGTAACAGCTATTGATGCAGAGGTGATATCGGGTGATGGGATCTCACTGCTTGTCGAGTCTATTGGCTTTAATTTCTACTCTCTAATTACTGTTGTTTTGGTCTTGATGGTTATTCTATTGGATATCAATATCGGTCCCATGCGAGATGCCAAACCCCACCCTATCCAGCACCATCCTACCCTACCTACTCAAACGCATCAATCTCCTCTGCTTATGATACTTCCTCTGGTTGTGCTTATTTTTATGGTGCCACTCTCTCTCTACTATACAGGCGATGGTGACATACTCAAAGGGAGCGGATCTACCTCTGTTTTCTATGCGGTTATTGCAACATTGGTATTTATCTATCTCTACTATGTTGGTAGAGGGGTTCTCAAGCACAAAGCCTACTTCTCCTCACTCTATGAGGGGATAGCAGAGATGATTCCTATTGTATTGATTCTGCTTTTAGCCTTTTTGATTGGTGATGTTATCAAGGCACTAGGTACAGCGAACTATCTTGCAGAGATTATGGATAAGAGTATTCCTCCTTTTTTACTTCCACTACTAATCTTTTGGGTCGCTTCACTAACCTCATTCTCAACAGGGACTAGCTGGGGAACATTCTCTATTATGATGCCCATTGCCTTGGCACTAGGAGCCACCTTTGAGATATATACACCACTTATAATTGGGGCAGTTATCTCAGGAGGGATCTTTGGCGATCATGTCTCCCCCATCTCAGATACCACCATTATCTCCTCAATGGCTAGTGGTTGTGACCATATCGCCCATGTCCGTACACAGATGCCCTATGCACTTATCTCAGCAGGGTTGGCATCTTTACTCTATTTGATTGCGGGGTTGATCTGATTTTAAAAATTGACGCTATCGCCGAAAATGCACCATCTTAAACTTATCTCCCATAATTGTAGGGGCGATGAGTGTTTTGATCTTGTCTGCTTCTCGTAGATAGTTGGCATGAGTTGTCTGCTTGGCAAACTGCTCTAATATATCAATCAGACCAAATCGAATCAATGCTCTTGCTTGAGTCTCATAAGAGTCAAGCTCAAATCCTGAAGACTCAAACGCCTCAATAAGGTGTCCAAAGTTAACATCATAGGTGATATCAGATTTTTGATAAGCCTCTGAGAGAATTAAGGCTTCATCAAAAAGAGGGAAAGTCTCATGCTTTTTGTAGATACGAATAGAAAAATCATTGCGTACCAACCTCTCACCATAATCAAATGTGACAAAATCGCACCTCTTAATCCCCTGTGCCATCTTCTTAGCAAATGACTCATACCCTATAGCAACCTCCCCTTTGATCTGTCGATGCCTTGAGGCAAATGCCAATAGCTCTTGATCTGCCTCTTGCCATACCACTTGGTGATTCTCAACAAACGCCTGTCTGTTATCTTTGATCAATTCACAAGGGAAAGCATCAAAAATCTCATTAGCAACAACAAAAGCATAATCAACGATAACCTCATCAATATCATTAAAGTGAGTAATTTCAATATCAGAACCAAAACGCTCCTCTATATATTTAAGTTGTGCCTGTTGCAGTTGTGGTTGACGCTCAACAATACCAAATTTTAGAGATTTCACCAAACTAGGATCTAATGTATAGAGCCACTGAATCATATCACAAAGTAGATAACCTTGATGTGCACCTACTTCAATAAGCCAACCATCTCTTTTGAAACTTTGAGCTTCTATTAATTTATAAAAATGGTTAGCAATACTTGCCCCAAAAAAGGAGCTAGTACTCACCGCGGTATAAAAATCCCCCCCTTTTCCAATTGCTTTGAAGGTTTTGTAGTAACCACTCTCTCCATAGAGCCATTGGTGCATATAGGTACTAAACTTCATCTTTATATCAATCCTAAAATCTGTTCAACTTTGGCTTTTGGGTTCTTGTCTTGGTAGATAGGTCGCCCAATCACAGGGAAGTCTACCCTCTCTCTTTGGGCAAGATCTAGTGTTGCTACACGCTGTTGATCTCCTGCATCCTCACCAAAAGGACGAATACCAGGAGAGAGGGTTAGAAAATCATCTGAAGTAATTGATTTAATTGCTCGACTCTCAAAAGCAGAGCAGACCACCCCATCAAGATTATTGAGATAACTCATCTTGGCAAACTCATTTGCCTTTTCATCTATACCCTTACCATAGATTGTTTGAAATCCTTGATTATCAAATGAGGTCAATGCTGTCACAGCCAAAACCAATGGTCGCTTCTCTTGTGTTGAGAGTCTCTCCATAACTCTCTGCATTGCAATAGCCCCTGCACTGGCATGAATATTAAACATATCAACTCCCAACTTAGCGATCTCCTCTGCTGCATCCGCCATGGTATTGGGGATATCATAGAGTTTTAGATCCAAAAATATTTTGAAATTTGGATTAATAGATTTAATCGCTTCCACAAAAGGCTTACCGTCTCGAATATAGGCTCGAAACCCTACCTTCATCCATATATCATACTCTTTAAGCTCTTGGGCTAATTGTAGATTCTCCTCTGCGGAGGGCAAATCAAGTGCAACACATAATTTCATACTCATACCTCTAATAATTTATTGGTATAATAATAGCTTAATTTTAATAAACAAGGACTAAACAATAATGTTTGGAAAAAAGACAAAACGATACGACATACCTCAAGAGGTAATGGATACTTATAACTATGCAAAAATCACCACATCAAAAGGGGTGATCTGGACAAAACTCTACAAAGATGATGCACCCAATACTGTTGCAAACTTTGCACATCTTGCCAATGAGGGATTTTATAACAATCTTCGATTCCATAGAGTAATTCCAGGGTTTATGGCACAAGGGGGATGTCCTCACTCAGCACCTACAGGCAACCCCGCTTTGGCAGGAACAGGAGGACCTGATTGGGCAATTGATTGTGAGACCGATACAAGTACTCATCCACACAGAAGAGGAGTACTCTCTATGGCACACGCAGGACCCAATACAGGTGGAAGCCAATTTTTTATTACCTTTGTTGCTACTCCTCATTTAGATGGTGTACATACTGTGTTTGGTGCGATTGAAGAGGATGACAGTGAGAGTTTCGCTGTGCTTGATAGTATCAATCAAAATGATGATATTCTCTCTATTGAGGTTCTCAACCAAAAAGGATAACCCTTCTCTCTCCCTTTTGGGAGATGCTTCTTTATATTTTTTAACTAAAATTATTTATTAATTCTACACTTCTCTTGTTAAATAGTAATTTTTTATGTTACAATAAATTCAAAACTTTATAAGGTTAGTCATGAAGTTCAAAAAGATATTAACTCCTGCCCTTTATATTATGAATAAGCTCTCCTTTAAATCTAAAATTATCGCTTCAATCTCTATACTCTTTATTCTGCTTATTTTCCCTTCACATACTATATTCCTTAATCACTTTAAACAACAAGAGATACAACGTCTGCAACTTATTGGATTAGAGTATATTCAAATTACCCATAAGATTATGAACTCCATTCAAATTCATAGAGAGTTGAGCAATCTCTATATCCAAGAGGGACAAAAAAACCAAGAGTTACGCAGTGAACTTCGAGAGAAAGAGGAGATCCTCTATCTCAAAAAGCAGTCCCTATTAGAGTACGATGCCCACACCCTAAAGATACTTCATACCAATCAACATTTTGCACAAGCAATGAGTCTATTTGAACTGGTTAAAGTCGATAGCCTTCCAAAACATCTCTCCTCTACCGAAATTTTTGAGAAACACAAAGAGATTGTTAGACTGCTTCAAGCTATGGTTCTTGATGTCTCAAAGATCACTCATTTTGCACAGGGAAAAGATCTTCGTATCAACTATTTGGGCGATATGCTCCAAGAGAAACTACTGCAACTCTATGAATACACAGGACGACTCAAAGGGCTATCTGTTGGGATATTAAACCAAAAGAGCATGATTCAAGAGCAGAAAAAAACCCTCTACTCCCTCTCTTCAGATCTTGCTAGTTTAGAGTCAGATTTGGTAGATAATGCCATCTTGACACAACTTAGTAACTACCAAGCACTTCAACAACTAACCACATCCGTCTCAGATAAACTCAAGCAGGTTCTAAGTGTCATTGATGAGGATATTATTCTCAATCAAGCCTACAGCTATGATACCAAAGATTTTATACAAAAAGTCATTTCAGCTATGTATGCACAAGAGGAGCTTTATGAGAAATTTGTCTACACCTACAAAGCAACCATCCAAGAGCTACAATCCAATCTTCAAAAAGAGCTACAATATCTCTTAGTTGGTTTTATTCTTATCTTTATCCTCTCATCCTATATTTTTATCGCCTTTTATGAGTCAATTACAGGAAACCTAAAAAAACTACAAACAGCTTCAGAGATGATTGCAGAAGGTCAAACAGAGATACATCTAAAGGTAGATAAACAGGATGAGATTGGAGATGCTCTTCTTGCCTTTAATACCATGAGTGATAAACTCAATAAAAATATCTCATTTTTAGATGGCTATAAACAGGCAATTGACAAAAGTAGTATCGTCTCAAAAACAGACCTCAAAGGGATTATCACCTATGCCAATGAGATGTTTTGTGAAGTTTCAGGCTATAGCAGAGAGGAGCTTATTGGAAGTTCTCACAATATTGTACGCCACCCTGATGTCCCCAAGGAGGCATTTAAAGAGATGTGGTCAACCATACAATCCAAAAAAACATGGAAAGGGATAATCAAAAATAGACGCAAAGATGGAAGCCACTATATTGTCAATGCTACCATTATTCCTATTTTGGATAACAAAAATGAGATTATTGAGTATGTCGCAGTACGCCAAGATATTACAGAGTTGGAGGAGAGTAAAGAGGAGATCCGACAACAACGTACTGACCTACTCACAGGACTTCCCAATAGAAATCAACTCATAGAGGATCTAAAATTTGCCTTTAAACCCATTATCTTCTATATCAATATTGATGATTTTTCTGGCTTCAATGACTTCTATGGTGAACGTACAGGAGATGAGATGCTCCTACGACTAACCAAAATTTTACAAGATATGAATAGTGATAATAGATTTAAACTCTATAAACTTGAATCAGATCAGTTTCTTCTGCTATTTGAAGAGGGGTACCTCTCGCGAGACAATCTTCAATACTTTTTTGAGAATATGATTGAGGAGATAGAGCAAAATGTTGTCTCTCCTCACTATGCTAACCATAACCGTATCGCTATCTCAGTAAGTAGTGGCGCAACAACCTATTATGCCAATGATGATTATCAAAAACTTATTCTCTATAGCAATATCGCAAGAAAAAAAGCACAACAAGAGCATCGCAAATTTCTTCTCTTTCATCACAGTATGCGAAAAAATGAAGATTATGCACACAATATTGAGTGGATTAAACGAATCAAAGAGGCGATTGATGAGGATCGAGTGGTCTGCTACTATCAACCTATCTTTAGTGATAAGAATATCAAAGCCACAAAATATGAGACATTAGTTCGACTACTAGATAAAGATGGAGAGGCAATATCACCTTTTTTCTTTTTGGAGATTGCTAGAAAAGCCAAACTCTATCCACAAATTACACAAATTGTAATAAAAAAAGCATTTAAAGCTTTCAAAAACTTTCCAACCTATCAATTCTCTATCAACTTAACCATTGATGATATTCTCTCAGAGAAGACCACAAACTATATCTACCAACAGCTAGAGAGCTATCCCAACCCTGAACGCATTATCTTTGAGATTACAGAATCTCAAGAGGTGGCTGACTATAAACTAATCAATAAATTTATCAAATATGTCAAGCAGTATAATGTCAAAATCGCCATTGATGATTTTGGAAGTGGGTATGCAAATTTTGAACATATTTTGGGTATTGATGCGGATTATATCAAAATTGATGGAAGTCTCATCAAAAATATTGATACGGATGAAAACTCACAAATTATTACCGAAGCGATCATCTCCTTTAGTAAAAAACTTGATCGTCAAACCATTGTTGAGTTTGTCCACAACGAAGAGGTCTACCAAATTGTCAAAAGATTAGGGGCAAACTATTTTCAAGGCTTCTATCTAGGAATCCCCTCTCCTGATATTCTCTAATATCAAGGAGAAATTATTATTATTTGTTAAAATAAACTGCCTTAATTATCCAATAAAATAAAACCAAACTAAATTAAACATATTAAAGATTTTTTTTGAATTTTTTTTATATTTCTCTCCTTTTTACAAAAAATATCTGCTATACTAAAGAAAAAGTTAATTAAATAATTAATTTAAAACCCAAGATTTTTTTTATTATATATGGAGAAATCATGAAAATACTTATAAGAGTTGCTCAACTATTAACCGTTGTATTTTTCTTTACAAGCCCAATAGTAGCAGGGAATATTATCAAAAACAGACCAACTTATGATGCGGTCTATCGTACTGCAAGAGTTGCAGATGCCTATCATTTTTTGCTCTTAACCAAAAATGGCACATACTACTATCTACACACAAACAAGACCAATTCGCTAACAGCCAAAGAGTTAAGATCTTCTAATATCCTCTCAATTTTGGATAAAAAACAGTCTTGGGGACAGGCATTCCCATCCAAAGGTAAATTTATCCAAAAAAATGGTAAGTTTTATACCCAAAGATACTGGGATAGTATTAAAGTAATCTCTCCTAAAACAATTAAATACCTAAACAAAACATTTTATCTTCAATAATAGATGATAAAATACCAATAAAAAATTGGATATTTTATCATGTATGGATTCTATCGCGTCGCTTCAGCTATCAACCAAACCACCATCGCCAACCCCACCAAAAATCTCCAAGAGATCAAAAAGCTCCTCAATCAAGCCAAAGAAGAAGAGGTTGCGATTATTCTCTTCCCTGAGTTAACCTTTACAGGATATACTGCCTCTGATCTCTTTCTTAATCAGAGACTTCTTGATGCTCAAAATAGTGCTATCAAAGAACTCCTTAAAGAGACAGAAGATCATACTATGGTTGTTATTGTTGGAGCAGCACTTATTTGGCAACAGAGACTCTACAACACGGCTTTGGTGATACAGCAAGGAGAGATTCTAGGTATCACTCCTAAGAGTTATATTCCTAACAAAAAAGAGTTTTATGAAAAGCGTCAATTTGTCTCAGGGAAAAAAATCAAAAATAACACTATTAGACTTTTTGGCAAATCTATCCCTTTTGGTACTGATCTGCTCTTTAGCAATCATCAAGAGATGACTTTTGGAGTAGAGATCTGTGAAGATCTTTGGGCAGTTACACCACCTAGTAATCAGATGAGTATCAATGGTGCGAACCTTATCTTTAACCTAAGTGCGAGTAATGAGCTTGTTGGCAAGGCTCACTACCGAGAGGAGTTGGTACGAACCCAAAGTGCTAGATGTATGGGAGCCTATATCTATGCCTCATCAGGTGTTGGGGAGTCTACTACCGATACGCTCTTTGGAGGAGATGCTATTATTAGTGAGTATGGATCAACCCTTGCAAGAGGTCAACGTTTTGCAATGGAGAGTCAACTCATTACTGCTGATATTGACCTAGAGAGGCTCAATGGATTACGTCTCTTGGAATCGAGTTATGGAGATGAGGAGAGTTCTGAACATCGAATCATCACTATCCACAACACCCCAACCCCCTCCAAGCTCAAACGTTTTATCGATCCACACCCTTTTGTCCCCTCACTCGATCAAGAGAAAAAAGATCGTTGTGAGGAGATTATCCATATCCAAGCCCATGCACTTATCAAGCGAATGTGTCATTCTCGCATCACCAAAGCGATTATTGGTATCTCTGGAGGACTTGATTCAACACTTGCCCTACTCTCAACATACAAAGCATTTGAGATTATGGGATGGGACAGCAGAGATATTATTGCCATTACCATGCCAGGGTTTGGAACCACTAGTCGTACCAAAAACAATGCCACCCTACTCTGTGAAGCACTAGAGGTTACCTTGCGTACTATTGATATCACTCCATTAGCCCTTGCTGAGTTTGAAGCGATAGGTCATGATGTAGCAGATCACTCTGTGACTTATGAAAATGTTCAAGCACGAGCGAGAACCTCCATTTTGATGAACAGTGCCAATCGTGAAGGGGGATTGGTCATTGGGACAGGAGATCTAAGTGAGATTGCTCTTGGCTGGAGTACCTACAATGGAGATCACATGAGCATGTATGCACTCAATTCAGGTATTCCCAAAACCCTTATTCGATATCTAATCGAGTATTTCAAAGAGAATAGAAAAATTGCAAAGATCATTGATGACATCCTTGATACTCCAATTAGCCCTGAACTACTACCTCACGATTCAGATAAGATTACACAAGAGACAGAATCGATTGTGGGGCCTTATGAACTCCATGATTTTTTCTTATATCACATGATTAAGTATGGGAGTAGCCCAGAGAAGATTCTCTTTTTGGCAGATCATGCTTTTGACAACTACACTAAAGCAGAGATAAAAAAATGGCTCAAGAAGTTTATATGGCGTCTCTTTACTCAGCAGTTCAAACGCTCCTGTATGCCAGATGGACCAAAAGTAGGAACCATTAGTCTTAGTCCAAGAGCAGATTGGCGAATGCCTAGTGATGCAGATGTTGAGATTTGGTTAAAAGAGTTAGAGTAGAGAGAAATTTTCCATTCTCTCTAAATGCAAAGGATTAAAGCTTTTTCAAAAAAGCTGAAAGAATAAAAATAGTCGTTCCATTCACCTTCCCTTGGATATGGGTAGGGTCATTGGGTACCATTTTGATATTCTTAACAGTTGTCCCTTGCTTAGCAGTAAATCCTGCACCTTTGACCACCAAATCCTTGATAATGGTCACAGCGTCTCCCTCTTGAAGAATATTGCCATTAGCATCCCTTACAGTAGGAGTCTCTTCGGTATGAAGCCCCTCCTCTGCCCACGCCTTGAGATCCTCTTCGAGATAGAGCATATCCAATAGATCTTGATTTCCTAGCTTTGTCAATAATCGATATGCCATTACCTGAACAGCAGGCTCTTCACTCCACATACTCTCATTCAAGCAGTGCCAATGGTTGACATTATTGGTTGGCTCTTCAATAGAATCAGCACAAGTGCTACAGATTGTGATGGTCTCACTCTTGGGTGTAACTTCATAGGCTCTTAGGTCTTGATCCAAGCCACACAGTTGACAAATATTACTCATTGATTACCTTTAATATAAATTGGAGATATTTTATCATCTTTTTGATTAGGCTTCATACCCATTAGGGTTATTAGATTGCCATCGCCAACTATCTTCACACATGGCATCAATATCTCGACTCGCTTCCCATCCCAATACCTCTTTGGCATAGGAGGTATCGGCATAATTAGTAGCAATATCTCCTGCTCGTCGATCAACAATCTTATAGGGAACTCTCTTGCCAGAGGCTCTCTCAAAGGCATCAATCATCTCTAAAACAGAGTAACCATTTCCTGTACCAACATTAATCGTCATAACCTCCGAGAAGCTCTCAATCTTCTCAATCGCTTTGAGGTGAGCTTCAGCAAGATCCATTACATGAATATAGTCTCTTACTCCTGTCCCATCAGGCGTATCATAATCCCCACCAAAAACACTCAAAAATTCTCGTTTACCAACGGCAGTTTGTGCAATAAAAGGCATAAGATTATTGGGAATATCTTTAGGATCTTCACCAATGGTACCTGATGAGTGAGCCCCGACAGGATTAAAGTACCGCAATAAAACTATCTTCCACTCATTATCAGATCGATAGATATCACGCAACATCTCCTCTATAAAGAGCTTGGTTCGCCCATAGGTATTGGTCGCAGATATAGGAAAATCCTCTTTGATTGGTGTTGTATGGGGATCACCATATACCGTAGCCGAGGAGCTAAAGACAATGGATTTACAACCATTAAGACGCATCACATCAAAGAGTGTATTGGAGCCCACCACATTATTATCATAATATGTAATAGGTTTTTCTACCGATTCTCCAACAGCTTTAAGCCCAGCAAAATGGATAACAGCCTCTATCTTATAGCTATCAAAAAGTTTTTGAAGATCCTCTCTGCTTCTAATATCCCCCTCCACAAGTGCTATCTTCTGCCCAACAATCTTCTCTACTCTTCGTATGCTCTCACGCGATGAGTTAGAGAAGTTATCAAAGACAACCACCTCATAACCTGCTTCAATCAACAATATAACCGTATGCGAACCAATAAATCCTGCTCCACCTGTTACCAATATCATCTTAAAACCTTTATTTAAAAATATCTATATTATATCGCCTTCTTACTGTACTCCTATTTTGATTATACAAAACTTTTGAATTCAATACAACTAAAGTGCCTTAATCGCTTCAATGGTTGCTTCAAGTGAAGCCATATCACTGATATTAAAGTGTGGTTTTTTGGTTGCTTTTCTATTTAGCCCCTTAAGTACATTACCATGACCAAACTCAATATAACAATCTACCTCATCATCAATATTGGCAATAGAGTGCTTGTACTTAACAGGCAAGACCAACTGCTTAGGCAATAACTCTAACGCCTCTGCTTTACTATTGTAAGGCTTAGCAGTTACATTAGAGATCACAGGAGCGATAAACTCATCTTTGATCATCGCTTCAAGTTTAGGAACAAGGGGAGCAACTGCTGACTCCAAAAGGGGACAGTGTGAGGCTACTGACATATTAAGCAACATAGCACGTTTGGCTTTGGCATCTTTGAGTATAGGCACTAACGCTTCAAGATCCTTTTTGATTCCTGCGATAACAATTTGACCATCAGCATTATAATTTACCGCCCATACCTGCATCCCTGCTTCACGTTGCGTTGCACAGATCTCTTCAACAATTTCATCCGAGAGCCCCAAAGAGACCAACATCCCTACCTCTTGAGTAGCACACGCCTCTGCCATAAGTTTACCACGAAGATTGACCAACTCAACAGCATCAATTGCATCCAATGCACCACTTGCAACCAACGCAGAGAATTCACCCAAAGAGTGTCCCATGGTAAGTGTTGGTTTGATTGCCATCGCATCAACAAAGAGTCTATGTGCAATGGAGGCAACCAACAAGATAGCGGGTTGTGTAAACTCTGTTTGAGCCAAATTATCATTCTCTTCAAAAAGAAGCTTCTCAAAATCAATACCCGTACGCACAGAAGCATCTGATATCATCTCTTTTGCAACATCTGAATTTTCAAAAAAATCTCTTCCCATTCCTATGGCTTGAGAACCTTGACCTGCAAATAAAAATGCACACTTAACTGACATAACCGACCTTTTAATTAAAATTTTGACATTCTACCAAAACGTCTATTATGCCATAATGAATAGAGAGTATTTGATATCTTTTGACTATCTTCCTGTATAGCTATAGAGGAGTGCTTTTTTCAATTTGGCAAAAATTTTCCATTGATCTTTTGGACAGATGGCAAAACATCCATGACTTCGTCCTCCTCTATTGACATACTTAGCAGGGTGAATAATAACATCTCTTCCTCCAAATCGAGAGGGTTTTCCTACTTTTTTATTACTCCACTGCAACCCCTTAACCGAGAGATAACGGTAACGTTTCTTTCTGGTTTTTCCCACTTTGGATCCCACCTTAAAAAAACCATAAGGGGTCATATTGCTATTGCGTTTATTACTTGAGCGAAGCACTTTTCCACCAATCTTCCCTGAACGTTTACCGTGGGCTACCTTATGTCGATAGACCTTTCCATTTTTGAGGTTAATAATAAAGAGACGTTTTTGTCGTGCAGTTTTGGTATAATCAGCAACTGCCAAATAGCGAGAGGAGAGTCCCTTTCTCTTATGGTTTTTTTGATAGTAGCGAAGTGCTTTTTTCAACGCCCATCTGTTGATATTTGTCTTCTTTATTACCCTCTTATAGATTTTATTGAGATGAGGAGAGAGTTTTTGAGAGCTGATCCCTTTAGCATGACTGTTTAAAGCAAACAGTACCAATATAACCATAACAATGGCACTTTTCATAAGTACAATACTCCTATTTTCTTTGTTATAAAAGAATTTTGGAATAATATACAAATAGGTTTAACAAAAAACTTAAAAGGGTAAATTTTTATCACTTTTTAAAAAACAGATAGAAACAAGTTATCGTTTTTTTCAACAATTTTAAAAATTTTATAGTTATTTTTATTAAAAAATATTATAATATGAAATAAAGCTTAGTAAAAGAGACAATAAAGAAGATGAAAAAAGTTTTAAATATCGTTAATACCAATAGAGTTATTGAAAAGATGAAAGAGGCTAAAATCCCTGGTGCCTTTTTGCCATGGCAAGATTTTTTGCATGAGGGACCTGTCCCAGAACTGCTCTCTCTTGAAGCTCTCTCCAAAATACGCGCTGAGTATATCTCTCAAAAAGGATTAGGCACATTTGAGAGCATTCATCAAACATTCAAAGAGAGAGATACCACACTCAATAGCTTTAAGAAGTATGATAGGGTTATCTTATGGTTTGAAAGAGATCTCTATGCTCAGCTACAACTCATTCAAATTTTGGATTGGTTTGCTAAATATGCCAATTCGTCCAAAACACTCTCACTCATTCAATCTAATCAAGATTTTGAAAACTATACAAACAAAGAGCTTCAAGAGTTATTACTTTATAACAAAGAACATATCACCCATAACCACCTTATCGTAGCTAAAAAAGCATGGAGAGCCTTTACTGCCTCTACTCCTGAGGCGTGGTTTGGACTCATAGAGGATGACACCTCAGCACTTCCTGCACTTAAAGATAGTGTCATACGCATGTTAGAGGAGTATCCAAATAGCATCAATGGACTCTCACGAACTGCACATCAAGCACTCTTGATTATTGCCAATGATATACACTATCCCCCTCATATATTTGAAGCCTATCAAAAGAGTGAAAAATATAGATTTATGGGAGATATTCTCTTTTTTGACACTCTAAAAAAGCTACTTAATAGAGGTCTCTTAGTCTCTAGGGAAGAGGGAAAATACCTAGAGATCACCTCTTTAGGAGAGGAGATCCTTCGAGGAGAACGCAACTGGCTTGATCTTGACAAAATTGACTTTTGGCTAGGGGGTGTACACCAAACGGCTAATCATCTTTGGTTATGGGATATTCAATCCCAAAAACCAATCAAAGCCCCCTAATCAATCTCTCTATTTTTTTCGCAAGAAAACACCACTCTCTATATGTGGCGTATGGGGAAACTGATCAAAGATTGCTGAGGCATCAATGGCATGTGTCTCTGTCAAAATCTCAAGATCTCGTGATAGTGTCTGAGGATTGCATGAGATATAGATAATATTCTCTATATTTGAGATCAACTCAATCGTAGCCATATCCAATCCTGCACGTGGGGGATCTACCAACACTGTACTGAAATGATAAGCATCAAGATCGATCTCTTTTAATCGTTGAAAAGTTCGCTCTTTATTAAGTGCTTGGGTCATCTCCTCTGAAGACAAACGAGCAAAAGTGATATTGTTGACCCCATTAAGCTCACAGTTCTCATTGGCAGCATTGATAGAGCGTTTGCTAATCTCTGTTGCTAAGACTTTATCAAAATAACGAGAAAGGGGAATGGTAAAGTTTCCTAAACCACAATAACTCTCCAAAAAATCTCCTCCATTAACCTTTTTGGCTTGTCTGATTGCCCACTCAATCATCTTGATATTCATGGCAGGATTGGGCTGAGTAAAACCACTCTCATAGTGTCGATAGAGGTAGGAGTGGTTATCAATCAAAAGCTTTTCTGTGACAAACTCTCTGCTTAGTACCACCTTTTGTTTTCGGCTACGCCCCATAATCAAGAGATCCAGATCACTCTCTAGTGCTTTGGCTTCCAACTCCCATGTCGCATCAAGCTTACGATGATAGATCATGCTAACAAGAACCTCATCGCTCAAAGTTGCCAAAAACTCCACACCAAAAAGCCGCTCTTTTAAAATCTTGGAGTTGTTGATTCTCTCTAGCAACCTCCACATTCGTTGCGCTATGGGATGAATCACCTTAGGACACTCTTCAATCGTAACAACTCCCTTTTTTGTCAATCTTCCCATTGCAAATGAGGCACTATCCCCCTCATGCCATACTTTGAACTCTGATCTGGCTCGATAGTGTCTATCCTCACCACAAAAAACCTCCAAGGAGGCTACACCAAAGGGTGACAATAGGCTCAAAACACGCTCTCTTTTCTCCTCTAACTCAACCTCATAACTCAACGCATAGAGCGAACATGATCCACACATTCCAAAATGTTTACACTTCAATTTTATTACCTTAATTTCTATTGGATATAATACTTTTTAAAAATTATTTTCATATTCTATCTAAAAGGTATAATAAATGTCCATAAGTATCGTCATACTCGCCGCAGGTAAAGGGAGTCGCATGAGATCGACTACCCCAAAAGTTCTTCATAAAATCTCAGGAAAGGCGATGCTCTTTCATGCGATTGATGCCAGTCAAAAACTAACTGATGATATTACTGTTGTCCTCTATCATCAAGCACAAAAGATACAAGATCAAATAGAGAAGCAGTATCAAAATATCAATTTACATAGACAAGATGTCGCACAATTCCCTGGTACTGGGGGTGCTATGAGAGGGGTACAAACCAAATATCAAAAAACCCTTATTCTCAATGGGGATATGCCACTTATTACCTCTGAGTCACTAGAGGCACTCACCCAAGGAGATGCAGATATAAATATGTCGGTTATAGAGTTAGATGACCCCTCAGGTTATGGTCGAGTCATTATTAACAACGACAAAGTCCAAGAGATTGTAGAGCAAAAAGATTGCAATGAGACCCAACTAAAGACCAAAACAGTCAATGCAGGAATCTACTGTGTCAACTCTGACCTGCTCAATCGATATATCCCCCTACTCTCTAATGATAATGCACAACAAGAGTACTATCTAACTGATATTATCAAGATGGCAGTAGATGAGGGCAAAAGAGTCTCTCCTATCTATGTTCAAGAGGAGGAGTTTAAAGGGGTCAACTCCAAATTTGATCTTGCCAATGCTGAGATTATCATGCAAAATCGCATCAAAAAGGAGCTTATGGAGCGTGGGGTTATCATGCGATTCCCTGATACTATCTATATCGACTCTCAGGCAACCATTGAGGGGGAGTCTATTTTAGAAAATGGCGTTACCATATTAGGCAAGAGCCATCTTATCAATGCACATATCAAAGCCCACTCTGTTATAGAAGAAGCGATTATCGAAAACTCTGATGTAGGTCCAATGGGAAGAGTACGTCCGCTCTCACACCTCAAAGATACCCATATCGGAAACTTTGTCGAGGTCAAAAAATCCACACTTACAGGAATAAAAGCAGGGCATCTTGCCTATATTGGAGATGCAACCATTCAAGAGGGAAGTAACATTGGTGCGGGTGTTATTACCTGCAACTATGATGGCAAAAAGAAATATCAAACCACCATCGGCAAAAATGTCTTTGTGGGAAGTGACTCTCAGCTTGTTGCTCCTATCACACTTGAAGATGACACTATTATTGCCGCAGGTTCAACCATCACCAAAGATGTCAAACAGGGAGACCTTGCGATCTCACGCACTGCTCAAAAGAGTATCAAAAACTTCTTTTATCACTTCTTTGGGAAAAAATAATGCCAGTTGATTTAAGCAACAAAACCATCCTACTAGGTGTAACAGGAAGTATATCTGCCTACAAAGCGTGTGAACTTGCACGACTCTTTATCAAAGCAGGTGCTTCGGTACATGTTGTTATGAGCGTAGCTGCGGAGCGTTTTGTCTCAGCACTCACCTTTGAGGCACTGACTAGAAATCCTGTCCTAACCGAAGAGAGTGAGAGTTGGTCAAGTGGGCTAAATCATATCGATATAGGCAAAAAGTGTGATATCTTTATCATTGCTCCTATTACGGCTAACAGCATCAACAAACTAAGCAAGGGAGTAGCGGATAATATTCTCCTACAAACAGCATTGGCATTTGACAAACCACTGCTCATCGCCCCTGCTGCCAATACCAAAATGATAGAGCATCACTATACAGTAGGTTCACTTAAGATGTTGGCAGTCAATGAAGTAGGCATCATCTCCCCTCAATCAAAACTACTCGCCTGTGGCGATGAGGGCAATGGTGCCTTGGCAAACCCTATCGATATCTTCTATAGGGTTGCACAACAACTACTGAGCAATGAGTTTTGGAGAGATCGAAGGGTGGTTGTCACAGGAGGAGGCACCAAAGAGAAGATTGATGATGTTCGCTATCTTACCAACTTCTCCTCAGGTAAAATGGCAAATGCCATTGCCACTGCCCTCTATCTTAGAGGAGCTGATGTCTGTCTTATTACTACCACAGAGCATCGAGATATTCCCTCAGAGATCTATACTATTGATGTCCAGAGTGCCAATGAGATGCTAGAGTATACCATCGATGCGGTTAGGGTCTCCAAAAAAGGGAAGATGAGTCATGCTACCATGAACAGTTCAGAGCCACCACACCTTATCCAAAAACGCCCCTATCTCTTTATGGTAGCTGCGATCTCTGACTTTACCCCAAAATATCCACAAGTAGGAAAGATCAAAAAATCAGATATCGGAGAGGATTGGTCTATAGCGTTAAAACAAAATCCCGATATCCTCAAAGAGGTCAACAAAGATGGACTTACAACCATTGGATTCAAAGCAGAGATGGATAGCCAACAGGGTCTTGAACATGCCAAAGCACTTATCCCCAACAAAGGGGTAGATGCTGTATGTTATAATCTACTTCAAGATAGCAATAGTTTTGGGACAACAAAACATAATATGACCTTCATTACCAACAATCAAATCACCCCCCTAGGAGAGGCTGACAAATTGACCTTGGCATTTAGAATACTCGATGCGAGTCAAAAATTAGAAAAGATGGATCAATAATGGATAAAAAGAACAAGCTAAAACACCTTGCAATTATTATGGATGGCAATGGAAGATGGGCAAAAAAAAGAGGTCTTATCCGCACCAAAGGGCATGAACAGGGAGCCAATACCATTCGGGATATCACTCAATATTGTACCAACCACCCCACTATTGAGACACTAACTCTCTATGCTTTTAGCACAGAGAATTGGAAACGTCCAAAATATGAAGTAGAGTTTTTGATGAAGCTACTTGATCGTTGGCTTAAAAAGGAGCTAAAGACCTATCAAGAGTTTGGAGTAAAGTTTGAAACAGTAGGAGATATCGAAGGCTTCTCACCAAAACTTCAAGAGACCATAGCCAGTGTCAAAGCCAAAACAGCTCACCATACCAATGTGACACAGATCTTAGCACTCAATTATGGTTCACGAGAGGAGATTGCCAAGGCAGCCTCTCGACTCGCTTCACGTGGAGAGGAGATTACCGAAAAGAGCTTAGGGGAGGAGCTTAATACTCCCTATACAGAGGTCGATCTCATGATACGCACCAGTGGAGAGCAACGACTCTCAAACTTTTTATTGTGGCAACTAAGTTATGCTGAGTTTTTCTTTACAGAGACACTTTGGCCTGATTTTACACCAGAAGAACTCGATAAGATTATCGAGGAGTATCTACATAGAAACCGACGATTTGGAGGGGTTTAATGGCTGAAATATTACTTATTGGAATTATCTTTATTTTTGGAACTATTTTTGGTTCGTTTCTAAACGTACTAATCTATCGCATTCCCAATGGCGAAAACATCGCTTTTCCTGCATCAAAGTGTCAAAGTTGTCAAACTTCTCTAAAACCTTGGCACAATATCCCCATACTCTCTTGGTTATTTCTCAAAGGAGAGTGTGCCTTTTGTCATGAGAAGATATCTATGCAGTATCCAATTATTGAATTTGTCACAGGTATTATTGCGGTACTGCTCTACATCAAACTAGGATTGGTGTGGTATCTGCCAACGCTCTTTCTTAGCTTTGCACTGCTACTTGCACTGGTGATGATTGACTTTAAATATATGGCAATTCCTGACAGTATCAATCTTCTTGCCCTTGCTGTTGCCGTGATTCATCCTCATATCCTAAACGCCATAGAGGATGCACTAATGGCAGCAGGTGGCTTGGCACTACTACGCTACTATCTTAGCTATTTCCTCAACAAAGAGGCGATGGGAGAGGGAGATATTATTGTCGCTGGAACGATGGGTGCATTGCTAGGATTTCCTCTCTTTTTTTATGCCCTTTTTCTCTCAGCAATCTTGGCAATGATCCCCTCTTTACTTGCCAAAGATAGAGCGGTTCCTTTTGTTCCTTTTTTAGCGATAGCGACCTTTGTTGTCTATCTTTTGGATCAACAGTTTAATGAGTTAGCTCAGTGGATTATGTACGGACAGTAGTGTGAATTTTATTAGCCTATCGCGATACATCTCACTGAACTTTACCAAGGCATTCTTGACCATTTTTCTTCCCCTATTTTTTATAGGGTCACTGGTCTTTATTGTCAAACTTGCCTCTTTGACCTCTCTCTTTCAGGTCAACTTCATTGAGATGATGCAACTCTTTAGTTACAATGTTCCAATGATCCTTTTCTATACCCTACCTATCTCATTTTTGGTAGCTGTTGCCACAACTCTTCTTAAACTCTCCAACGAAAATGAGCTAATCGCACTGGTAGCACTGGGCATTGAATCCAAACAGATTCTCTCCCAACTTAAGATCATCGCCCTGCTCTTTTCAATTGTACTTCTGGCACTCTCCTTAGCAAAAATACCTCAATCCAATCAACTCTACAAATCTTTTAAAACCAAAAAATCAACCCAAGCACAACTCAATCTCAATCCTTCACAACTAGGACAGAAGTTTGGAGATTTTTTTATCTATATTCGAGATAAACAAGGAGAGATGATGCAAGATATGGTTATCTATACCAAAGGAGATCTCACCGACAAAGAGGGCAATCAGAGCAGACTCTCCAACCAACTCTTCATCGCCAAAAAGGCACATCTTCAAACCCAAAATGCCACCATTAAACTCACACTGATTGATGGTAATGGGTATAGCTTTGGTGAACGATCTCTCAAGGAGATCAACTATGAGAAGATGCAAATTTTTCAAGATCTTCACTCTGATGGATATAGCTACAAAAGTATCTTGGAGCAATGGCTTAGATGGTCTAAACACCCCTCCAAAAAGAGACGGATACTCTTTTATATCTTTATTAGCCTTATTCCCATGATAGGTCTCTATATTATTGCCTCTTTTGCCATTATCAATCCTCGCTACCAAAAGAGCTATGCCTATCAAGTTTTGGGGATTACTACTGTGGCTTTTTATGTGATCGCAACGTCGCTTAAAAATAGTGGCTCTTTTGCCATTATGGGAATAGCTATTGTGGCTATCTTTGCTCTAGGATGGCTACTCTTTAGATACAAAGTCTCAAGGTTCTTCTAAATGAGAGTCAAAGCAGTAATCGCCTATGATGGTGGATATTTCCATGGATTTCAACGGCAAAAAAGCACAAGATATACCATTACAACAGCCATTGAGGAGGCACTGCACTCTGTAGGGATCAATGAGAAGATAAGAGGGAGTGGGCGTACTGACGCAGGGGTTCATGCTACAGGACAGGTGATTGATTTTTGGGTACCTAGCTTTTGGCAAGACCTTTTCAAACTCAAAGAGGTACTCAACCGTAAGCTAAAGCATATCCATATCAAACATATCTCTATAGTTGATGCCAATTTTCATGCTCGATTCTCAGCCAAACGCCGAATCTATCGCTATCTCTTCAAGACCTCTGCCTGTTCTATCTTTGAGGAGAAGCATCTTGCTTACTATCCTCCATTTGAGATAGAACAATTAGAAGCATCGCTTAGACTCTTTGAAGGAGAACATGATTTTGGTTACTTTTTGAAAAAAGGTACTCAGACACATACCAATATCCGCACACTCTATAGAGCAAGATACAAACCCTATCACAACTACCATATTCTCTATTTTGAGGCAAATGGTTTTTTGCGTTCCCAAGTAAGAATGATGATAGATTTCTCTATGCAAGTAGCACAAGGGAAGTTGAGCCTAAAAGAGCAACAAGAGCAATTAGCCCTAACCCAACGTCACCATACCAAACTTGCCCCATCAGAGGGGCTATATTTGGCAAGGGTACTCTATTGACGTTTGGAGACTCTTTGGCATTCGCGTACAAAGTGGATAGCATTCTCTACAGGAACATCAGGTAGGATCCCATGCCCCAAATTAAAGATATGTCTACCCTCTCTCATAATCTCGGCTAGAGACTCTACACACTCCGTAGTTGCCTCTTTGGAGTAGAGACGACAAGGCTCCATGTTTCCTTGAAGTACATATCTATCCCCCAATTTCTCTTTTGCTAGTGCCATTGGGGTTCCCCAATCCACACCAAAGACATCAAAGTTACCATAGACAAGTCCTTGTTCAATAAAGGATGCTACTCCCTTAGGGAACATTATAATAGGTATATCAGGATACTTAGATTTGAGATAATCTGCTATCTCCACCATGTATCTCCAAGAGAACTCATCATACTTACTTGGTTCAATAGCAGCTGCCCAACTATCAAAGATCTGCACCACATCAATACCTGATTCGATCTGCTTCTCCATATAGTATTTGACAACTTGGGTTACCTCATGCAAAATATTATGAAGTAACTCAGGATTTGAGTAGATCATCTTTTTACAGACATTATAAGTTTTTGTCCCCTGCCCCTCAATCATATAGGTCGCAAGTGTCCAGGGAGCCCCACAAAAACCAATTAGTGCTATCTCATCTTCACGCTGATCAAGCTCCTCTCTAAGCAGTTTAATTGTCTCATAGACATAGGTCAATCTACTAGCTGCCTCTTCTCCTCCAATAAGCCTATCCAGATCTGCTTGTGTTTTGATTGGATCATTAAATTTGGGACCAAACCCTTTGATAAACTCCAAATCCATCCCCATCTCATCAGGGATCACCAAGATATCAGAGAAGAGAATCGCCGCATCAACACCGACAATATCAAGTGGTTGAATTGTTACCTCTGCTGCCTTTTTGGGATCATGACAAAGATCCAAAAAACTTCCTGCTTCAGCTCTTACTGCCATATACTCAGGCAGGTATCGTCCCGCTTGTCTCATCATCCAAACAGGAGTGTATGGTGTCTCTTTTCCAAGACACGCATCTACAAAAATTTTGCTCATTAGTGGTTACCACCTTTATGTAAAAAATATAATGCTATAGCCAAAGCCAAAATAGAGATAGCGAAATAGACCAAATCTAAAGCTCCGTTATAGCTTGTAAAAAGTACCCGCTGAAAAAAATTCACCACAAGTACCATCACGATCACTTTACCCAACTTATCCTTAAGCTCATCAAGTGAGTGAATCTCCAAAATCTTAGAAGTTCCTTCTCTCTTGGCAACATCTATCTCTGAGATAAAGAGTTCATAGAGACCAAAACCAAAGATAAACATCACCACCGCCATAAGATAAAGATCAACTGCCCCAATCAAACCACCCACAATCAGCTCATGAAACTTATCAGGATGAAGATGATTCACATAGGTATGCAATATCTTGGCTACCACACCATAGACATCGACAGATGCCACAATAAAAAGAGCCATCCCCCCTACCATTGAGAAGATGACTGCTAGAAGTACAAAGAAGCGGGTATTCCACAAAAAACCTTCAAAGAGTTGCTCTATTAGCTTCATGGTTACTTCTCCAACTCTATCCATTTTTGAGCAATACGTACTGCATTGGTAGCAGCTCCTACTCTCACCTGATCTGCCACACCCCAAAGGTGAAGTATATTGGGTGCATAGATATCCTTTCTAATACGTCCTACATAGGTCATATCAGTATCTGTTGCTGTCATTGGCATAGGGTATTGGTTGTTCTTCAGATCATCTATCACCACAACATTTTCAAAATTACCTAAGACCTCACGAGCCTTCTCTACAGAGAGATCTACCCCCTCCTCAAAGGTTATGGTAATCGATTCTGAGTGTGATCTCAATACAGGTACCCGCACACAAGTAGCACTTACTGCAAAATCAGAGTGCATAATCTTGTTGGTCTCTTGTACCATCTTCATCTCCTCTTTGGTATAACCATTGGGTTGAGGGGTATCGATATGAGGAATAACATTTAGTGCAATTTGATGAGCAAACGCTTCAACTTTACTCTTATCTAATCTAAAAGCAAAGAAGTCTTGCATCTGTCGCACCAACTCCTCCATTCCTGCTTTTCCTGCTCCTGAGGTTGCTTGATAGGTACTCACATCTACCCGTTTGATCCCATAGAGATCATGAAGTGGCTTGAGCAGTTGAACCATCTGAATGGTTGAGCAGTTTGGATTGGCAATAATCCCACTCTCCTCCCAAAGCTCAATATCCTCAGGATTTACCTCAGGAACAACCAATGGTACCTCATCCATCATTCTAAAGTGAGAGGTGTTATCTATCACTACTGCTCCTGACTCTACGGCATATTTGGCATACTGAGCAGAGATACTCCCTCCTGCTGAGAAGAACGCAATATCGATACCACGCCCTACAAAAACATCTTCTGTCAGCTCCTCTATGCGATACTCTTTGCCCTTAAACTCAATAAAATTACCCGCTGATTTTGCACTGGCAAGTGGAAGAAGCTCTCCAATAGGGAAATCAACCTCCTCTAAAACCCTAAAAAGCTCTTCGCCAACAGCACCACTTGCACCCACAACAGCTACATTATACTGCTTCAAATCTATCCTTTTTATTGGGGAGATCCCCAACTTTTATTATTTGTTGTTATTTTAGCCAAAGAGCTGTGAGGATTGGCTTTTAAAAAGATCTTTATGAGATTTAAAAAAAGGAGATGGTGAATTTCGTAGCGTAAGATCTACTATTGAGAAACTATCTTCTTCTAAAATCTCTTGATCGAGAGAGACGAATCTCAATGCGTCGGCGTAATGAGTTACTCTTGCTACCCTTCATCGTCGCGATCTCTCCTCTCTCATCAATAAACTCTCCTGCACTATAGGGACGAATAATTTTGATTGAGGAGTTCTTCTCAAGGAGTTGTTTTTTGAGAAACATAACCACTGAAATAGCACGCTTCATTCCCAACTCCAAATTAGAAGATGCCTGAATCGCCTGAATATCACACCCCTCTCTCAAGCAGTGATGCAGACTATTATCAAAGGTCGGATCTTGACGATTGATACTAAAGGGTTGAGCGTCGGTATAGCCATAGACCTCAACAATATCACACTTATGCTCTTTGGAAAATCTTTTAATCTTCTCAACAACACTGCTTGAGAGTTGTTTTTGAAACTCTCTATTGAGTGTTGCTGAACTGCTTGCAAAGGAGTAACCATGAGCCTCATCAAGGACAATCAGTGGAGGTTGTTGATGCTCTTTGAGTTTGGCAAGATAGAGTGAGGTAATAATAAAAAGTAGAATCATTACAATCATCAAGACAATAAATATCTCACTCTGCATGGTAGTATTTTCACGTCGATTCATCTTATCGGTCTCGTCTAAGTTTGGCTAAGAAATCATCAATCTCGGAGATAACTGCGGAAGCAGAGGGGATACTCTTGGCAACATGAGCAAACTCATCAATCACCTTTTGACTCTGTTCAGTCAAATTCTCTAAAGCTGATTCAGAGTGATTGGAGAATTTTTTCATGCTTCGTAGGTGCCGATCCCACTCTTTGGCGATCTGATTCATCTGCGACAAACCTGTATCAAAGGTATCTACTGATCTCTTGAAAACCCGATTGGCATCCTCTAAGGAGTGTTCAAAATTCTTCTCCATCAGACGCAATGCTCTCTCCATCTCCTCATGAAGCTCTGTAAAACTTTTGGAGAGTGCCTCTATATCCCGATAGGCTCCTTTAGCTACTGTCTCTACTGTATTCTCTAGCTTTTTGGCACTGTTGGTTAGTTGTGTAGTGCTATACTCCATACTCTCCACCCACTTGATACTACTCTGCTCAATAAGCTGAGCTGATCGCTCTACTCTCTTTGCCAAAAACTCCAAAGCGTTGTTGCTCTTCTCGGCCGATTCTAACTTGTAACGATATCTCTCTCGCTCCATCTCTTTGCCAAATGCCCAACCAATAATACTTGTAATCAGTGCCGAACCGATAGGTGCAATAATACTATCAATATGCTCGATCATCTCAGAGCCACCATATTTAGAGGTCATAATCAACGCAACTGATGTTCCAATCAGTGTATGTAGATACCCCATGGTTGCTACCCGATTACCCACTTCGATATTATCATCTCGCTCTTTGATAATGGCAAAAAATCCCAAAAGTACCAATATAATCATATGTTGAATCCCTACTGCCAAGAAGAGAATGTCAACATATCTCTCAATAAAAGCAACCCCAAGATATAATCCCAACATTAGACCTATAGCCACCACAAAACCAAACCACCAAATGGCACTAAATAGCAATCTTATCAAGATTGTTCCTTTGTCTTTAATATTTTTTCAACTTTTTCAAACTTCTGCTGAGAGAGTAACTTATAGATCTCTTTGCTATCAAAAAGCCTCTCCAATCTAAGACGATCCATCCACATTAGATACCCAATAACCCTATTGAGAACCTCTGCATCGATAATCTGTCTCTCCTCTAATCGATCCTCAACCAAGATCCCAAAACGCAGAACAAAAGCATAAAAGACCTCCAAAGGGGCTCTGCTCTCTAGCTCATAGAGACAAACTTCTGGTAAATACTCTACCCCAATCGCTCCAAAAAGATCGATTAAAAGTTCTCGATAGAGATGAGGAAAAGAGGGGTCCACATCGCAAGAAGAGGAGAGCCAAGGGAGTTGACCACGATAGGGAGGCGTATTGGTATAGGTAGGAAGATAGGCATAGGGTTTCCGATGACTATCTCCATAATTTATCCCACTTATCTGCTCTTTGATTATGAGTTTTAGGCTTTTTGCCAAATGCTCTATCACCTCTGTGATCCTTGATTTTGGAAGTTTGGAAGTATACCTAATCGTTATGAATTGGATCTAAAAAGATGAAGTTATGTTGGGGATATTAGCAGAGACTAAGAAGAGAGGAGAGGAGCTTTCTCTTACTCCTCGATGATATCATCATTGACCACATCTGGCTCTTCTGCCTCCTCTTTTGGACATTTCGCCATACTCACAACAATATCCTTCTTCTCAACATTAACAACTTTGACTCCAGATGTATTGCGTCCCGCTTTTCGGATGGTGTGCATATCTACACGAATCATCTTACCAATACTAGTCAGACACATAAGATCCTTATCATCTTCAACCAGTACCACACCAACCACCTCTCCGGTTTTGGGACTTAGTTTCATTGAGATCACCCCTTTTCCTGCTCGACTCTGCTCTCGATACTCTGAAGCAGTTGTTCGCTTACCAATTCCTTTTTCACTTAGCATGAGCAGTTCTGACTCTTCATTTTCAATAGTGGTTGCCCCACAAACAAAATCATCTTCTATCTTAAATTTAATCGCAGTAACGCCTCGTGAGACTCGACCAATCTCTCGTGCATCTTCTATTTTGAAACGGATACATTGCCCCTTTTTGGTGGTTACAAAGAGCCATTTGGTCTCAGGCAATACAATCTTAGCAGTGACTATTGTATCATCCTCATCCAAATTGATCGCTCGTACCCCATTGGCTCGAATATTAGAGTACTCTTTGAGGTTGGTTCGCTTGACAATACCATTAGCAGTAAAGAATACCAACCCTTTATCCTCATTGAAATCTGTTGTAGGGATAATGGACATAATCTTCTCATCTTTTCTAAGGTTAATCAAGTTAACAACAGCTTTGCCTTTGGCTGTTCTACTCCCCTCAGGGATTCGATAGACTTTGAGCCAATAGAGCTGTCCCATATCGGTTACAAACATCAAGGTATCGTGTGTACTAGAGATAAAGAACTGCTCAATAAAGTCATCATCATGTGTGGTTACGGCGATCTTCCCTTTGCCCCCACGTTTCTGCTTCTCATACTGCTTCACTGCCACACGCTTAATATACCCACGATGTGTAATGGTAACCACCATTGGCTCATTGGGGATAAGATCTTCAATATCGATATCATCATAATCATCAACAATCTCTGTCCGTCGCTCTGATTGGAAATTCTCTCCAATCTCTCTAAGTTCATCAGCGATAATCCCATTAAGAATCTCTTCACTTTTGAGAATCGATTCAAGATACTCAATCAACTCATAGAGTTCTCTCAATTCATTTTCGATCTTCTCTCGCTCCAACCCTGTCAATCGTCGAAGTTTCATCTCCAAGATAGCATTGGCTTGAATCTCACTAAGAGAGAAGTTTTGCATCAAGGCACTGCGTGCTGTTTCTGAATCTTCGCTCTCACGAATAATGCGAATCACCTCATCAATATTATCTACTGCAATTTTAAGCCCCTCTAAAATATGGGCTCTAGCACGTGCTTTTTCAAGTTCAAAAATAGTACGGCGAATAATCACTGTCTTTCGGTGACGCAAGAAGAGATCAAGCAGTTCTCGAAGAGTAAATATCTTTGGCTCTTTATTGGCAATTGCCAACATAATAATCCCAAAGGTTACCTGCATCTGTGTACTCTTGAAGAGATTATTGAGAATAATGTCACTCATCGCATCACGCTTTAACTCAATAACAATACGCATCCCCTCACGATCTGATTCATCTCGAATCTCAGAGATACCCTCAATCTGTTTCTCTCTAACTAGCTGTGCAATATTTTCAATAAGACGCGATTTGTTGACCTGATAGGGAAGCTCATCAACGACAATAACCTCTCTGTTTTTATTCTCCTCTATATGCGTTTTGGCACGTACCTTGATTCTTCCACGCCCTGTAGTATAGGCATCGGTAATTCCCTTTCTACCAAAGATTATCCCCCCTGTTGGAAAATCTGGACCCTTGATGATATTGAGCAACTCTCCATCTTCACAAGAGGGATTTTCTATAATATACAACAATGCCTCAACTAGTTCATCCATACGATGAGGAGGAATATTGGTCGCCATCCCTACAGCAATACCACTAGAACCATTGAGCAGAAGATTAGGAATACGAGAGGGCAAAACGTCAGGCTCAGACATTGAGTCATCATAGTTAGGGATAAAATCTACCGTATCCTTATCAATATCACGCAAAAGCTCTTCTGAGAGTTTGGTCATACGTGCTTCGGTATATCGCATCGCTGCAGCATTATCACCATCTACTGAACCGAAGTTCCCCTGACCATCAATCAAAGGAGCTCTCAATGAGAACTCTTGAGCCATACGCACCAAAGCATCATAGACGGAGTTGTCACCATGTGGGTGATACTTACCTATCACATCCCCGACAATTCTTGCTGATTTTTTATAGGGACTTCGATGAGAGAGATTAAGTTCATTCATCGCATAAAGTATACGTCGATGTACAGGTTTCAATCCATCCCGTGCATCGGGCAAAGCACGTCCTACAATCACCGACATAGAGTAGTCGAGATACGACCCCCTCATGCTATCTTCTATCTTCACCTCTTGAATGTCTTGATTTTGCTCAAACAGATCGCTCATAAAATCCCTTTGTATATAAATAAATATGTAAGATATAAAAGTTAAAAAGACATTATAGCGAAAAGGACTTAAAGCACTTAAGTGTTATCTTTTGTTAAGAGATAAAAATATCTATTTAACCAAAAAATGGATTGTATGGAGAGAATGTAACACTCCAAAAAGATAGTTTGCTATTTATTTAAATTTAAATATTTAAAGCCTGATAATAGTTAAAAATCAGTTATAATCCCACTCCAAAATTAATCCCTTGGAGTAATCTATGCGACTACTATTGATAACTATTTTTTTATCATTTTTCACTTATGCTCAGACCTTAAGAGTTGGGATCAAACCATCTGAACCATGGGTCATGTATGATCAAAATATCTCCATTGATCAGCGTAAACCCATTGGATTTAGTATCGATTTGTGGAATCAAATAGCCAAAGAGCTTCATCTCCAAACTCAATGGGTCTACTATAACTCAACTTCAGAACTTATTGAAGCCACTAAAAAAGGTGAGATAGATACTGCAATCTCTGCCATCACTATTACCTCATCTCGTGAAAAAGAGATTGACTTCTCTAGCTCTATGTATGAACTTGGACTGCAAGTAATGGTAGATGCCCAAAAATCATCAGCATCTGTACTTGAACTAATGGGAGAGGAGATTCACAAAATGATGACTCTAAAAAGTAGTCTAATCTTCCTACTCTTTCTTTTTGTCACCATCCATTTACGCTGGTTCATTGATCGTAAAAATAACCAGTCTAATCTCTTTGCTAAGGAGTACAAAGATGGGATTATCGATGCTTTTTGGTGGGGGATTACTATGTTGGTTACATGGGAAACCCCTCCAAGCAAAGGGGTAGCTCGAGTCATTGATCTTATGTGGCATATTGTCGGTATCATTGCCATCAGTATTCTAACTGCCATTGTCACTGCTGCCCTTACGGCCCAAGTGATTGGAGGCTCAATCCAATCAGAAAAAGATCTGGCAGGAAAATATGTTGCAGCCGTTGCTACCGATGCTCCTCGCAAATATGTGGAGAAAATTGGTGCCAATGTTATTCCTGTTAAGACATTGGCAAAAGGTATCCATTTGGTGCGTCAAGGCAAAGCTGAAGCACTGGTACATGATGGTCCTCGACTGGTCTATCTTGCCAATCAAATCAACAAAAAAGAGCATCAGAAGATACTCGCTGTGGCACCATTTAGTTTTAATCCTCAGAACTATGGTATAGTATTCCCCTCAGGTAGTCCACTCAAAGAACAGGTTAATCGTGCACTATTAAAGTTACGTGAAGCAGATGGTTTAGAGAAGAGCTTCCATCAGAAACTTAAAGAGAAGTGGCTTAAGAGTGACCAATAATTAAGAGAAGAGGGAAATGATAAGTAGAAAATTTTTAAAAACTCATTTTCTTCTCATCTCTTTTGATTATAATACCTAAGAATATTAGTAATGAAGGATAGTTATGGATATTACACTAATAAGTGAGATTGTTGATTATGGAATTTTAGGAGTATTGGGATTGATGAGTTTTTTGACACTCTTCTTTTGGATAGAGAGACTGCTCTTCTATCGAGGGGTGCGTGTCGAGGAGTATCGCACCCAAGAGGCACTAGAGTTATCATTGAGCAATAATCTCTCTATTATCTCAAGCTTTGGTGCCAATGCTCCTTATATTGGACTACTTGGAACGGTACTAGGGATTATCATTACTTTTTATACCTTGGGGCAGACAGGAGAGATGGATGTCAAAAACATCATGACATCACTCGCTCTTGCTCTAAAAGCTACTGCTATGGGGCTTGTTGTGGCGATTCCTGCTATCTTCTTCTACAACCATCTTAACCGAAAGGTTGAGGTACTGCTCACCAAGTGGGTCATCTACCAAAAGGAGCGATAATGCGTCGCAAACAGAGATTTGACGCTATCAATGTTGTTCCATTTATCGATATTATGTTGGTACTCTTGGTTATTGTCTTGACTACTGCTTCATTTATACAGACAGGGTTGATCAAACTCGATCTGCCCACCTCTAGCTCTGAGCTTAAGGAGAAGAACAAAAAGGAGCTTAGCATCTCAATCAAAAGTGGAGGAGAGATATTTTTTGATAAAAGAGAAATCCCCAAAGCATCGGTGGAGAAGGAGCTACTCAAACATGCCAAAAGCACCCCTATTCATCTCTATTGTGACAAAGAGGCTCAATTTGAAAAGTTTGTCTTTCTGCTTGATATCCTCAAAAAAAATAGCTATGAAAATCTAGGGATTGTAACCAAAAATGACTAAATTTCGCTACCCAACCTCACTACTGCTCTCCTCTTTGCTCTATGGGGGGATTGTTTTTGCTTTTGTTACGCTATTGCATACCGTACCACACCCCCAAAAGAGGCAAAAATCGGTGATCAAGGTAGCACTCATTACCCCCAAACCCCAACCAACCCCACCGCCCAAAGTAGCACCCAAAAAGATAGAACCTATTATCCCCCCTCAACCCATCATCAAAAAAGAGAGACCCAAACCAAAACCAAAACCCAAACCTAAGCCCAAAAAGAGCGTCATCAAAAAAAAGAGCAAACCCAAACCCAAAAAAGTCTCCCCCCCAAAAAAAACCAAACAGAAAGCAAAACCCAAGCCAAAGGTCAAACCCAAGCCTATTATAGAGCAACAACAGATAGAACCTAGCCACACTCCCCCACCAAAAATCATACCCACAAAAGCACCATCTAAAACCGTAATGCCCAAAAGAGACCAACCCCCTACTCCCCAAAAGGAGGATCTGTCCCTAATCAAAAAAGCTTTTTTAAGAGGTGTTCGAGGAGATATCTATGCCAACAAACGCTACCCCTCTATCGCCAAACGACGACATATCCAAGGGAGAGTTCATGTGACATTTACTATTCTTCGCAGTGGAGAGATTAGCAATATCCAAACCAGTGGTGCGTCACGCCTCCTTCAAAAAGCCGCTCGAAAATCTATTCTCAAAAGCTCTCCCTTTACAATTCCACCCAAACTTTTGGGGCAGTTCCCAATGCAAAATGTGAATATAGATATCGACTTTAAACTTCAATAGCTATAATTTCCAAAATTTTTCCACCAAAGGATTTAGCTGATGTCAACTTATGTATTTGGACATACTACCCCTGATTCGGACTCGATTATAGGGGCAATCTCACTATCATATCTCAAAAATAAATTGGGCGAAGAGACCATCCCTGCACGACAAGGAGAGATCAACCCTGAGACGGCTTTTATACTAGAGAAGTTTGGTTTTGATACACCCCTACTCAAAAGAGAATATGCCAATGAATCTGTCTATCTCGTCGACTTTATGGAGAGTTCACAAGCACCCAAGGATATCAATGAAGCGACCATTCTTGGTATCGTTGATCACCACAAATTAGGCGATCTCAAGACCGATGCCCCCTTGGAGATGTGGGTACGCCCTGTGGGATGCTCTAACACCATTATCAAGCAGATGTTTGACTACTATGGCATTGAGATCCCCAAAGCACTAGCAGGGATGATGATGTGTGCTATTCTTAGTGATACGGTTATTTTCAAATCCCCTACCTGCACCAAAGAGGATACCAAAGCCTGTAAAGAGTTGGCTAAGATCGCTGAGATTGAGGATTATAAAGCGGTGGGCATGGAGATGTTTGTTGTCAAATCTGATCTTCTCAATGCAACCAAACGTGAACTGGTGCTTCGTGATTTCAAAGATTTCAACATGAGAGACAACATCATTGGTGTTGGACAACTAGAGGTGGTAGATTTAACCCTTTTTGATACAATCAAAGAGGAGCTATTTGAAGCAATGCAAGAGATCAAAAGTGAAAAGGGTCGTCATACAATCTTGCTACTACTTACGGATATTATGCTAGAAGGGTCACAACTGCTCGTAATCAGTGATGAACCCAACAAAATAGAAGATGCCTTTGGTATCACCTTGGAGAATAACCAAGTGTGGCTTCCAAAGGTGATGAGCCGTAAAAAACAAATTATCCCATTTTTAGAGAAGCAATTTTAATATAACGATATTCATAGTATAATCCTCTTTACTAAAGTAAAAGGGATACTATGAAAAATCACTATTTTCTCTCTCAACCACATCAACCTTTTTTTGTTTTGGGGTTTATCAATGCGCTCCTTTCGATGTTTATCTTTATGCTACTCTTCAAAGGTACGCTACTCTCAGAGATATCTCCACGAGACTATCACGCCTACTCATTGATCTATCTGCTCTTTACACCTGCTTTTTTGGCATTTATCTTTACCACCTATCCCCGTTTTTCTGCTACGCCACCTATTGAGAGAGTGGTCTATCTAACCATACTTGTTCCTTTTGTCTTAGGAACAATTTTGGTATTTTTAGGAGTTACGCTACTCCCTACGCTGATGAGTATTGGAATGCTAATTACCCTTATTGGTCATCTTCTCTCTATCAATATCCTGCGTAAGATCTACAATGCTAGTCCCATAACTGATAAACATGATATCTTTTGGATCTTAATGGCAATGGGCTTTGGGGGTCTCTCTCATCTGCTCTTTCTTATAGGATACCTTTGGGAGATCCCTACTGTGTCAAATATTGCCATACAAATAGGGATCTATCTCTATCTCTTTTTGGTCACATTCTCTGTGGCACAAAGGATGGTACCATTTTTCTCAAACTGCTCTATAGAGCGTGATGATAATCTTCTTAAGACCATCACCCTACTCTTAGCAGGGCGTATTCTACTAGAGAGTATCCAACCACACCTCTCATTTATCGCTGATTTTGCCTTGATGTACCTTGTTGGCGTACATCTCATCTCATGGGATCTTCCCTTCCCCAATCCCAACCCTCTGCTATGGATACTCCACTTGGCACTCTTTTGGGTTCCTATCGCCTTTCTCTTATCGGGGTTGAGCAGTGTGGTGGCTATTATTACAAAGAGTAATATGCTCTTTTTGGATATTCATCTTTTGGTATTGGGATTTATTCTTACTATCTTAATTGGATTTGGGACACGCGTCACACTAGGACACTCGGGCAACAGACTAGTAGCAGATCGCTGGACAACTATTCTCTTCTATTGGACACAACTGGTCGTATTGACCCGAATCATGACCTCCCTTATTACCGCACTTGGTTGGAACTTTCTCTTTTGGTTTGATATCTCCATAACTGTTTGGATGGTACTCTTTGGTATCTGGGCAAGTCGATTTTTTGGGATGTTGATTTTTGAGAAAGAACCAGAATAGCTCTACTTTTTTTGAAGCTTAGCAATAAGCAATTTTTGTGACTCTATGGTCTCTTCAGCTTTAATCAGTACCCTTTCAAACTCCATTAACTCAGACTCTTTTTTGGCGAGTTTCTCTTTAAGGTCTTGGTTTTTTATTTTATTTTGTGACTCTTTAAGTGTCTCGGAGGTAGTGTTGAGCAGATTAACTTTCTTCATCAACTCTCCTTTTAGTTTTTTGTTTTTAATTTGATACTCCTCAGATAGTGCCTTTTCATTTTCATAAAGCTTCTCTAGCTGTTTAATCCTAACGATTAATTCATCTTCACTCTCCTCTTCAATATCAAGTCCAACACAATCACTCTCCTTATTTAATGCACGAGAAAAGAGCCACCCTACCAAAAAACCTAGTAGCAGGGCTATTACCAAACACAACACCATTTTACTTATTATCTCTATCATATTAATTCTCTCCTTTGATGACGATCTCAACACGTCTATTTAAAATATTATAGGGTTCATCTTTGAACAACAAATCTCTCTCACCAAATCCTTTGGCGGTTATCTTTTTGGGATTAAGTCCATGTGACCCCAAATAGTTTTTGACACTTTTAGCACGTTGGGTACTAATCCATAGATTAATACGGGCTTTGCCTCCTGCATCAGTATGACCTTGTACCTCTATTTTGAGATCAGGTCTATCCTTTAACACCTCAATAATCTCCTTTAGTACCTTTTTGCTTTTTTGGGTAATGGCTGCACGATTTCTATGAAAATTAATAGGGTTACTCTTTAGGATTTCTGAAATACGCTCTTGTACGCGCTTTAAACTGGTCGCATTTTGATCTTCTATCTCCTTATCACTCTGGTTATTCTCTGCCTGAGTCTCTTGAAGTATGACTGGTCTATTGGAGGGTTTTGGTTTTTCAAACAGAGTAGTATTATTAATATCATATCGTCTCACATAAGGTAATAGAAGCTGATCTAGTCGTGTTTTAGAAGCCATACTACCAAAGGTTCCATCGACTACAATAGTACCTTTCTTAATCTCAAAAAGTGCATTATTTAGATTCTCCTCTTGAAACAACGTAATGATCTCAACTGCCAACTCCCTCCACTCTGGATCTTTCTGCTTAGGAGAGAAGAGAATCTCTCGGTTGCAAGGTTGCAGATTACATTGACGCATCATTGTCTCTTTTAGGGTATCATTGTCATCCATAAGTGGCAACTTACCATCGACGGTTATGGTTCCATTTGTTACTTGATACAACAAAGATGAGAACCTCTTTATCTCTTCTTGAGTTTGGTTTATCTCTTTTGACAAGAACTCCTTTTGGGGTACAATAGGAGAAGACTCCTCTTCTATCTGCTTTAGTGGAAAAGTATCAGGAGAGATTGATGGCGTAGGCTCATCTTTTTGTATGACAACTCTCTCATCTACTGCCCTCTTAATAGACTCACTATTTCGGATAGGATCAAACTTATCCAGATTCAAATAGAGACAGAGTATAATAAGAGAGAGTGAGCTTAAAAGACCAAAAAGTAAAATTTTGGAACTGGATTTCATATAAAATTCCCTTGTATATTAACTTTTATTAAATAGTGATATTAAAATAATGGCGTATTATAGCCAAAAAATATGTTAAAATAATCTATGAAAATTATTAAAATTCAAACTCAAGAACTACAAATACCACTCAAGAGACCCTTTAGAACCTCTCTTCGTACCGTAACGCATCTCAAAGATTTGGTGGTGACTATTCACACAGACTCAGGAGCTATTGGGTATGGAGAGGGAGCGGCTACAGCTGTAATCACCGGAGAGACACTAGAGAGTATGAGAGGAGCAATCAAACTTATTGAGCCTCTTCTCATCAATCAAGAGGTTATAGAGTTTAATAGATTACTCTCTCTTATAGAGAGGAGTATGATTCATAACAGCACCATCAAATCAATGCTAGAGATGGCGCTTTATGATCTTCGTTCTCAACAACTTAAACTCCCTCTCTATCAACTTCTAGGTGGATCAAAGAGAGATTTTATGACAGATATAACCATTAGTCTTAATGATATTGATACCATGCTACAAGATTCTCAAAGTGCTATTGATTTAGGCTATAGTATCTTGAAAATCAAGGTAGGAGAGAGTATCAACAAAGATTATGATCGTATCAAAACCATAGCAAAGAGCTTTCCGCACATAACACTACGTATTGATGCCAATCAGGCATGGAGTCCCAAAGAGAGTGTCGCCCTACTCAACAAGCTAGAGAGTCAATCTATTCTAGCAGAGCTAATCGAACAACCTGTAAAAGCCAATGATTTTAGAGGAATGCGATATATCAAAGAGAGAACCCTCACGCCACTACTTGCAGATGAATCGATCTTCTCTGCACAACAGGCTATAGAGCTACTAGAGATGGGAGGGTGTGATCTTATCAATATTAAACTTGCCAAATGCGGGGGAGTCTCTCATGCACTTAGGATTGCCGATATTGCTGAACTTTATAATATCAAATGTATGATAGGGTGTATGCTTGAAGGTCCTATCTCAATAGGAGCAGCACTACATGTAGCATCTGCAAGATCAGAGACAATTACCATGTTGGATCTTGATGGTGTATCACTCTTAACTCACAATCCAATTAAAGGAGGGGCTATATTTAATGAGAGTCGATTAGAACTATCTGCTGACAATGGATTAGGGATAGAGGGGGTGGTATAGGATAGTTCTTGAGCTATCAAAGTAACATTTTGCTATGATAACATATTAAATTTTTGGAGCAACATGTGAAGAGAGTAGTGACCATTATACTTTTTATTTTTATAGTAACAGGGTGTAGCCCTCTCACTTTCAAGAGAGAAGCCATCAGCAACCTATCAGCAGTAAAAAAGCAAACACTCATTCAAGAGGCAAACAACCTAAATAATCGCGGTGTACAGGCATACAAAAGAGGAGCATACCAAGAGGCCATAGGCTACTATCTAAAATCCATTACTATCAAGGAGAGGGTATTGGGAGAGGATCACCTCAGTACCGCAACAGGGTACAACAATCTAGGATTGGCATACAAGAGACAAGGCGAGAGTCGTAAGGCATTGGCATATATTACCCAAGCACTCAAAATTAGAGAGTCTATCTTAGGTCGTTTTGATACACAAACAGCCCAAAGTTATAATAACCTTGGTATGCTCTATGCCAGTATGGGCAAGAGAGATAAGGCGATAAAATTTACTAAAAAAACAGTAGATATCAAAGAGAAAATCATCCAAAAAGAGAAGATTGATACGGCTACTAGCTATAATAATCTAGCTGTTCTTTATGAGGAGGAGGGAGAGAATGACAAGGCTCTTCAAGAGTACTTTCATGCTCTAAAAATCAATGAAGAGGTCTTTGGCAAAGATCATCCAGTAACCCATGAGAGTTATAAAAATATCGCCCTACTCTACTATGCTATGGGCGACTATGCCAAAGCGCAACACTATGCCCAACTTGCCCAAAAAGAGCCTGAGAGTATTCAACTTGATCCTATTGTCGTTGAGTCTCATTAACGAATAAGATAAAGCCTCTTATTACTACCTAGACGATAAATTTTGGAGGCTTCTCTTTGATCCTTAGCAAGAGGAGCAACCAAAACTTCACACTGCTTCTTGGCATAATCTTCATCATAAATCTCACCACTCAAGTTGGCAGAGGAGCTATAAAACCACCCTGCTCTATCGAGCAATAGATTGTGTCTGCTCTCCTTAACCACTCGAAAAGATCGTCCATTGGGCATAACAAAGGTTGTGCGTTTGGCACGACGGATTCTATTTTTGTGATCTTGAGGAGAGCGTGTTAATGATCTTAATCGCTCCAAAGAGTCTACTGTGCAGATATAGTGCTTATTGGGTAGTCGTCTTTTGGCATTATCAATCTTCGTAGCATCTTGAGAGACAAAGCCTATGGTGGTATCGGTTTGGGTTAGATAGAGTTTTGTATTCATCCTTGGCAGTATAGCTGTTTTTTAAACAATCCTCAAGGGTATAGTGTAACTTTTCATTTACCTTTTCCTGCTATAATCTCTCTTATGAATAGAGAAGAACTAGACAATTTTGTCATTTGCAAAAAGTGCCATACCCTACACAAAAAAATCAAACTACATCAAAATACCAAAGCACTCTGTAGACACTGCAATAGTGTTATCTATCGTCACCATCACAATCTATGTCAAACAACCCTCTCTTTGAGCATTACGGCATTTTTACTACTTATTGTTGCCTTCTCTTTTGATATTATTATTATTAATATCAATGGGATCTATCAGAGTCTTAACCTTGGCTCTCTCTTTGTTGTAATTTTTCAAGAGGGTTACTATCTAGTGGGGATCATGCTACTCTTTTTGATTCTTCTCTTCCCCATTATTATTCTAGGTTCTCTTATCCTACTACTATCACTTATGCAACTTCAAAAGTCAGGATATTTGGTCAAAAGGTTGTTAATCTTAATTGCAAAAATTCGTCCTTGGAGCATGATCGATATCTTTTTTGTCTCTATTTTGGTTGCAATGGTAAAGCTCTTTGATTATGCCCAACTTGAATTGGGGGTCTCCTTTATTGCACTGCTATCGGTACTACTACTAGATACTGTTATCATTAAACGGATAAGTTTTGCTGAGTTGTGGATGCGATATGAGGAGATCTATGGAGTTGATTCATGAAAAAAGTTCATTTCATTCGCTGTCCAATCTGTGAAGCGGTCAATCAAAATCATATTGGAGAGATCTATTGTCGGCGTTGCCATGAAAAGATTCTTCCCTACAAACGCATCAGTCTTAACCGTACCATTGCCTTTCTTATTACTGCCATGATTCTCTATATCCCTGCCAATCTCTACCCTATTTTAATCACAAAAAAATTTGGCATTGTTACCCAAAACACTATTCTTGGAGGCATAATAGCACTTTGGGAACATGGCTCTTACCCTGTAGCCATTATTATTTTGATCGCTTCAATATTTGTACCCATTTTGAAATTTATATTTATAATCTATCTTCTACTCTCTACTAAGTATAATGTCAAATCATCCAAGGTTGATAAGCATAAACTCTTCTTTCTTACTGAGTCGATTGGATCATGGTCAATGATTGATGTATTTGTCGTTACGATACTCTCTGTGTTAATTCACTTCTCAGCAGTACAGATCATACCAGGAGCAGGAGCAACTGCATTTGCACTAATGGTCTTTTTTACCATGCTTTCAGCCCTCTCATTTGATACCAGACTAATAAAACGATAGGAGTATAACAAGATGCGAAAATATAATGCCCCAAGGGTCAAAAAATCACGAGGAGTGCAACTATTCACAACCATATGGCTTGTCCCTCTTATTGCATTGGTTATTGCACTATGGCTTGCGTTTCAATACTATACAAAAATTGGGGCAATGGTAGAGATACGATTTAATAGCAATGCAGGACTCATCGCCAACCAAAGCCCTATCAAGATGCGAAATGTACCTGTAGGTATTGTCAAAAATATCACCCTTACAGAAGATGGAGAGGGGGTTATTGTCCAAGCCAGAATAAACAGAGAGATCAATCCCTATCTTAATGACAAAGCAAAATTTTGGATTGTTCATCCCAATGTTGGATCCAATGGTGTCTATGGGCTTGATACCATTGTCTCAGGCTCCTATATTTCACTTCATGGAGAAAAGGGAGGAGAGCAAAAATATCAATTTGATGGATTGGATAAACCCTATGTAGATGAAGCAAAAGGGACTTATTATATCTTGTCTGCACCAGAGAGCTACAATATTTCAGAAGGGAGCAAACTCTACTATCGCATGATCAATATCGGTCGTGTGGTTCGTGTAGGTATCTCTCCTGATGGGAGTCATGTCAACTTTGCAGTATTTGTCGAAGAGCAATATACCCCATATATCAATAAAAAGAGCAAATTCTATACCCGTAGTGCAATCAAT
Organism: uncultured Sulfurovum sp.; assembly: GCA_964515605.1. GTDB lineage: Bacteria > Campylobacterota > Campylobacteria > Campylobacterales > Sulfurovaceae > UBA1140. Next base: position 42,340 of record CAZEUB010000019.1, on the reverse strand, counting down.
TTGGATCTAACTAAACGAGGGTTAGATATGAGTATCGCGCCACTCTCTCAACTACTACATGGAGGAATCTCCATCTATACCCCTACCAATACACTGGATAAAAACTACTCCATAGAGGAGGATACTATCTTTCCTCTCTATAAAAACATAGCAGAGATGCGAAGCAAACAGTTTGGTCTAGGGGGTGAGAGTCAAATCTACAGAGCAACCTTCCAAGAACCAACTACCAAACTACAAATCGGTTCAGCTGTTGAGTTCCAAGGCTTTCAAGTTGGCTACATCACGGAGATAGAAAACCACTATCTCAAAGAGGAGCAACGCATTCAGAGTCATATCTATCTACTACTCTATCTTGATGCTTTTAGCCAAACTGATCAAGAGAAAGAGAAGATCATACAAAAGCTTGTCCAAAGAGGGCTTAAGGCAAAACTCTCCTCCTCCTTACCTATTGTTGGATCACAATATATAGAGCTTGTTTTTGATCCCAAAAATCCATCTACCATTATCAACCGTGGAGAGTACCAAGAGTTTCCCACCCTTACAAACAGCCCCCAAGAGGATATCATAACACAACTCAAATCACTTGTAAATAAACTTCAAAACCTACCACTAGAGAAGCTACTTAACTCACTCAATGGTTTGGTCAATGAAAATCGAAAACCGATCAAAAAGTTGATAAATACAGCAGAGAGAACCATAAATAATTTAAATAAAAGTATCAACAATATCAACCACCTTACTGCCAATAAAGAACTCAATGAGATTCCACAAAATCTCAACCGTTCCCTTTTGGAGATGGAGACCACACTCAAAGAGCTACAGACTCTTGCTCATGAGTATGGAGCTGATTCCAAATTTGCAGATCAAATATCAGTCACACTCAAAGCTGTTACAGAAGCATCTCGCTCTTTTGATAAAACCAATAAAATGCTTGATCGTAATCCCAATGCCCTTGTCGTAGGAGATGAATAATGAGACAACTCTATTTAACCTTAACCATACTGCTCTTTGGTGCTGCTTGTAGCTCCAAACAACTCTACACCTTTGGAGATACCTCCCAAATCAATCAAACAATCAGCAATCATCAATTTATTGCTGTAGAGAGAGTTCAACTACCTATCTATCTCATGGACTCCCCTATCTACAAAAAGAAAAACCCCTTTCATCTAACTCGCATCGATGATGCCAACTGGATTAATGCCATGGATGAGCATCTTACCAATGTGCTGATAAGCTATCTCCAAAAATCGATGAATAACCCTAATATCTATGCCTATCCATGGTCAACCATCAAGAGATTAGACAAAAAGATATCCCTAACCATTACCAATTTTATCGCGTACAAAAATAGCGTAAGCCTAGAGGCAAGCTACCATATATTTGACAAAAAACAGCACCAGACAACAAACTACTTTTTTAGAACCAAAGAGCTTATAAAAGATGATGATATCAACAGCATGCTTCATGCCATGGAGGAATCTTATTTTAGATTAGCTGAAGAAATTAAATCTAAGTTATAATAATTAATTCTATGATTTTTTGATATAATAACATGCATCTGAAAATGCTCCTAAGCCATCAATTTAAAAAGGAACTTTTATGAGTTACAGAAGGTTTTTTGCTATACTTTTTATTGTCTCACTATTTATATTTTTGTTTTTTAAATTTTATCCTAAAACAATACAATCTCCTGTGGATAGTGTCCATAGCAAAACAACACAAATGCAACAAAAACCAATGTTGCCCTCTGTAGCCATAGAGCCTGAACTAACAGGCGATGACGATTTTATATTGATAGCTTCACTTATTAGCTCAATTTTATCCTTTTTTGGATTTTTGATATCTAGTTTCTACTCTCATAGGGGACATGTACGAGAAGAGGAACTATTTGATTTAAAAAGGGAAAGAGAGCGTCTGGAAATGGAGAAAATACGAGCTGAAATCAATGCACTCAGAGGCGAATCATAACGCCTCTTTGTATCTATTTTAATTCCCCCCAACTCTCTCCAATCGAAATAGAACAGACCAAAGGTACCTCTAAAGGCATAATACCCTCCATAATCTCTTTGAGTTTAATAGCTACCTCATCGACACTCTCTTGAGCAATCTCAAAAATCAACTCATCATGTATCTGTAGTAGCATCGCCCCATCGATCTGCTCTCTTTGCATATAGGTCTCTATCTCTAACATAGAGAGCTTAATCAAATCAGCAGCACTCCCTTGAAACAGACTATTCACCGACTCTCTCAAAAAAGCAGCCTTCTGCATACCATTGGCATTTTCGTAATCAAAAATCCTTCGTCGCTTCAAAATTGTCTCCACATACCCTATGCGTTTGACCGAATCCTCTATTTGCGACAAAAACTCTCTTACGGTAGGGAATGAGTCAAAATAGTTTTTGATAATCACTTTTGCCTCTGCACGATCTATACTCAACTCTTCGGAGAGTTTTTTGGCTCCCATCCCATAGAGTAACCCAAAGTTAATCGATTTGGCAAAATTACGTCTCCTCTCTGCCTCCTCTCTACCAAAGAGCTTAATTGCTGTTGCCATATGAATATCCTGCCCCTCTTGAAACGCCTCAACCAATGCACGATCTTTGGAGAAGTGAGCCAAGAGTCTCAACTCAATTTGAGAGTAGTCAATACTCAAAAGCTTATACCCCTCTTTAGCCACAAATGCCTCACGCACACTCCGTCCTAGTGCTGAGCGTACGGGAATATTTTGTAGATTTGGATCTTTGGAACTGAGTCTTCCTGTGGCAGTTCCTGTCTGCAAAAAGGAGGTATAGACACGCCCCAAAGGATCACTCTTTGATAATCTAAGCAGAGGCTCTACATAGGTTGAGAGAATCTTTTGTAGGCTTCGATACTCCAATATCTTGGGAATAATCTCATGCTCCTCCTTGAGTGACTGCAAGACGGCCTCATTGGTACTGAAACCTCTCTTGGTTCGTCTCCCCTCTTTAAGCCCCAAAGTCTCAAAAAGGATCACCCCCAACTGCTGAGTCGATTTGATATTAAACTCACTACCACTCAATCGATAGATCTCTTGGGTCAAGGATGCCAATCCATTACTAAGTTGCTCTTTGAGTTGGATCAATCGATCTTGATCTACTCCAATTCCTCGTTGCTCCATTGCAATTAATACATTGATAAAGGGGTACTCCAAAGAGGATGCCTCTTCTTTGAGATGAGATAGAGAGGCACGATCGAGTGCCTCATCCAATGCCTCATAGAGCAGATAACTCATCCAAGCATCCTCTGAGGCATAAAAAGTTGCCGATTCGATATCTACATTAGCAAAGCTCTCTCCCTTTTTGACCATCGATTTAAAGGATCTCATCTCATACTTGAAAAATCTCTGAGCCAAAGCGTCAAGTCCTACTTTGCTTCCTGGATTGAGCAACCATGCCATTATCATTGTATCGGCATAAGGAGTTATGGGGGATATCTGGTGTTGATAGTAGAGCAAAGAGAGATCAAACTTTAGATTCTGTCCAATAACTCTGGCTTGTAAAATTCTTTGGATCGCTTCAATCGCATCTGCCAAGGCAACCTGTTGGGTTACACCCAAATAGCTATGTGCGATAGGAACATAGTAGGCACGATTGCTATCAAGTGCGAAGGAGAAACCTACGAGTTTGTCTCTTTTGGTATCTAACCCTGTTGTCTCGATATCAAAGGCGACCAAAGAGTCCTGATCAATGGTATCAATCACCCCAAAAAGTGCCTCTTTGTTATCTAAAGTGATCGCCTCAAAGCTAAGTTTTGGTTCACTCTTTTGTACTTTGAGATCCTTATCTACCATTCCAACTTTGGCTTTTTTGATCGCCTGTTTCATCTCAAAACGTTCAAACTCCTCAATCAGACAACCAAGATAGTTCTTCTCCTCAAAAACGAAACTCTCCAGATCAAGATCTTTGAAAATATCGGTACGCATTTTGACCAACTCACGAGACAAAAATGCCTGATCCCTACTCTCCAAGAGCAACTTCTGAGTTCGAGCCGTACCACAATTTTCGATATCATCATAGATCGCTTCAAGAGTATGATAGGTATTGATAAGTTTACTAGCTCCCTTTTGCCCAATCCCTTTGACCCCTGGAACATTGTCCGAGCTATCCCCAAGTATCGCTTGGAAATTGACAAAATCTTTGGGAGCAACCCCAAACTTATCGATACATCCCTGCTCATCAATCTCTTGGCGTTTGATGGCATCATAGATCACCACACGCCCATCCTCTATTATCTGATAGAGATCCTTGTCATGAGAGAGAATCCGAACCTTCAACCCCTGCTCCTTGGCAAACTTCGCCACAGTAGCAATCACATCATCCGCCTCATACCCCTCCTTTGCAAGATGAGCAAACCCCATCTGTGCTATCCAATCGATCGCAATAGGGAGTTGCTTGATCAGATCCTCAGGAGGTGCAGGACGATTGGCTTTATATTTGGGATAGATCTCACTACGAAAGGTTGATCCTTTGCTATCGAGCGCAAAGACCAAATAGTCCGTATCATGATCTCGACGCAGTGTATCAATTAGATTAATAAATCCTGTCAAGAGCCCCGTAGGAAAACCATCAGCGTTACGCAGAGGAGGAAGCGCAAAATAGGAGCGAAAAAAGAATCCAAAAGTATCAATAATCGTAATCGTTTTCAAAAAAATACCTAATGTTGATTTAGTGGATTCTAACATGAAACAACTTCACAAAAACCCTATTTTTTATATTTTCATACTAACAAAGAGATCAATTTGTTGAAATAAAACTTTAATCATTATAGAAGAGATAGAAGAGTAACCTGAGGATATTATACTTTTTCATCTCTCTATGGTATAATAAGTCCAAATTAAAATTATCTATTTAAGGGAAGTATCGTGCAAAAAGAACCAATGTTAAAAGCAACATTTGATAGATTATCCAAAGAGTTAGAACAGCTCAAAACAGTAGAGCGTGCAGCAATTGCCAAAGTAATCGATACAGCTAGAGAGTTGGGTGATCTCAAGGAGAATGCTGAGTATCATGCAGCCAAAGACAAACAGGGGTTGATGGAGGCAAGAATTATTGATCTAACCGATTTAATTGGACGGGCACATGTGATAGATCCTTCGACATTGGCACATGAGCGTGTGAGCTTTGGATCTACAGTTGAGTTGATTGATCAAGAGGATGATAGTGAAGTAACCTATACCATTGTGGGAACGCAGGAGTCCAATCCTGATAAGGGATTGATATCGATTGGCTCACCCATGGCAAAAGCATTGATGGGCAAAGAGGAGGGAGATGAGGTTGAAATTGTGCTTCCTTCTGGCAAAAAGGTATTTGATATCGAGGCTATCTTCTATAAAGAGATAGAGTTATAATGATCTCAGTAGGTGTGGTAGGAGCCAGTGGATATACAGGACTTGAACTGATCAAGATGTTGATTGCTCATCCTGAGTTTAGGCTTACATATTTGGCAACCTCTATGGGTGATAGTGTGATTGAATCACTGCATCCTTCATTGGTAGATGTGATAAGTTTTCCTGTAGAGAAGGCCTCTGTTGAGGCGGTAGTAGAGCATTGTGAATTGGTCTTTTTGGCACTTCCTCACAAAGCATCCATGGGATTTGCTAAATCATTGATCGAGCAAGGAGTCAAAGTAGTAGATCTCTCTGCCGATTATAGGCTTGAGCTAGAGACTTATGAGAAGCACTACTGTTTACATGAGGACAAAGAGCATTTGGATATGTCAGTCTATGCACTTATTGAATACTATAGAGAGGATCTCAAAAAAGCGCATCTAGCCGCTGGACCGGGTTGCTATCCTACTGCAACACTGCTTGGGATTTTGCCTTTTATTCCCTATCTTGATCCTGATGCTCCTCTCTTTGTGGATGCCAAATCAGGTGTAAGTGGTGCAGGGAAGAGGCTAAGTGAGACGACACATTTTGTCACAATCAACGATAATATATTTGCCTACAACCCACTAAAGCATCGACATGCTCCTGAGATTGCAGAGAAGATAGAGAAGATACAAGGGGTCAAGATGAGTGTCAATTTTGTGCCACATCTTATTCCTGCGACTCGTGGTGAGTTGGTCTCTGTCTATGCCACACTCAAAGAGGATATTGATCCGCTAGAGATTCTCAAAAAGCATTATGAGGATGATACTTTTATTCGTATTCGAGAGAAGCCTGTGGATATTAAGAGTACAGCAGGAACACACTTTTGTGATATTTTTGCTGCCAAAAATGGTAATGCACTCTTTGTTAATTCAGCTATTGACAATCTCTTACGTGGAGCAAGTTCCCAAGCACTAGTAGCCGCCAATTTGATGTGTGGATTGCCTGAAGGGATGGGAATACCAACTATTGCTTATGTCCCATAGAGGAGATCTACTCCTCTGTGTTTTGAGACAAAGCTACTTTGGAGCTTTTTGAAGATGGGAGTTTAGCCTCTTTGGGTAACTTTATGATAAATGTTGTCTTTTGATTGAGGATACTTATTGCCTCTATGGTTCCATTGACTCTCTCAATCATATTTTTACTCATGTAGAGTCCTAGACCTGTTCCTTGTGTTTTGTGTTTGGTGGTATAGTAGGGTTCAAAAATTTTATTGAGAATGGCTTTTGGAATACCTCCTGCATTGTCTTGTACTGCGATAATAAGTTTCTCTTTTTCATGATAGACTCTAATAGAGATTACTCCATTCTCAATCCCTTTCTCCTCAAAGGCATCTCGGGCATTGTTGAGTAGGTTCATAATGACATGTTTAAAATCATTCTCATACCCCTTGTAGCTAATGTCATCTGCACAGTCAATTTTAACTTCTGTTTTTGATTTTGCCAAGGTCTCTTTGATCAGCATCACTGTTGAGTTGATGGTCTCTTTGAGATTGAAAGTCTGTGCCATGTCAGATCGATCCACATAACGTCTAAAATCCTCAATAGTGTTAGAGAGAAATTGAATGGAGTTATTGACCTTTTGTGCAATCTCTTCGATATCTATCTCATCTGATTTTCCTAGTTGGGCTTTGATCAGGGTATCGTTCATAATCCATGAGACGGTATTGAGTGGTTGTCGCCACTGGTGAGCAATATTCTCCAAGATCTCTCCCATTGAAGCGAGACGGGCTTGTTGTGTCATAATAGCATTTTGGCGATTTACTTTGCGAACAGCATCATTAATTCTTACCTGAAGATCATCATTAAGTACTTTAAGCTCTTTGGTACGTTGGTTGACACGAATCTCTAGGTTCTCGGTCAGGCGGTTAAGCTCATTGGCAGTTTTGTGCATAATAGAGTAGAGATTCTTATTGGCTATCTCAAAGGGGGTAATATTCTCCTCCTTATACTCAACTAACTCTATATAGTTGCTAGAGGATTCAGTAATAGCCGCCATAATAAAGGTTTGATTGTGATAGGTATTGGGTTGATTCTCTCCATTGAAATACTCTTGAGATGTAACATACCCAAAAATGTGGTTGTTACTTTTGATATTGGATATATAGTAGTTAATAGGGATTCTAAATCCATACTCATAAGAGATACACGATCCTATCCAGAGCCCCTCCGCTGGTGTTTCGGAGAGAAATTCATAGATCTCCTTGGTTCGGTTCATCATATCATTATAGTTTCCAATAGAGAGTTGAACAATATCTCCCTCTTGTAGGTTTTGAGAGGTGATAAGGCTCTGATTTTTGGTATCGGTATCTAAGATATGAACCGTATAGGAGATATTTCCCTTGGTAATATAGAGAGGAACTTGAAAAAAGACCGATTGATCTTTTTCAATATTTGGGAAGTACTTTTTATAGATATCCAGAGCGGGACTATTATCCATATTTAAAAGAGAGGACTCTTTTACTTTGCTAACCTTCTTCTTTTTACTAATAGGCTTCCAGTCAAAAGCTTGATAGAGATTAACCTCAAGGTTCTCTCCATGTAAGAAGGTTAAAATGACTGCTTTGTGATAGATATTACCATTATGAAAAACAAATGGTTTTGAAGTCCCCCAAGAAGAGGTAACAGTAGCACCACCGCCAAAAATTTTTAAATGAGAAAAGGTCTCTCCTAGTTTATTAATCAAAGAGGAGGTGTGCTTGGTATTGTAACTAGAGAGTATCTCAATGGCTTGGGTATCTGGTTGCAAATAACTCTCCACCTCCATAAAGTCTATCAGATAATCCTCTTTGGCTCCCTTGACATAGTTGCCTGAGAGATCTAGTACTAAAGAGGAGATGCTACTATTGGTAAACTCCATCATAGAGATGACAGGATTAATATTGAGATCTGAAACAGCATGCTCCTTGAATGAGCCAAAGCTCTGCATACCGATAATAGTTGCTTCTGAAAATTTCTCTTTTAACTCATTGAGAAGTATTTGTAGCTCCAATAAATTACTATTGGGGTAGTTAATCTCAATAAGTAGTTTATCTGAATTAATGGGTTGATGTTCTTGACACCATTGATCAAAGTTTTCAAAATTTTTGTAGTAGTGTATTAGTTGTCTCATGCCTATCCCCCCTCTTTTTATTTGAAAATTTTTGAGCCAATACGAACCAAGTTTGAGCCACATTTAATAGCAAGTTCATAATCATGGCTCATGCCCATAGAGCAGATAGTTGCTCCTGATTTTTTGAGAGAATCAAAGATAGCATAACTCTGCTCAAAACTCTTTTGAATCTCTTGTTGATTCTCACTATGAGCACCGATACTCATGATCCCTTTGAGATTAATATGTGGGCAAGACTCCTGTATTGTTTGGTAGATATCAATGGCTTCATCTGTTGTAACACCCGATTTGCTCTCTTCGTTGGATGCATTGATTTGCAAAAGAGCATTGAGACGCTCTTGACGCTCTTGGAGGCGTTGATTGAGGGCTTGTGCCAATTTTAATGAATCTAATGATTGCAAAAGAGTGGGACGAAGATCCAATAGCTTGTTGATTTTATTGCGTTGGAGGGTTCCTATCATGTGCCACTCTAATGGCAGATCTTTGAGGTTTTGGGTTCGGGTTTGAAGTTGTTGAACTTGATTTTCACCAAAAGCCCTCTGTCCAAGCTCATAGAGTGTAGCAATACTCTGCTCGTCACTGTATTTGCCTACAGCCACAAGTTTGACAATATGGTGTTCACTTACCGAAACACGAGCCTGTTCTATATTCCAGATGACTTCATCTAAATTTTTTTGTAATATTTTTTTCATTATTTTATCCTAATAGTCTATTGATATCGTTGTAGAGTCCTAACAACATAAGTGAGAGCAAAATAGCCCATCCCATAATGGTTAATTTATACATGACCTCTTCGTTAGGGGCTTTACCTCGAATAATCTCATAGAGATTAAACATCACATGCCCTCCATCTAGTGCAGGGATGGGAAGTAGGTTAAGTACTCCTAGGTTAACAGAGATAAGTGAGGTAAAGAGTAACAGCGCAATAATTCCTGAAGCACTTGCTTTTGCAGTAATATCAACAATAGAGACAACTCCTCCAAGTTGATTAGCAGGTACTGCTCCCGTAAAAAGTTTCTGAATACTCTGAAAAATTAGGGTTGAGGCATGAAGGGTCTCTGCCCATGCAAAGTCAACCCCCTCTGCAATAGTAAAGCTAAGAGGTTTTTGGTCTATCTTAGGAGCAATACCAATAAGTTTACGTTCAATCTCTTCACCAAATCTGTTTTGCTGTTTTTTAATAATGGGTTGAATATTTACTATTATCTCTTGGTTGTTTCGTAAAATGGTACAGTGTAATGGTGTGGTTTCTCTCTGAATAATTTCCCCTATATCCTCCCATTTCTTAATGGATACTTGATTGATACTTAAAATAGTGTCACCAATCTTTAATCCTGCCTCCCTAGCAGGAGAATCCTCCGAAAAAGTCCCAATTGTGGGGGGGATGTAGTGACTATAATTAAAGAGTGGTGAAGGATAGGTGCCTATTTGTGATATACCAAAATAGAGTAAAAATGCCACAAAAAAATTGGCAAATGGACCTGCCAAAAGAATGATAATTCTCTGCCATGGCTTCTTTTGGGTATAACTCTCCTCATCGTGATTGATGGCAGTGGGGTTGGTATCATCTTGACCTTTCATCTTGACATACCCTCCCAAGGGGATCATCGAGACTCTCCACTCTGTTTTGCCAATCTGTTTGGTAAAAATCTTCTTTCCAAAACCGATGCTAAATACATCTACTTGTACACCAAAAAGTCGTGCGGCACTAAAGTGACCAAGTTCGTGAAAAAATATTAAAAATGATAATACTAAGAGTGCAATAGTGATACCCATAAAAATCCTGTTTTTTTTATGTATTATACCAAAGAATAATTATGATAAAATGGGCTACAAACTTAAATCAATAAAATGAAAGGTAAATTAATGGGAAATCAAAATACAATGAGTGATCTCAAAGAGATGGAAGAGCAGTCGGTATCAGAAGAGAAGAGTCAAGTCTCTCTGGATGATGTGGCAGAGGAGGAGTCTGAGGAAGTAAAAGAGGAGAAGATTAAAAAAACTCTGACTAAAAATGAAGAGTCCAAAGCAATGATGCAGGAGGCTGAGGAGTTAATTAATCAAGCAGATAAAGAGGTTAAAGAGATACAAAGCGTTGTGGCTCAAAATGTAGCTGTTTTTGAGAAAGAAAAGTTGACATTGAGCAATACAACTATTACACACTCCATGAGCCTATTGGAGAAGGTAGGGTATGATTATAATCAAGAGTTACCAGATGAGCCATTTGAGATCTCATTAGGGACTACTACTACTGAAGATGTACGTGTTAGCAGTCTTAGCTCAGGGGGTTTTACAGGATTTATCTTGGCAATTATCTCTATGGTTGCCACATTGGTTGGATGGATATATGTTGCGGCACAAAAAACAGGTACAGCACTTGACCCTCAAAAGATATTAGAGACACCGCCTACGCTTGAAGAGCTTACTCCTCTATTCTCATGGATTGGTGGCGGTATGACTGGTGGAGAGGGTAATGCACAGTTTGGTATGGCAACGGTTGGGCTATCTGCCCTTTTTGTTGGATATATGGTCTATAAATTACGAGTAATGCTTAAAGAGAGCAAAAACTTTAAAGTAGCTAAAAATACTTATGAGCGATCTCATACTTATGTTGAGCAACAAAAAGAGTCAAAAAGTGAGATGGAGCGTATCGATGCTCATATCAATAAAGTTACACCACTTTTAGAGAACTATAGAGTCCTATTGGATGAAGAGAATGCTAAACTTCAGCGTATTCTTCATATTGAAGGTCAGCTTGAAGATAGCAGTGAATATCATCTTACTTCACAGCAGATTATGCGTGATACCGATAGATTGATGGATAGAGTTGAGAAGTTAATTATGACTCCTATCACCAAAGAGGGAAGACTTAATGAGGCATCAGTGAATGCACTAGTAGAAGCAGAGGCTCTCTATGAGAGTTATATTGCTAAACTTTATGCTTAATTGATACAGAAGAGGTGTTGTTGATTATAACGACACCTTTTTAAAAAAATCCCTAACATACTCATATCCAGAGTAGAGGGTAAGCACAACAGCTATCCATAATAAAATCTCTCCCCCTTCCCATCGCATCAACAAAAATCCTATAGCAATCATCTGTATGACAGTTTTGACCTTCCCCATCCATGAAGCAGCGATATCAATCCCTTCTGCTATGGCAGAGACCCGAAGTCCTGTAATAAAAAGTTCGCGAGTAAGAATCAAAAATATTGCCCAAGGGGAGGCAATTTCTTGCATCATTAATCCTAAAAAACCAGCCAAAGTAAGCATCTTGTCTGCTAATGGGTCAAGAATCTTTCCCATAGTAGTGATCTGATTAAAGGTGCGTGCAATATACCCATCAAAAAAATCTGTTGCAGAGGCAAGCACAAAGATAAAAGCCGCAAAGTAGTTGAGCCATGAGGTGTGTATGCCTTCAAAGATAGAGGCATCTTGGTTGATTAGTAACATAAACATAATAGGGGCTAAAAGAAGACGAATAAACGCCAAAATGTTTGGAATATTTACAATTTTATTATTTTGCATAAAGAGGTTTCCTCGTAGGGTGCTTTCCCCGAGAACACCATCAAAATGGGATTTAATTGGTTATATACGAGATACATAACAGGGTATTTTCGGGGGAAATACCCAATAGCAACATCTTTTATTTAAATGTTGTTCCACCATCTACTACAAGGGTCTGTCCTGTAATCCACGACGCCTCATCAGTACACAAAAAGTAGACAGCACCTGCCAAATCTTCAGGAGATCCCATTCGACTAAGGGCCGAGCGTTTAATGGTCTCTGCCTTGACCTCCTCATAGTTGGTAAAGGCTTTGAGTGCATCGGTATCGATTGGTCCTCCACTGACGGCATTGACTCTAATTCCCATCTCTCCAAGCTCAGCTGCTGCATAGCGACTCATCGCCTCGACTGCTGCTTTGTTGGTTCCATGTCCTGCATAGTTCTCTATATAGACTAGGTTTCCTGTAGAGCTTAGGGTAATGATACTTCCTCCGCCTACTTTTTCCATCCGTTTGGCAGCCTCTTGTGAACCTGCGACAAAAGCACCAACTGTAGCGGTATAGATATTGGTTAGCCCTTTTTTGGGTCTTAGACGCATAAACTTACTATATCCACCAACAACAGAACGCCCATAGATCATAGCATTAGAGACAAAGAAATCAACTCGATCAAAATCTTTATCAATAGCCAAAAAGAGGGGTTTAAACTCATCGAGTTCTAATATATTAAGAGGATAAGCTCTTGCCTTTATATTGTAAGTAGCCTCCAAATGTGAAGCTATCTCATTGGCTATCTCTCTGTTTGAGTTATAGGTAAAAGCCACATTGACACCCTCTTGTGCAAACTTCTCTGCAATGGCTCTTCCTATCCCTTTGGTAGCCCCTGTTATAACGACGGTTTTGCCTCTATTATTTGACATTTATGCTCCTACAATTGTATAGTTTTTCATGACTGCTTCAATCTTTTTCATATTCTCAGCACTAGGAGAGAGTAGTGGTAATCGATACTCTAGTCTCTCTATGAGTCCTGCAATATACATGGCTGCTTTGATGGGGATGGGGTTGCTCTCACAAAACATTACTTTGTTGATCTCATAGAGTTCATCATTGATTTTTTTGGATGCTTTGAAATCTCCCTTAAGAGCGAGATGTACCAACTCTGATTTTCTATCGGGCAGAAGGTTGGAGGTTACAGAGGTGACACCTCGCCCACCATTTGCCAAAATAGGATAATCGATGGCATCATCCCCAGAGAATACATAAAGATCAGGGCGTTTAGAGAGCAACTCTACTGTACGCTCTATAGATCCTGTTGCCTCTTTGATCCCAAAGATATTCTCAACATCATCAAAAAGTCGACAGACCGTATCTGCACTAATATCAACACCTGTTCTACCAGGGACATTATAGAGCATAAAGGGAAGCTCTACTGATTTGGCAATGGCTTTGTAGTGTTGATAGAGACCCTCTTGGCTAGGTTTGTTGTAATAAGGACTCACTGAAAAAATCGCATCAACCCCAATCTTCTCTGCATGTTGGGCAATTTCAATGGCTTCATGAGTGGCATTACTTCCTGCACCAGCCAAAACTTTGGTATTGGTTCCTTTACAAACCTCTACAGCGATCTCAATACATCGTTTATGTTCATCATGGGTAAGCGTGGCACTCTCTCCGGTTGTACCTACGGGACAGACGGCATCAATACCATTATCAATCTGCCGTTTGATTAATGCTCCAAATGTTGCCTCATCTAGTGATCCGTTTTTAAAAGGGGTGATTAGTGCGGTTGTCGCTCCTGTAATTAAATTACTCATTTACTTTTCCTAAGTATTATTGTGGTTGCTAGGTCATCATCAAAATATTTGTTGGCTACTTTGGTGACCATCTCAAGTGTAATTTTATCCAAATTCTCTTCATATTCAAGTAAAGGTTTTATATTTCCCCGTACCAAATAGGAGCCAAAAAGAGAGTTGACACTTGAAGAGCTTTCTAGTGAATAGATAAAGTCTGCTTTGGCATTGATCTTGACCTTCTCTAGCTCCTCTTGGGTGATCTCTCCTTTTTTAATTTTGTTGATCTCTTCATGAATCGCCTTCTCAAGCTCTTCGATCTTGACATCTGGGTTTGCCAATCCCATAAAGAGGAAAATCCCATCATCGGTAAGCTCCATATTGTAGCCATAGACCTGATTTGCCATCTGTTTTTTGTCGATAATCTCTTTGTGTAGTCGAGAGCTCTTCCCTGAGCTTAATATCTCTGAGATAGCAGAGAGTACCACTTGATCAGGGTGTTCATAGTTGGGAATAGGATAGGCAATGGCAATGGTGTCAATGGTGTTGTTCTCTTTGTGAATGATCTTTCTGATACTACCATCACGTTTGGGTTCAATAGGGTGGATCTCTGGGATTTTGGTGTGATTTTTGATCTTACCAAATTTGGCTTCGGCCTCTTGGAATACTCGCTCTTTATCGATATCACCTGTAACGATAACAATGGCATTGTTGGGTTGATAGTATTTTGCATGAAACGCTCGAATATCATCAATACTCCAGCTTTGAATATCACTCATAAATCCAATGGGTGTCCAGTGGTAGGGGTGTGCTACATAGTGGGTGTTGAAGAGTCTAAAGTAGAGATAGCCAATGGGTGGATTGTCGGTGCGTACCCGTCGCTCCTCTGCTACCACATCACGTTCGACTTGAAACTCCTCATCTTTGAGATTTAGATTCTCCATAAGCTCTGCAAAAAGCTCCATAGAAGTAGCAATATTCTCAGCAGAGGATTTGATAAAATAGTGGGTATAATCAAAAGAGGTAGAGGCATTATTTACGCCTCCTTTGGATTTGACAATTTTATCAAATTCACCTGCCTTTAAATTTTTGGTTGATTTGAAGTTTAGATGCTCTAGCATGTGAGCGATCCCACTCTTCCCCATCACCTCATTACGACTGCCGACCTTATAAAAGATATCTGTGGTAATGACATTGGAGTCATTCTTCATTGGAATAGCTACAACTTGTAGCCCATTTTTTAGGGTTTTTGTATAGTGTTTTGGTAGTGAGTTTGCCATCAAAAGTCCTGCTGTTGTTATCATCATTATAACTGTTTTTTTTATCATTATTATTATCCTCTACAGTTGTTAGAAAGATGATATTCTAACCAAAAAATATTAAACTCTCAACTCTATCTATAGCAACTGCTCTATTTTGGTAAGTAGTTCTTCTTCATTAAAGGATTTAATGATAAGATTTATCGTTTGGTCTGTTTGATTACTCTTTTCTGTACTAAAAATGGTTGGGATTTTTTTTTGATTGAGTAGTATCTTGAAATAGTTGACCCCTTGTTGATCAGTTAGATCCAAACTAACCAAAAAGAGATCAATACTCTCCTCTTCCAAAAGTTCAATCGCTTCTGTGATATTGAGTGCAATCAAAATATCATAATGATTTCCTAAAATATAGAGTAGACTATCTATATCTGATTCATTTTCATTTAAGATAGCTATGGTTTTCATAGATACAATGTCCTTCTCCCTATGGCTCTATCTATCGTAATTATAGAATTTTTTTGTTACAGTTAACGTTACAAAAATTGTAACACTAATTATCACAGAGATTTGTCATAATCTTTTTGCAAAAATTTAATTTGCAAACTAAATTTTAAAGGATTAATCATGACAAATCTCAATAGAGAACACAATCAAGTTATTTTTGAACTTCAAATCGATCAGGCACTTAATGCTTTTGGTATTAAGATTCAAGAGGATTCTAAAAAAAAACTTATTTGAACTAATAAGCAGAGTAATCGCCTTTAATCGATCACTAAAATTTGATCAAAGCACACCAAATCTTCACCTTGTAACCACCCCAAAAGAGCTTATCGAGATCTTTGTATTACGAAGCAGAATCTATACAAAACTCAATTATAATAGTGAGTTTCCTGATATTATTGAGGGATTGAATTTTGATACTTTTGATGAGAATGCCGCTATTTTATATACCAAAAAAGAGGGGGTTATTACGGGAACTTGTCGTTTGATTTTTGATTCAGACAAAAAACTCCCCATTGACAAAAACTACTCCCTAGATTATCTTAGAACTACCAAAAAGAGATTAGCAGAGGTTTCTCGTCTGGTAATTGAACATCAAAGCAGTGGATTGAACTTGGAGTTTAAGTTGTTAACTAAGGGGGTATATTTTGTGATTAAGCAAAATGGATTAGATGCCTCTATCTCAGTTATCAAAGATGATCATTTCAAACTCTATAATCGTTTTGGAGGCTTTTATATTGAAGAGAGATTGCACACCTATGGTCATCTTGATAATACTTTTGTGATTACCTCTTGGAATATTTTAAAGATATCTAACTTTTTCAAAAAACTCTTTTTGGAAGAGCCAAAAAGTGCTTAATTTGGTAGTCTTAGGCGACAACCAAAGGAGGGGATGGTCTCGATGAGTTTATACTCCATCTTCCCTCTTAATCTATGGAGTAGTACACGCAAAGAGCCTTCAGATACAGGGTTCCCTCCCCAAATATGCTCCTCTAGCACACCAAAAGGGATAATCGTCTCTCGTGCTTCGATAAGCAGTTCAAGCAAGGTCTTCTCCTTGCTACTAAGTTTAATGGGGAAATCATTAAAAAAAAGGTTCCTGTTCTCTGTATCATAGCAGTAGCCATTACCAAGCTTCATAAGAGAGGTGGTAATGGATGGGTGTTGTTTGAGCTTATACAAAGAGAGAAAGAGAACAGATTTGAGATCTTCTCGTTTAAAAGGCTTGACCAGATAGCCAATTGGATTGGTCTGCATGGCACGTTGTAAGGTCTCATCATCTGTATAGGCAGTAAGATAGACAATAGGAGTATCTTTTGTCTGCTTGGCAATCTCTATACCATCGCAACTATTTTTGAGGTTAATATCAAGAAGAATAAGATCAGGGTTGTTCTCCTTGATGCTTTTGAGTGCATCATCATAATTTGTAACCATATCAATAATGGTAAAGCCTATCTTATCAATAGCGCGTTTGATCTCCAAAGCAACCAGTGCTTCATCTTCAACTACTAAAATATTAATCTTCTCTATCGCCATTTTCCCTCCATATTACGATTATCTCTACCCCATGATCTGTATTGATCTCCAAAGAGCCTTTGAGTTGTGTAACTACTAATGTCTCAATAATTGTCAATCCTAGTGTATCTCTCTTCTCTTCTTTGTTGTATCCTACACCATTATCTTTGATTATTAGTTTAAAATCTCCATGATTTTTCTCTTTGAGTTGAATGGAGATTGTACCTTTTTTTCTCTCTATAAAAGCGTGTTGAAACGCATTGGTAATTGCTTCATTGAGAATAAACCCACAATAGATAGCATGTTCAGATTTGATATGTTTGGCAACATCAAAATCTATATGGACAGAAGAAGGGGAGTAACAACTCTCAATATCCTCAATAATAGCAGAGAAGTATTCATAGGTATTGACAAAAGAGAGGTGATCTTTGGTATAGAGTAGTGCATAGAGGTGGCTTATTGCCATAACACGATTCTCTAGTGTTTTGAGAATATCTTCAACCCTCTTATCCTCAATCTCATCTATCTGTAGTCGCAAAAATGCCACGATGGTTTGGATACTGTTTTTGACACGATGATTAAGCTCTTTGATAAGCAACTCCTTCTCCTCTAGGCTCTGTTTGAGCTTGTAGGTCTGTTGCTCTACCTGTCTAAAGAGTGTTATCTGCTCTTGTTTTTGATAATCAATTAGATTGTTTTGTAGTCTAATTTTCTCTTGATTGAGTTGATTGATTCTCTCTGCTAGTGAAAAGGAGAAGATCAAAGACTCTACAATTAGTGCAATCTCTATATAATAAGGGGAGATAGAGAAGATATCATAAAGCCCCAGACTAGAGAGGTACATAAAGAGACCTGAAGTCAAAAAGAGCAACCACCCTGCAATGATAAAATATGCCTGTCGATTTTTTTTGATTAGGGTATAGTTGGTAATCAAAAAGAGCAACAAAAGCAGTATTATTGAAGGGAGGTTACGGTACTTAGTAATATCTAGTTCATGGATAAAAAGTATCAAAAGAGGAGAGATCAAAAGATAAAAATTGAGTAGTTTATTAATCCTTGGATACTGCTTGAGATTTAAAATAGACTGTGTAAAGAGAGCCAGTGCAAATGTTGGAAAGGCAACAATTAGTGATGAGAACTCTATGAGATAACGCATCATATCAGAGGGGAGTAGATAGAGACTCATCACCCCTTTATAGATAAGATGATGAAGTGTAATCCCCATAAAAAAGAGCACATAGTAGAGGTAGCTACGATCTTTGATTGAGAGATAGATAAGAAGATTATAGAGAATAATAATGCTTATTGCTCCAAAGAACATCGCTAATATAAATTGATGTTTGATCTCTTTTTTGAAAAATAGTTTGGGATCCCAAAGTTTGAGTTGAATAATTAATGTTGTTATATGAGAGGAAGCTTTGATGTAAAATATTTTTGACTCATGGGGATTGAGTGTAATTTTGAAATTGGGGTTAAGTGTCTCTCTATCGATAGAGAAATAGAGTAGCCCATCTCTTTTTAATAGTTTCTCTTCACTAAATAGCTCAATCTTTGAGGTGAGTGGATTTGCATATTCGATAATTTTATTAATTTTTTTATCGCTCTTGTTGCTGAGTTTGAAGCGAATCCATACATCGATATCAGGAGAGTAGCCAAACCCCAATTTTCTTTGGGTAATTTTGCTAAATCGCTGATTTTTGATACTCTCAATGGTTAAACTATGGTTATGATCAATATAGATCTCTGATAGAGGGAGTAGCTCTTTAGGTGATGCACTATTTTTATCTAAAGAAACCCCCTCCATAGTATAAAGAGTAACACAAAAATATAAAAAGAGAAATAGCTTGAATATTGCGAAATCCTTTGTTGAATTAAGAGCAGAGTTTATATCAAAAGATCAATCAAAAATCTCTTAAATAGAGCAAATTTCCATAATCTTTTTTGTAAATTTCCTTTTTTTCCTCATCAAAAACAACCCATTGCCCATCAGATGCTCCAATAAAGCGTTTGGCAACTTTCTTGGGATTCTCCCTATTCCAGAGTAAAATAGTATCGTTTGAAGTAGCAAGAACTCTCTTGGCATGGTTGCTTATTGCAACTGAGCGTATAGGTGCAGTAGCCCCATGAAATATCTCCAAAACCGTACCACTACTGCTCTCTCTTAGGTAAAGATCTTTGCCCTCTGCTGTAAGAATATAGTCTCCATTATCACTGATATCCATTGCTGTTATTGGCTCTTTTGTCTGAAGGCTCTTAATCAATAGACCCTTTTTTCTATTCCATATCTTGATGGTTTTATCCTCTGAGGTGGAGATAACCAATCGATCATCCTTGGTGATAGCCACACCATTAATGGCTCCTTGATGTCCTTTGAAGGTATAGATTAATCTTCTGTTTTTTCGTCGCCAAAGTTTGATGGTTTTATCCTCTGATCCAGAGACTAGATAGGTGCCATCTCTGCTAATTGCTACGGCGTTAATCTGTCCTAGATGATCTTTTAGCGTTATTAGTCTATGTCGTCGTTTGGTATCCCAAAGTTTGAGATCATAAGAGTCCTCTAGTGAGGCAAGAACATAGCGACCTACACTCACATCTAGCGTATTGATATAGCGATCACTCTTGAGTGTTTTTGGTAGTTTTTTGTTTTTGATATGATAGATTTTGATACTGTACCCAAGATCTCCATTGCGTCTACCTGAACCTGCCACAACATACTGCTCATTTCCACTAAAGGAGACGGTGCGTATAGGACTTTTTTGTCCTTTGAACTCTTGGAGTAGTCTACTCTCTTGGATATCCCATAGACGAACCGTATGGTCATTGGAGCCTGATAGTAGGTATCGTCCATCTTTGGAGAGATCTATACTATTGACTTGACTGCTATTGCCACTGATTCTCTTTTCTAATTTGCTTTGAGAGAGTGACCAGAGATAGAGTGTGCCATCTTGGGTGGCAGAGGCGAGATATTTACCCTCTTGATCAATGCCCAGAGCATTGATGTGGTAGATACTTTTTTGTAGGGTTTTGATCAATTTCCTCTTTTTGATATCCCATATTTTGATACTATTATCCCCTTTACCATAAAAAGAGCCAGAGGCAGAGATTAGTTTTGAGCTATCAGGGGTAAAGCAGAGATCATTGATACCGCTATGGTGTCCTCGAAAAGTTTTTAGTAGTCTATTTTGTTTCAGGCTCCAAACTCTAATGTGGTTATCTTCTGATCCTGAAGCAAAATATTTTCCATTAGGAGAGATGGCAAGAGATGAAGGGTTATTGCTCTTATTACGATAGGATTTTATTAATGTGGCATTATGGGTATCCCAAACTTTGATTGTATCGTCATCTGATGCGGATATGATCCATTTCCCATTTGGGTGGATAGCAAGTGCATTAATAGACTCATCATGAGCATTTTCGATGGTCTCAATCGCTTCATCTTGGAATTGATTCCAAATTTTGATGCTTCTGTCTGTTGATGCTGTATAGATTAGATGGTCATTTGGGTCAAATAGTGTAGCAGTTATTGTACCATTATGAGCATCCCATTTATGAAGAAGCTCTTGGCTATTAATATCCCACAAGAGTATCTCTCCTGAGCTATTTCCTGCAACAAGTAACTTCTCATTATTACTTAGTGCGATGTTTGTTAATGGGCTATTGGATCCTTTGAAGATCTTGATGAGCCTGGATGACTCTGTTGACCATAGACGAGCAACTTTGTCTTTTGATGCGGTGAAGATCCATTGAGCATTTTTGTTTAATACAATATCATTGATCTCGCTTCGATGATCAATATAGTAGTTTTTTGAGTTATTTGATTCAGTAGAGGGGAAGCTTATTCTCTCAGCAAAAGTAGGTAGAGTCCAGATAGCTAGTATAAATAGAAGATACTTTAGAAGCATGATGCTTATCCTTTTTGATATTAAAAAAAAGTATATTATCATAAATTTTCACAGAAGTGTAGCATCAAAGTGTTATTGAAGTGTTATCGTTTGTTTAGAAAAAAATTTATTTTTTTTATTAAATGGCGATATCTATCGCCATTTTGCTCCTATGGCTTCAGAGATGTGGTTGTATCCATCTGCTTTGAGTAGTTTGATAACTCCTTGATTGATCTCTTTGATCATCTTTGGACCATTATAGATAAGCATGGAGTAGACTTGGATAAGTGAAGCACCTGCTTTGATACGCTCATAAGCATCTTCTGCACTCTCTATACCTCCTACTGAGATTAGGGTTGTTTTGTCGTGAAACTCTTTGCCTATTGTCATGAAGAGTTGATAGGATTTTTCACGAAGCAATGCACCTGAGATACCTCCAAAATCTTTGGCATCTCTGCTCAAGGAGTAGTCAATGGTAGTATTGGTAGCAATAATTCCAGATGCTCCTGCATTAATCGCTGCATGGCAGAGTGTAATGGCATCTTCGCTACTCATATCGGGTGCAATTTTGAGAAAGATGGGTTGTTTTGTAATGGTTTTTGCCATATCAAAGAGATCGGTAATAAATTGCTCATTTTGTAGATCTCTTAGCCCTGGGGTGTTGGGAGAGGAGATATTGATAACAATATAATCTCCATACTCCTTAAAGGTATGAAGAAGATGCTCATAATCCTCTAATGCTCTCTCTTCAGGGGTGACTTTGTTTTTGCCTATATTGATTCCTATAGGGTAATCAAAGAAGTAGAGTTTGTTGAGTTGTTTGACCATATACTCTGCTCCATGATTGTTGAATCCCATGGCATTTTGGATCGATCGCTCCTCTTTGAGACGAAAGAGCCTTGGTTTGGGATTTCCCTCTTGTGGCAAAGGGGTAATGGTACCAATCTCTGTATAGCCAAATCCAAGTGTTGGCGTAGCTGTGATATACTCCCCATTTTTATCAAACCCAGCAGCTAAACCTACAGGATTGGCAAAATCAATGCCAAAAATCTTCTGATGAATCGATGGGTGAGTTACAAAGTAGTGATTTTTTAATGCCCTAAGTAAGATAGGGGCATACGCCAAAGATCGCAGACCCAATCCAGCGATACTATGTGCTGTCTCAGGATCAAAGCGAAAGAGAATACTTTTTATTGTTTGATAAGAAAAGAGTGACAATATCTGCTCCAAATAGTTAAATGAGGCGTATTATAGCTAAATCTCTAATCAAAATAGTAGTGAAGTGAGAGAGATAGGTTATTGGTATTTTCAATATACTTTAATTGATCACTCCACATATAACGATAACTAAGATCCAAATCAAAATCGTTATTGAGTATGTAGTTTACTCCTGTATTAAGACCATAAAGGTATCCTCGATCTGAAGAGACCTTGTTATTGCTATTTCGATGTTCGATAACACCCAATGAAAATCCAATATAGGGTTTAAAGGAAACACTCTCAAAAAGTTCTGTTAAAACACCTCGATCAACCTGTGCGATGATACTTTGAAAGGTATTGTCAGAGTCTTTTGCAAAGTTATAAGAGATAGCCGTTCTCCAAAGAGGACTCTGTTGACCATATTTGACTGAAACGGTAGGTGCTGAAATACCATCATAATCACTTATCCCACCTTGAATCCCTACAAACTGGTAAAGTTTTGTGATACCATCTGTACTGCTTGCCTGAGCGATATTTGTCACCATAAAAATTGATAAAAGTATTTTATTAAATTTCTCTCTCATTAGATGAAAACCTTTTGTGATAAATTGTGTCAAGATTATAGCACTTTATACTTAATTTTAAACTAATCTTAATCTATTGATAAGCAGAAACAGAAAGAGTGAAAATGCTGAGACAAGGATAATTGAAGCTCCTGAAGCGATATCAAAACGATAAGAGAACCAAAGTCCAATAAGCGTAAAGATAGAGGAGAAGAGTGCAGATAAAAGCATCATGCCATAGAGAGTGGTGGAGAGTCTCTCTGCAATATAGACAGGGATAGTTAAGAGTGCAATAACCAAAATCAATCCTACTACTTTAATCGCAACAACAATAGTGAGCGCAGAGAGCGTCAAGATAAGGGTATAGAAAAAACCAACATTGATACCTCGTAAGTTGGCATATTCGCTATCATAGGAGACAGCGAGAATATCTCGATACCAAAAGGTTACAATAAATCCAATAATAGCCAAAAGAGTAGCCATAAAGTAGATATCAGATTGACTCACCGCCAAAATAGAGCCAAAGAGATAGCTCATAAAGTCTGCTTGATATCCTGGTGTAAGATCGATAAGTACCACCCCAATAGCCATCCCCACCGCCCACATAAGACCAATAAAAGTATCCATTCGTTCACGATGTTTTAATGTAATAGCAGCAATAATTAGTGCTGCGATTACAGCAAAAACAGAAGCACCTAAAAAGATAGGAAGTCCCAAAAAGACAGCAGTACCAATACCTCCATAAGCGGTGTGAGCAATACCCCCTGCTAAGAATACCATTCTATTGACAACGATCAAAGAGCCAATAATTCCTGAAGCCATAGAGACCAAAAGTCCAGCAATTAAAGCATTTTGAATAAAATCATAAGAGAGTAGTTCAATCATGATATCTCCCCTTTAAATTGATTAAACATCTCAACTTCACAGAAGTGGTCACATTGATGCTTTAGACTGTTTTGGCTATTGAGATGATGGTGCGTTAAGCGTTTGTTGACATGGGCGATTTTTGTGGCATATTTCATAATGACAGAGATATCATGACTCACAACAATAATAGTAATGTTTTGATTTAGCTCTTGAAGTAACTTATAGATCTGTTTTTGTCCCTCAATATCAATACTTGCTGTTGGTTCATCAAGAATAAGAATTTTGGGATGAGCACACAAAGCACGAGCAATCATCACACGTTGTCTCTGCCCACCAGAGAGCGAACCAATCTTTTCGTTTGCGAACTTCTCCATACCTACTTGTGCCAATGCCCCCAAAGCACACATCTTCTCCTCTTTGGCATAGCCAAAAAGAGGGCGTTTTGTACCAATATGACCCATGAGTACCACCTCAATAACTTTGATAGGAAAGTCTGTGTTTACGTTGGTATTTTGAGGGACATATCCAATTTTTGAGAGATTTTTTTGGGGTCTCTCTCCAAAAGTTTTGATGCTTCCTTCTTGGATAGGATTGATACCCAAAATGAGTTTAAGAAGTGTAGATTTTCCCCCACCATTGGGTCCAATGATTGCCAAGAAATCTCTCTCTTCTACGTTTAGATTGATCCCCTCTAAGATCTTCTGTTTGTTATAAGAGAAAGAGAGGTTCTTGATCTCTATAATAGGCATCTACTTCTTCCCTTGAGCAATGGCATCTGCTAAATTTTTAAGATTTTCTGCCCAATCTTTGCTCAATGGAGAGGTTTTAATAACTTTTATATGTAGGGTTTTTGCAATGGTTTGTGCCATCTGATCAGAGAATTCAGGTTGGGTAAAAATCGCTTTGATATGCTCTTTTTTGGCTCTTTTGATGATCGATATAAGCTCTCTTGGTTTGGGTGATTTGCCTTCGATCTCGATAGCGAGTTGTTGTAGATGATAGCGTTTGGCAAAATAGTCCCATGCAGGATGAAATACCATAAATGCTGTCCCTTTGGGGGTTGATTTGAGTATCTCTTTGATTTGATGATCCAGAAGATCAAGCTCTTTGAGATAGTTATTAAGGTTTTCTTGATAGTAGTCTTGATGAGCTTTATCTACACTAATAAGTGCGTGATAGATATTCTGAGCAATTTTTTTGACCATTATGGGATCGACCCAGATATGAGGATTGGAGATTGTGTTGCTTTTATTGATATCTTTGGATAGATCTTTGATAATGAGATGGTGGTTTTGATTGAGAAACCTATCTAGCCAGATCTTTTCAAACTCAACCCCAATAGCAAGGTAGAGATCTGCTTTGGTAATGGCTCTCATCTGTGTCGCTTTGGGTTCATAGGTATGGGGAGATTTTCCTATGGGTACCATAAGTGTTATATCGACCATCTCGCCACCAATCTTTTGGAGAAACTCCACTTGGGGTTGAATACTTACAATAACATTAAGTTTGGCAAAGGCAGTTGTCTTAAGAAATACAAAGAGTAATATAAATAGTGATTTTTTCATATGAAATTTTAGCATAAGATTGGTTATAATCACCAATTATCTAATAAGGAGTGTTGTATGAAGCACCAACTGTTTATCATTATATTATGGATTATCTCTTTGCAATCTGTTCATGCTGAGTGTTCAAACGAGGCTAGTTTTTGGCGATCAAAAATCAAAAGTTCAAAGAGTTTAGAGTTGTTTTTCTTAGAGAATTATGAGTGTAAGGGGAGTTTTTATAAATCGCTTAGCTCTTCAGAGAAACTCTATTTTGATACGGTAACCTATCCAAAAGGATTAAACAAAGAGCAGTATAAGAATAGATGGTATGCGATCTCAATTAATAGTGATAGTGACTTCTTTAAGAGATTCCCCACTTTTAATAACTATTTTAACCACTACAAATCAACGATAACAACACAGCAGTTACACTGTTTTGAGAAGCAACATGGGTTTCCTAAACCTATCCCTGCCAAAGATTTCTTTGGAGAACTAAAACATCGTCAAATGAGCAATGATGTAAGTTATCTCTATCCTCTTATCCGATGGTCATATATGAATAGTGGTATCGATATGCAACTGAGTGCCAAACGGGTAGCCAAGGCAAAAGAGGATTTTGGGATCAATGTAGGCAAGGTAGGTGATAAGAAGCAGTTTGCTCGTTATTTGGCACTTTTTTATCCGGAATATAGTGATATCTCTCAATCTTTGGCAGAGAAGCTAGATCTTCCTCCTTTTGAGATCTATAAGCTCCTAACGGTTTTGACCTATTTGGAATCACGAGGGAATATCTTTGCTGCTTCAACCACAGGGGCTTTTGGACCATTGCAATTAACCATGCACTACTATATGTTGTATGGTGAGCCAAACAACCCATTTAATCCCAAATCAAGTCTTGCAAAATTAGCAAATAAATTTATCTATTATCACCATATTGGTAAGAGGCTAGATAACTCTGTAATTGCTTATAAGTCAGGTACTCTTGAGAAGTGCCAAGATGGTACAAATAGGGATGTTGATTGTCGCTATTATTATGAGTATAAACATCTTATGTCTGCCATGCAAGGTATTCAAACCAAAGAGGAAGTTAGCCGTTATTTGACGGGAAAATCTTACTTCTTCCCTGATCTATTTAAGCTCAAAAGGGTAAAGAATCAAAATACCCTAAAACATTATGAACCTTATCAATATGCAGTGCTTAAAGGATCTATCCTCAAAGATCAAGCGGTTCAAAGTATGTTTCTCTCTGGAAGACTCTTTGATTCTCTTGGTAAGATGAGACGCAGTGATATCTACAAACTCCAAAAGAGATATGGTGTTCAAAATATTGGGGTGGTCTCAGACAAAAATGTCTGTTATTGATAAGAGGATGAATCCCTATATGTCAATTAAGCTATCTCTATTAATAATTTACTATGATTTTAAAAAACAAAAGAGAGCAACGTGAAACTACTCTATCCACTTAACGTTAAAAATGATTTTATATTTACTCCTTCTTCTCGTGATTTTACAGTTGATGAGATTCCTCTATATGAGTTTTCTGATGAGGGGGAGCATCTTGTTTTGCATATACGAAAAAAGGATCTTACCACATGGGAGATGATAGGCATTATCGCTCGATTTTTGGATATCAAGGTTAAAGATATCGGTTATGCAGGTCTCAAGGACAAACATGCCATGACCATGCAGTATATTTCACTTTTGGCAAAAGATAATGAGCAAAAGTTACAGAAGTTCTCTCATGACAAGATCAAAATTCTCTCTATGCAACGACATAATAATAAGATTCGTATAGGACACCTTAAGGGGAATCGCTTTCGTGTACGTCTCAAAAAGGTACTTGGTGTGCAAAAAGATAAGCTTGACTCTACACTTCAATGGGTTAAGCGTAATGGTATTCCCAACTATTTTGGCAATCAACGCTTTGGTAATGATGGTAATAATTGGCAAGAGGGCAAAGCGATTGTGGAGGGAAAACTCAAGATGCGAAATCGTAAAACCAGAAGTTTTTTGTTAAATGCTTATCAGAGTTATCTCTTTAATCGTTGGCTCTCTAAACGGATTGAACTCTCTATTCTGTTGGAAAGTTTTACAGAGAAAGAGGTAGAGCAGTTGTTGCAATTACCACAAGGGAGTCTCAAGGGTGTCAAGAGGCAACCTCAATTTTTCAAAATCTTGGAGGGAGATTTAATGATGCACTACCCCTTTGGTCGTCTCTTTGAGTTGGAGAATATGGCAGAGGAGGTGGATCGTTTTGTTGCATTTGATATTGCACCCTCTGGACTACTTGCGGGCAAACGTGTAAGTCGTGCCAATAAGCTTGCAGGATTGATTGAGCGAGAGTATGATGTAGATATTACAGAGAGTGGTGCTAGACGCTATGCGTGGATTGAGGTAAGTAATATCAAAAAAAATTATGTAGAGGAGAAGGCACATTATGAGTTGGCGTTTACCCTCCCAAAAGGTGCGTATGCTACCAATCTATTGGATCTTTTGCGAGGTGAACCTGTAGAGAGTTAAGGTTACTTGATCCCTAACTCTTTGGTTGTGTATTTCAACACAGCTCCATCATCATCTGCAAAGTAGACATTGCCCTCTTGATCAAAAGTAATGCCCTCTTGGGCAAAATGGGGAAGTTTGACTCTCTGTTTGATCTCATCTTTTTGGAGTCTGTAGCTATAGAGCATCTCTTTTTTGTCGCTGACAATATAGAGTTTGTCTTGATAGAAGGCTAATCCCGCCGCATCTATAATGCCAAGATCAATAAATTGAATAACTTTGGCATAGTTCTTACCCTTTTTGACAACAACTATTTTGGCATCCTCTTTTTTCTTGCTCTGGATAGAGAGATAGTAGAGTGATCCAATCTTAGCAATACCCTCAATCCCTGATTTTTTATTTATCTTAATCCCTTTGCCTTTGAGTTTGAGATAGTTACTCTGTAGCGAAGCACGATTAACCTCAAGCAACGCACCTCCCTCAATAGCAAAAGTAAGTTTTTGGGGTTCACACACAACCCCTTCAAGGTCAAATTCTCCCAATTTATGGCGAGAGAGAATCTCTCCTTTGGGATCAATCTCATAGAAATTTCCCTCATCATTAGCAACAATAAGTGTATTGCTATCGTGACAATAAGAGATACCTGATGCCTCATCAATAGAGGCAATTTTGTGTTGTTCATAGTGATTCTCTTTGGCACAAAAGAGCAGTGTAGAGAGCAGAAGCAGACTACTAGCGATTAGTTTTGGAACTATTATTCTCTTTGGTTTGATTTTTGTCATGATTTTCCCCTTTCTCTGTTACTAAATCAACATCATAAAGATTTTTGAACTCCAAGAGCGCATCCTCTAAAAACATTATCAACTCCTCTTCACTCTTCTCACCAATCATTGGCTCTATGAGTGGTTCATCTCTATATCCCAAAAAGTAAACAGTCGGTGTACCATTGGGTGGGATGAGTCCATCGGGAAGCTTTTTGCCCAAAAAAATCTTCTCTAGCTCAAAATAGTTTTGAATTAATTTTAGAGGTTTTTTGAGTCTCATTGTTCTCTCAAGATTATTACAAGATGGGCAGTGAGGTTGTGTTACAAAAAGTATTTTGATTTTTTTAGGAAGATCGGCTCGATTGATTTTTTGTACTATTGTTTTATTTTTTTCCTTCTCATTTGTATCTGTAGATATACAGGAGATAAAGAGAAGAGGCGTAAAGAGAAGCAATAGGTACTTTTTGAGTAACATTTAAAAGCCTTTTTTATGTATTATACCAAAAAATAGACTAAAATTCGAACCCTCCACCAGCACCTTTGTTCATACTGCTATAGACAGCATGCACATAGATATCGCGAAGTTGACACTCTAGCAGTTTAGAACATGCCAAGCAACTTGATAACTGTAAGGATTTTTGACAATCTTGAAGCTCTTTGAGTTTTGTTTGGAGTTTAACCTCCCACTCATCCAGAGAGATTTCGTTATTATTGGTTGATTCCATAGGCAATCCTCATGGCATCAATCTCATAGTGCGAACCAAAGAAACAAGCAGAGGTATCATGTGGATGCGTTGGGACAAGCTCAAGCAGTCTTTTGCCCTGATCATTAATCGCTTCACCACCCGCTTGTTCGTAGATAAGTGCAAAGGGGATCACCTCAAAGAGTTGTCGTAGTTTGCCATTGGGCTTATCACTTGTAGCAGGATAGGAGAAGAGACCTCCTCCTTTAAGCAGAATCTGATGAAGGTCAGGCACCATCCCTCCTGAATAACGGAGTCGATACCCCTCGGCAAAAAGGCTATCTATAAATTGCTTATGATAGTTAGCCCAATTCTGTTGAGTTCCTCCACTGGCATTGAGCTTTCCTTTTTTTTCTATCTTTATCTCTGAGATATATCTGAACTCATTACCTACAGCACGGTAGAGTTTTGGGGCTGTGCTCTTTTGGGCAATGACCAGTTCAATACGAGGACCATAGACAACATAGGCAGAGGCAACAAGATTTTTGCCCTCTAGCTCTCCCTCATAGATACCAAAGATAGATCCTACAGAGAGGTTGACATCTACCAAGCTTGAACCATCCAAAGGATCATAGCAGATGGTATATTTGCCACTTTGAGAGAGTGCTAATACCCCCTCTTTCTCTTCACTTACCAGTGCTTTGACAGAGGGGATATTGGCAAAAGCCCTCTCTATGATAAGATCCGATTGAACATCAAGCTTGAGTTGATCCTCTCCTGATGAGTTTTCAGAATCAGAGTATCCCAAATCCTCGGTTTTAATGGCATTGTCAATCTGAAAAGCAATATCTTTGATTGTTTGGAATATATCGTTCATGGGGTTCCTTTATAGGCTTTTGGCATGGTTATCTATCCACTCTATAATCTCTTGAGTGTTGTTAAGGTCTAAAATATCAATATGAGAAGGGATAGTATACTTATCAAGATCGATACTCTGATCAATAGCAATGGCTTCGCTATAATCCAAATAGCTCTCATCAATACGCTCTCGAAAAATAGCAATACGGGGTAGAGGAAGTGTTTTTAACCCCTCTACTAATAGAATATCAAAATGATTAAACATTTGAATAATCTCATCAAGATCTCTGTTGCGTTGAGAAAAATAGGTTGTTCGAGAAGGAGAGGTGACGACTACCTCTGCTCCTGTTTGTGAAAACTTATAACTATCCTTCCCTTCTCTATCAAATATCCCTTTATCTTTGGGGTCATGTTTGATTATCGCAACCTCTCTGGTTTGGGTTAAAATGGTTGAAATTTTCTCTATCAATGTGGTCTTTCCACTGCCAGAAGGACCTGTAAAAGCAACTGCAAAGCGTCTCATATCTCTCCACCATAATTAGATAGTGAGATTATACATTTGAAAAGATATATTTTAACTTTAGACAATGCTTAATATCGGGATTTATTGGGTTTTTCAGGGAGGGGGGAATTAATTAGACTTTTGAAAAAATTTTTTAAACTGTCTTAGGAAAGGAATGGGAAGATTATAGAAATTTTAGGATAATCCAGCTATTTGGGTGTTTATTCCATTGGAGTAGCCTTAATACAACTCTTTTGCTCCCCTACAAGAGTCTACTTCACTCATTAGGAGTGAAGTAGATAGAAGATTAAAAGTTATACATAATCCCCAATGAGATAGCATCTCCCCTAATACTATCATCAATAGCAGACCCTTCATACTCAGCAACAACACCATAGGTATCATTGATTTTATACTCAAGACCACCACCATATACAAGACCACTCTCTGTCTCATCTACATCTAAAGCCTTTACCTTTGTCTGCTCTTGCATATATCCAGCTTTTGCAAAAATACCTACTTTGTCTGTTACAGGCAAAGTATATACCAAGCTTAATGCGGCTGTCTTATAAGATGCCTCATTAGTAGTAGGTTTATTCAAGTCACTCTTAGCAAAACTGAAATCAGCCTCTGCTGCAAGTCCATTTCCAAATCGATACCCAAGATCAAGACCCACACCAAAACCAGAGTCTGCATCCAACGTATCAACACTATCACCCATAACAGAGAGTCCTTTGACTACTGCATAGAAACCTTTGTCACTCTTCTCTTCAACTTTTGGTTCCACTTTAGGCTCTTCTACCTTTGGCTCAACTTTAATCTCTTTTTTAACCTCTTCTACCTTAACTCCAGCATCTGGGTTCTGAAAACTAACCACTCCACCAATATCTCCACCAGCTTGTAAGCTTGTAACCAATGTAGCTACCACTAGTGAGGAAACTATCTCTTTTTTCATTCTCTCTCCTTGTAAATTTCTTTGTCATTTATGATTACCATAAGACGGTATTTAATCATAAGAAATTTTTTCTTCATAATTGCTGTTTTACTATTGTTTTTTTTAATATATTTAAGTAAAAAATAAATTTTATATAAAAAGTGATTTTTTTATGTTTTTAGATAAAAAAAAAAGTTTTTTATTGTTAATATAAAAATATACTGAATTATTTATTGTAAATTTGCTAGAAAGTAAAATATTGTAATATTTTCTAACAAAAAAAGGCAATATAAAGTATTGTTATCTTATTATTTAAAAAGAGCATTTAAAATAAAATTATAGAGAGTAGATATGTTTAAAATACTAATAATATTAACTGGAATTAGCACTCTTTTTGTAATGGTAGTTAACCTTGATCTATTTGATAATAATATAGCGATCAATAGAGATATGCCTATCAAAAAGGAGAGTATCCCCAACCAAGCTATCCACCCAAAGCCCACTCCACCTATCCCAAAAAAATTATCCTCTTCAAAAGATTCTCTAAAACACTACTCTCTTCTTGATAAAATGAATAGCCTTTTAAAACATGCTAACATTGCAAAATCTCATTCTAAATTCCAAAAAAGTCTTGAACTTTATGATAAAATTATAGAAACTCTCCAAGAGCATCATGAATTTGAACTTGAAAAGATCTATGCCTTAGCCCAATTTTATCGTGCCATGCTCTTGGAGTTTAACCTTAAAAACAGATATCAAGCAATCCAAGGGTACAAAAGAGTTGCTCAACGCTATGAAAAAAGTCAACAAATTATCTTTTTAAACTACTATGCAAAAGCCCAATTTTACCGTGCTAGAATGGTAGAACAAGATCAATCCATTGAGATCTATGATGAGATTATTGATCGATTTAAACATAGCAGTAATATTGAATTACTCAAACATTTTGCCAAAGCCTCCTTTGAAAAATCCTATCTCTTAACCAGTTATGAGGCCATTGATATCTATGATGAGATTATCACAAAATTCTCCAAAACAGATAAGAAAGAGCTTTTAGAAGAGCTATACGATGCCCTAATGAACAAAGCTTATATCCTAGAAAACTATCTTGAAGAGCAAGATGAGACGATTGAGGTTTATGATCAGATTATTGAAAAATTCTCCTCCTATTCCGATAAAGAGTCTCAGGCAAAAGTTGAAAATACTCTCTTCTCTAAAGCTTTTCTACTTATGGGAGAGAGCGATGAAGAAGCAATTGAGCTTTTTGATAATATTATTGAGTTTTACCAAAAAAAGGAGAGAGATACAAAAACTATTCCAAAAAACTTTATTTATGCTCTGGTTAATAATATTGAACTTTCACTTATTACAAATAATGACGATAGTAGATACCAAGAGTTAGCAGAGCAATACCTCCAAAACTCCAAAGAGTCTATTGCTGAAATTGAGATGCTACAGATCCTTAAAAATGCTCAAGAGATTGATCAGAGTGAGGCTATTGCTAAATGGGAGAAGGATCACAAAGATTTTCAATTTGAAAATTGGAGCTTTGCTGAACTAGAGCGATGGAATGATAAGATGGAAGCTTCAGAGAGCAAAACTCGTATACGAAGCTACTTGGATCAATTTATTAAACACACTAAATATCAAGAAGAGAATAGAGAATAATTTTCATATAACTATTTGCAAAATATGGCATAATTCCAATCGTAAAATATTAAAAAAGGAATATGACTCTTCTTACCACTATTAGTAGTAATATCTTTGAGTCTATGACAGAGATGAAATTTTCAAAATCAACCCTTACCGATACAATATCCATAGCACTCATTGGAGTAGGTAGTGCTATAACTGACCCCTATGCCACACCTATTCTTTTTACTGGTCTCTTTGCCTTCTCAGGAGCAATCACCAATCAACTTGCTATCCATATGCTCTTTAATCGTCTCCCCCTACTCTATGGTTCAGGAGTTATCGAGAAAAATTTTGAGAGCTTCAAGGGATCTATTAAAGGAATGATTATGAAACAGTTCTTTAGCCAAGAGCAAATTACTGCTTTTTTTCAGAGCGAAGAGAAGAAGATAAACCTTGCTCCACTGGTAGAGTCAGCCGATTTTTCTCCTGCTTTTATTGCCCTCAAACAGAGTGTTATGGAGTCCAAACTTGGTGATGCGCTCAACTTCTTTGGAGGAGAAAAAGCACTTAATAGTTTAGAAGAGCCATTTGCTAAAAAACTTAAATCTGCTGTAGTAGGCATTGTCTCTTCTGAAGCATTTAAAACACAGATAGATCATCACCTAACGCACTCCTCTCTAAGCAGTGATCTTCAAAAAAATATCGAAGATCTTATCACCCAACGGCTCAATAACCTTACACCAAAGATGGTTAATGATCTAGTGCATGAACTGATTCATACACATCTTGGGTG
This sequence comes from uncultured Sulfurovum sp., assembly GCA_964515605.1. Taxonomy (GTDB): domain Bacteria; phylum Campylobacterota; class Campylobacteria; order Campylobacterales; family Sulfurovaceae; genus UBA1140. The sequence goes on along the minus strand of CAZEUB010000019.1, from coordinate 8,546 downwards.
GTTGGTTGTATGGGGAGGTATTTTTGGTGGAGTTATTGGACTTCTCTCCTCTTTTCTCCTTTAGTCTTTATATTAGTAGCCTTAAGAAGAGAGAATTAAACAGAGATCTACTGTAGTAGATGTCCAACCCCTTTGAGCTTATAGGTTGTAGAGAGAGATGAAAAAAATTCAAAACTTGCCTCAGCATCCACAATCCTATCCTCCTCTCCAATAAAGACTTCGATAGTAACGCCTCGATCAATTAGAGATTTAATCTTTTTGGCATCCCAAACATAAGAAAGCAATCGATTTAGGCTCTCATAATCTCCCTGTTTAAGGTATCTATCTAATCTAATCTCACTTGGGTAGGCTACATTTTTGAGAAACTCTCTCTGATAGGATATGGGATCTGCTTTGTAGTATCGAAGTTGTGTGCGGATAAATGATTTTTTTTGATTTTGAAAAAAAGCAGGAGAGAGAAGAATAAGACGATCTATACGCTGATGGCTATTAAGTGCATACTCTAATGCCTGTTGGGCTCCATAGGAGAATCCTGCCACACAGAAATCACTCTCAATAAGCCACTCTTGGAAGAAAACCTCCTCCCCATAGAGAGAAAAACCATTAAAATACCTCATCTAAAAAACCTCATCAAGTATCTTTTTGGTCTCTTGAGAGGTGATTGATTCATGCTCATGGAGATAGACCTCTACTCTCTTAAACGCCTCATCAAGCTTACTTAAAAGAGAGCCTACCTCACTGCTTGCTGTTTGCAAAAGCTCTTCTGCTTGTGCAGGATTACTAAAGTAGGCATCAGACATCATAAACTCCTCAATAATCTGATGGCTAAGTAGTTTGGCTTGGTGCAGATCCTCTTTGGCATTGGTAAACAACTCTCCATACTTCCGCTTGGTAGCGATACGACCTGCCAAGAGAACTTTGAGTTGATTCTCCAAAAGTGTTTTGGAGAGAATCTCATCATTATGAGGTATAAAATTTGAAGAGATTAATCCAATCTTCTCATAATCTACCTCTAACCATGTTGCACTAACCGCTTTGGCAGCTTGATAACAGGCTTGTATCTCCTGTTCTTGCTTACTAAAGGTTTTGATCTTATGTTTTCCCATCAGAACCTTATCTTTTACCGCTTCAATATCAGAGGTCTCTATAAGACTCTTTTGCAAACGCAGTGCATAGAGAGCGGCCTCATTAATCAGTGTCGCTAATGCTGCAGAGTTAAACCCAATGGTCATCTGTGCAATCTTTGGAATATCCACACGGTGCTGTTTCTCTCTAAGATAGAGTTCAAGGGTACTGCATCGCTCTTTGAAATTGGGCAAAGAGATATGTATCCTTCGATCAAAACGCCCTGCTCTTAAGAGTGCTTCATCCAAAACTTCGATCTTATTGGTAGCGGCAATCACCATCACCCCTGAACTCTCCTCAAATCCGTCAATCTCAGTAAGCAGTTGATTGAGTGTTGCGTCACGTTCATCACTATTGCTCCCTCCACGACGTTTACCTACGGCATCAATCTCATCGATAAAAATAATACTAGGTGCCATCTCTTTAGCACGACTAAATAGCTCACTCACCCTCTTAGCACCCATTCCCACATAGATATGCACAAACGAAGCGGCACTCTGATAGAAAAAAGGCACACCTGCCTCTCCTGCTACGGCTTTGGCGATCATCGTCTTCCCTACACCAGGGGGACCAACTAGCAGTACTCCTTTGGGGAGACGAATATCAAACTCACGATACTTTAAAGGATAACGAAGAAAATCAATCACCTCTTCTAACTCCTCCTTAACCTCCTCTACTCCTGCCACATCTGAAAAGTTTATGGTTGAGATTTGAGGGGTAATATTGTGAGAGAGAATCTGTTGTGACTCCTCCTTTGACCCTACCAAAATCTCCTCATTTCTCTCCTGATTTTTACGAAGAATAGAGACTATATAGAGTGCAAAAATTGTAATAAAAAGCAATAAGAAGATATCTATTATGGGCAGTGACTCCTCTATATATGCAACAGGATATCGCTGAGCCAATAGTTTAATATCAACCAACTCCTTTGCAATCTTATACTCCTTATCTGAAGTATAAAGATAGAGATAAGGCTCATTGATTAAAACCCTCTTGATCATATCAGAAGTTACTATCTCTTGATACTCTTTGGTTGTGATGTTCACACTCTCAGATCTCAAAACTGAATAGAGCAAAATCCCTACCAATAGCACAGAAGAGATAATAATAATTTTAAGATTCTTACTAATAGATCGCCACATTCTTATCCTCCTTGACCGTTACACTCTCCAAAAACAGCCAATTCCCTGCCAAATCTTCATCGCTTTGAACCTCTACTCGATTATAATATTGATCATAACCACTATAAGATCCCTGATGACCCTTTTCCAATAGAACTTCTAAATTTTGAGCATGAGACTCTCTAAAGATCAGATTCTTCCTCTTAATTAGTTCGGTTAACTCTCGGTAACGCTCCTTAGCAATATTGCCCTTAATGACCTCTCTCATTGTGGCAGAGGCAGTACCATCACGCTTGGAGTATGAAAAGGCATGGATATGGGTCAAAGGAAGATCCCGAACCCTTCTTATCCCCTCTTGCCATGCCATCTCATCCTCCCCTGGGTGTCCTACAATATAATCTGTCCCAATCGCATACCCATGCGAAGCGATCTCTTCTAGTAGGGCAATATCTCGATGATACTCATTACGTCTGTTCATAAGCTGAAGCATCTTATCGCTGGTGTGCTGTAGTGCGATATGCAAATGACGTGCCATCCATGGCTCATCGAGTAGCTCTTTGAACTCATCATCAATCTGAATTGGCTCCAGACTTCCAATACGAATACGCCGAACTCCTCGAATCATTGAAATACGTTTGAGCAGTTTTGCCATTGAGGAGTTTTGATCCTCACCATAGCTTCCTACATTGGTTCCTGTAAGAATAAACTCTCCAAAACCATTACTTGCCAACTTCTCTATCTGTGATAAAACATCCTCCTCTCTATGGCTTCTCGCTCCTCCTCGTACGGAGGGGATAATACAGTAAGAACAAGCAAAACTACACCCCTCTTGAATCTTAATAAAGGCTCGACTCTTACCCACAAACTCCTCAACAATGGTTGAATCAATATGCTCAAGATCCCCAATCTGATAAAAGGGTTTCTCCTCTTTGAGGATAGTATTGATCTTCTCCTTTTCAGAGTGTCCCATCACTCCAAAGACCTTTTGGGAGTTGAAGAGTTGTTCCCCTTTTGAGTGAGAACCACACCCTGCCAAAATAACCTTGGTATGAGGTTGCTTACGATTTATGCCATTGATATATGCCCTAACAGAGGAGTCTGCTCCATTGGTTACGGTACAGGAGTTTACCACAATCAGATCTGCCTCATCTGAAGAGCATGTCAACTCAAAATCTTTGAGCTTTGAGATCATCACCTGTGTATCAAACTGATTGGTTCGACAACCAAATGTTTTAAAATATACTTTTTTCATTTAATAGAGTCCCCAATCATCTGGTCTATACGCTTCACTCTTCTTTCCATGTTGTTCATTAAACTGCTCTTTGAACTTCTCACTGCTCTTAATAGGTATTTTGGGAGCTGGTTTATTAATAAAAATAGATTGACTTGGGAAGGCAAGTTCAATTTTATCCTCCTCTTGTATACGCGCAAGAATCTCCATAGAGATGGTACTTCTTAGTGTCAATGTGGCATAGGCATTGGTAAGATACCAAACCGAAATACGCACCCCATGCTCATCCAAAAAAGCAAAAATTCTTGGCTCAACTGAGGTGTTACGCATACTATATTTACTACGTAATCGATTGAGCTGTTTTCGGGTCATATCGGTATAGCCTTTGGAGTATTTTCTACTCACCTCTTTGGCAATACTCTGTGCTTTGGTCACATCAGAATCAAACGTTATCATAAAATCGATACCATCCCACACAGTTTTGAGTCCTGAGTGAGAGTAGTTGGCAATCATCTCTGTAAAGATATAGTTATTAGGGATAAAAAGAATCCTTCCCGCCCGTCGATTAACACTCTCTGTCGTCAAAGTAATATCCTCATGCAGAGTCATTCGCAATAGAGAGATATCCACCACATCTCCTACATACTGTTTGCCATCCTTTTGAAATTTAATTCGATCTCCTACATGGATCGAGCCTGAGAAGATAATCACTGTCCATCCCATAATACTCATAAACCAATCCTTTAGAGCAATGGCAATCCCCGCAGAGGCAAATCCCAAAATACTCACCAAATGATCTACATTCTCTAAATAGGAGAAGAGCAGAATAAAAAACACAATGGTAATAAAGGTAAAGTTCAAGACCTTATTGGTGGTATAAAAGAGCTCATTCTCTGACATATACTTGCGTACCAAGTATTTGATAAAGAAGAAAATCAAAAGTAAAAAGAGAATAATTGAACCAATAATAATCCCCTTTTCGATCTCTTTGCTAATCCCCTCTTTGATCTGAAGTTTCAACTCTGAAATTTTCTGCTCCAAGGCACTCTGAGAAGTCTCAAAAATTTCTAATGTTCGCCGATAGACTTTAAGTTTTTTGGAGACAGAACTCAATCTATCTACAATAGTGTCATCAGTGATATCAAGATCTTTAAGACGCATTAGAATATGCTTTTTCTGTTGTAGTTTATAGACTGTCTCTTTAAGAGAGAGATATCGACTCTTATAATCCTCTTCAACTGCGGTAAGATGCTTTTGAAAGGAGATAGCAGAGATCACATCCAAAGGGCTTTTGATCACAGGAGCTTCACCTATAGAGTCGTGAGTCAATAGCTCATTAAAGGGATCTTTTTTATAGGCTTCCACCTGAGCAAGCTTCCCTTTGGTTGTCTTCTTCTTCTCCTCATACTGTTTGAGTGCTTTTTTATCTTTGATACTTTTAAATGATTTATTATTGATAATCTCAATGCGTTTGTTGATCTCTTGGAGTCTAAATGCCAAATCCTGATAGAGTTCATAGTTGGCATAGAGTTTTGTCCATCGATTGTTCTCATTCAGATAGAGATTAACCTCATCCAACTCTTTTAGAAGCTTACTTCGCTTAAGATTAATCGCCTTAAGCTCCTCTTGATGCTTTATTCTCTCTAAGCGAAGCCTCTCTTTTTTGGCATCCTCTTCGATCTTTTTGTTTTGAATATCTGATATTGGCTTCTGCTCTATAGAAGATGGCTCATCATCAGTGAACTCCTTAAGTATCTGATTGACTTGATTGGTTAAATTGAGATCAGCAAAAAGCAAAGTAGAGCAGAAAAAGAAGAAAAGGAAAGCTATTCTCATCAATCCTGATCTCCTGAATATTCATTAAGTATTTTAATAAGCAACGCTTTATCTATATCATCTCTAACCTCAAAATCACCCAATCCTTTAGGCAATATAAACTTAATTTTCTCATTGGCACTCTTCTTATCCAAAAAGAACTTCGCATAAAAAGCCTCACTATCTTTAATAGTATAAGAGGTAGGTAGGTTGTGTTTGAGCAGGAGTGCTTTGATTCGTGTCTCCTCTTCCAAAGAGAGCAATCCCAATGCCACTGCCAAACGATTTGCCATTACCATTCCAATTGCCACCGCTTCACCATGAAGATACTGCTTGTATGCTGTCTCATTCTCTATCACATGAGCAAAGGTGTGTCCATAGTTCAATACCGCACGGATACCTGCCTCTTTTTCATCTTGATTAACCACCCATGCTTTGAGTTCTACAGAGCGTTGAATCACCCTCTCCAAGCTCAACTTGTCTGAGAAATCTACAGACTCCAAATAGTCAAAATAGTCCAAATCAAACATCACTGCCATCTTGATAATCTCTGCAATACCCGCACCAAACTCTCTTGAGGGGAGTGTCGCCAAAAAATCGGTATCGATATAGACCGCTTTGGGTTGATAAAATGCCCCAATAAGATTTTTGCCAAATCTATTATTGACCCCTGTCTTTCCTCCCACACTAGCATCTACTTGAGAGAGTAGTGTTGTGGGTATCTGCACAAAATCGATACCTCGCTGATAAAGAGATGCCGTAAATCCTGTCATGTCTCCAATCACTCCACCCCCAAAGGCAATAAGCAGTGATTTTCGATCAAGCTTATGGGTAAAAAGCTCATCAAGTATCTTCTCAATGGTTGCTAAATTTTTATACCTCTCACCATCAGGAATAGTTATAACCTGCAAAGAGGGTGCCTCTATCTTACCCAAAAGCTTCTCTAAATGCAGCGAAGATATGGTATCGTTGGTAACAATGGCTACTTTGGTATCAAATATGAGCTTGGGGAGTTGATCAATGGTTACATCATAGTGAATTTTGGTGCTATTTTCTAGGTAAATAGGGACAATCATGATTATTTTAAACCTGCTTATTTAAGATGAAATTATTCTATCTTAACTTTACTTAATCAGTCGCCTAAAGCCCTATACTTCAACAAGAATTAAAAATAGATGGGAATTTTTATACAATCAAAAAGAGAAGAGAAAAGGGTCAAATATTTTTGACCCCAAAATAGAGCCATTATGCCTCTTCTTTTCGATACTCTAAAATCATCTTGTACATCTCATCTTTGAGAAGCAGTTTCTCTTTTTTCATCTTCTCAATCTCAAAATCACCCATCCCTACTCTACCATGTTCTGCATCTTGAATATCTTGATCAAGCTTATTATGTTTTTCAAAAATTCTTGCAAAATGTCTACTGCTCTGTTTTAGTTCTGTTATCTCTGTTCTATATTCACCTAGCATTATATTTCCTTATGTTCGTTGATGTTTATAATTGTAGTACAAATACTATTAATACAATATTAATTTTTTATTTATTTATTTTATTTTATATAGAAATAAGTAAAAATAGTGCTTTGAGAAACAATCCATAGTTTGATATAATCACACAAATATAACACGAAGGTTGCAAAATTTATGTATATCTATGACAGTGTCAAAAAGCAAAAAGTTCCATTTGAACCCATCACCCCCCACAAAGCCTCAATCTACGTCTGTGGACCTACAGTTTATGATGATGCTCACCTAGGTCATGCCAGATCATCACTGAGCTTTGATCTCTTGGCACGTACGCTAAAAGCATTGCATTACCAAGTCACCATGGGCAAGAACTTCACCGATATCGATGATAAGATCATCAAAAAAGTCCAAACAACAGGCAAAAGCCTAGAGGAGATCACCACACACTATATCAATCGATATCAAGAAGATATGCATGCCTTGGGTGTAGAGGATGCAGATATCCAACCCAAAGCTACCGAATCACTCCAAGCCATCGAGAACATGATCCAGAGACTTATCGACAAAGATATAGCCTATATCGTAAGCTCAGGAGATGTCTATTTTGATATCTCCAAAGATAGCCACTATGGATCTATCTCTTGCCAAGTGGGTGATGATGAGGAGAACCAGAGCCGAATAGAACACAACATCCAAAAGCGAAACCCAAAAGATTTTGCCCTATGGAAAGCCTGTAAAGATGAAGAGGATATCTGTTTTGAGACTGCCTTCTCCAAGGGTCGCCCAGGGTGGCATATCGAGTGTTCTGCCATGATTGAGAACTACTTTGAAGGATCCAAAGAGTACACCATTGATATCCATGGAGGTGGTGCTGATCTACTCTTCCCTCACCATGAAAATGAGGCCGCTCAGAGTCGATGTGCTACAGGGCATGAACTCGCCAAATATTGGATGCACAATGGTTTTGTCAATATCAATGGAGAGAAGATGAGCAAGAGTCTTGGCAACAGCTTTTTCGTCAAAGATGCCCTCAAGATCTACGATGGAGAGATCCTACGAAACTACCTCATCTCTATCCACTACCGCAATGATTTCAACTTCAATGAGGAGGATCTACTCAACAGCAAAAAACGGCTAGATAGACTCTACCGACTCAAAAAGAGAGTCTCCCCTACCAAAGCCTCCAAACCCAACAAAACCTTTGTCAAAGCCCTCCTCGAAGCGATGAGTGATGATCTCAATATCTCTGTGGCATTAGCAACTATCGATGAGATGATCAGCACCACCAATGACAAACTCGATATCAATCCCAAAGACAAAGGAGTCAAAAGAGAGACCCTCGCCAATATAGCATTCATCTACACACTGCTAGGTATTGGAGGCAAAGAGCCATTTAGCTACTTCCAAATAGGTATAGACCAAGAGACAAAAAACAAAATAGAAGCCCTAATCAAAGCAAGAGACCAAGCCAAAGCCCAAAAAGATTATGCCAAATCAGACGCAATACGAGATGAGATTACCGCAATGGGCATAAGCCTCATGGACACCCCAGAGGGAACACTTTGGGAGAGGGTTTAGATATGGAAATACTAAAATACTTAGACTACATGCTTATACTCTTAACCTAATAATATTATGAGATTTTTTCACAATAGAGCATCTCCCACCCCCAAAAGATAATGACAACACATTGAAGTTTGAGTCCATTATTGAGATACTCTTGAACAATCTCATCTCTTTGATAGAGATTGAGTTGCTCTTTTGCCTCTACTACTAGGGTATCTATC
>CAZEUB010000018.1:0-31472 GCA_964515605.1 uncultured Sulfurovum sp. | reverse complement strand
AAATAGAGTTTTTGAGTTGGCAAAAGCTTAGAGATGATGAAGCGTTGAGAGAAAAGGCATTAAACTTTATATCCAATGCCAATGTCTATGAGCTAACAGATGATGTTGCCAACAAGGTTATTGAGATTAGACAAAAGCATAAGATTAAAACACCTGATGCAATTATTGGGGCTACGGCTTTGGTCTATGGATTTGATATTGTGACTAACAATGTAGATGATTTTGATAAATTGAATTTGGAGATTGTTACAGTTGGTCTCAAAGATAATTAAAACAAAGTCATCATAGGTTCAACCATATCGAATGCCAAATCTAGGTAACAAATAGATAAAAATCTTAAATGGGGCAGAGATATTTACTTCAAAAGATAGCATAACATATTAATGAAAAAAAGTTAAAGGATGAAAAAGTATCAAAAATAGCTAAATAAGAAAGAGCAACAACATTTTGGGGACATTATATTTTTACACCTATTTCACCAAGAAGTAGTCTAATTTATTCAGAGGACTACTTATATTGATTTTGGGTTTAATAGTGTTTCATAATCCAAAAGTCTCTGCCACAACTTTTGATTACGCCACTCTAGTTGAATTTGTGAGGAGAATAGAATCTTCTCTAATTCAATTTTTCCCATAAGTTCACTATAGGCATCCTCCTTAAAGCCTTGGGCATACCCTGTATCTGTCTCATGAACAATAATACTATGAAGTCTTACATTGCGTTCTCCATTAACCATCCCAGTACAAGACAAAACCCGTTCTACCATCAGAAAAATTACTCTTGCAAACTGCTCAGCAGAGGGAGAAACTGGCAACTCAACCCAACGGGCTGAATGCTTTTTCATATCAGCAATATAGGAGGGATCATCTCCAGACCAAAGAGTAATAGAGTGATCAAATGCTTCAATTAACTCCTTGATATGAAGCTTTGTCAAACCAAAATCATAAACCATCTGACCATGATCGAGATAGTTTGACTCCAAAAGTACCTCTACTTTATAAGAGTGTCCATGGATATTCTCTGAACATCGTTGGGTTGAGCAGTGACGAACAATATGTGCATTTTCAAATTTAAACAGTTTTCTAATAATCATTTTGAGATTATATAATGATAACTTTAAACCCCTTGTGTTGTATCAAAAACCCGTATATGTAACCGATCACTATAATTAAAACCATGCTTCATACAAAACTCAAATATGGCACGATCATTATGCCAAATATTAGCCCTACTCTCTCCTACCGGCATACAGTAAACATCAACGGCATCAAAAGGACTTATAATCTCATTTATCTCTTCAAATGCTGTTGTTTGACTCAACTGCTTATCAATGGTAAATTTGAAAAAGGCATCATGCGAGTAGTTAATGATTTTGGCAATAGCTGAGGGTTTAATACGCTTGGATTTAGGCTCTTTTGAGTTTGCAAGTTTAATAGACAATGCAAACACTGTTTGCTTATAGATGGGATACGCTTCAAAATCTATCTCAACCGTACCATTGGTCTCAAAAGTTACTTGTGTTCCTTGCTGAATAAGCCAATCAACCACGGCATAAAAAGCATTGTCTTTATAATAGAGTAGAGGCTCACCCCCTGTTATGACCACATCGGGCAGGTAGCCTATCTTCTTGAACTCCTCATCTAAATGGGAAATAAGTATTGAGGCATCCTCTACTCTCTGCCAAGAAGAAGCAAAATGAGTATCTACTGCAAAATAGGTATCACACCCTACTCTCTCTTCATCATAAACCGTATAATTTGCTCCAAATCCTGGGCAATTTAGATTGCATCCTCCTGTACGCAAAAAATAGGAAGGTACTCCTGCATATTTCCCCTCTCCTTGAATAGAGAAGAACGCTTCGGTTAAATAGAACATCACCTTTGCTCTTTGGCTATTATCTGAAAAGAATCTTTTATCTGTAGGATCATGAGGATACTCCTTTTTTGGCTAATTATAACAAAAAAGAGCCAATAGATCTTTTGATTTTAGGATACCCTATTCAATGCCCCTATATTCTTGGCTTCCCATTGAGCAAATTCAGGTGAGAAGTATTTGATACGTACCTTTTTGAACTCTCGTGTAGAGTAGAGCGGTCGTCTTGCGAAGTGTTCAATCTCACTTGCCATCTCACGGATAATGGCATTGGTCTCATCGGTTGTTTTCCCATGAACCATAGTAAAGAGATTATATGGCCAATTGGGGTATTTGGGACGCAAATAGCAGTGGCTTACGGCAGAGAAGGCAGCTGCTTTTTCTCCCATCTCCTCACCTCTCTTCTCATCCACATCCCAAACCACCATTGCATTGGCATTGAAACCTGCATTACGGTGATTTAAGATACCAGCAAAGCGTCGCATCACACCTGCCTCTTTTAACTCTTTTAAAATACCAAAGAACTCCTCATAGGAGATATCCAACTCCTCAACAATACGCTTAAACGGCTCAGGAGTAATCTCAATATCATGTTGAGAGAGAGCGATAACTTTATGGTGCAAAGGGGTAAGCTCAATATTACTACGTTTGGGTTTGACAACTCGCTCTTTTTTGGCATCATTACCTGTGGTATCAAGCTTGACTGCAATCTTAAAGAGTTTAAGGGTGGGCAAGATAATATACTCCACTGCTTGAGCCTCTTTTGCTAAGATCTCTACTGTTTGACGCAAACCAAGTTTGGAATCGGGTGCAACGGCAAGGGTAAACCAGATATTAAACGTATGCTCTCGCTCATAGTTATGTGAGACCCCTGGGTGGGCATTGATCACCTCAACAGCATGATCGATATCATCCCGACGAACTTTAAACGAAACCAATGAGGAGCTATACCCCAAGCGTTTGGTATCAAATATAGGAGAGATCTGTCGGATGATCCTCTTCTCTTTCTCCTCGGAGAGTATTTTGATAATGGTCTCTTCATTGGTGCCTAACTCTTTAGCAATATCTGCAAAAGGTCGCGGGGATAAAGGGAATCTCTTTTGGATGATAAAGAGCAGTTCTGATTTCATAAATAGACTCTTTTTGTATAATTTTTTTGGTTCTTATATTATAGATCTTTTAGGAGAATTTATCTTTGATATGTATCAACTATTATTTAAAATAGTTGGCTATAAATGCCTCTGTTCTCTTCTCAAAAAACTGCATACGCGCTTTGCCTTTGGGCATTGTTTTTCTCAAATCTTTCATCTCTGCTAAAAAAGATACAACCTCCATAGGAATCAATTGCTCAAGATAGTGGCGTAGCCGTTTGGCAAAAGCAGGAGATGCGCCACTTGTTGAGACGGAGATGGTGAGATCTCCTCGTTTGATATAGGAGGGGAAGATAAAATCACAATAGGCAGTATCATCAACTGAGTTTACTAGTATTCGACTGCTCCTGCTCTCTTCATAGATAGCACGATGCAAATCAGGGGTATTGGTCGCCACAATAACAATATCAAATCCATCAATATCCCCTACTACATAGGATCGCTGCTCCATCAAAAGAGCATGTTGATTGGCAAAATCGATCATCTCAGGAGAGAACTCTTGGGAAAGGAGATGAATATTATGGGTAAAATCGACCAATTTTTCCAACTTCTCAAGGGCAATTGCGCCACCTCCAACCAGTAAGATTTTTCTGTTTTCAAGCGAAAGATAAGCAGGAAAAAAAGACACTACTCTCCCTTCTCCATTGCTAATTTTGCTTTGAAAAGCTCAATACAGTTATTGCACTCTTTGACTGAATTGGTCTCAACAATCATATAGAGTGCATCAATGTTGAGTATATTAAGCTTTTGTTTTTTCATCTCAATAATATGCTCTTTTTTAAATTTGGTAATAATACGAGAGAGTGTCTCAGGAGTAAGGTTTAAGATAGCTGCAATCTCATTGTTTTTAAGACGATTAAAAATAGAGAACTTCTCGATCATCAGGTCAGCCACCTTGGCTTCAGAGGAGAGAATTGTCTCTTTATGCACCAAAGAGGAGAGCATCATGACTTTGCTTGTCAAGGATTTGATCAATCCCAAAGAGAACTCTTTGTTATCAAGATACTTATAGACCTTATCAAAATGCAATAGTCCCATTATCCCATCAGAGATAAACTCACAAGTCACAGGGAAAGGCTCTTTTTCAAAACAGGCATACTCTCCAATGGTATTGGGTGCATCCATCCGTTTGATCTGTACTTGTGATCCCTTTGGAGAGGTTTTGTAGAGTCTGATAGTCCCTTCAAGTAAAATATAGAGATAACTACTCTCATCTCCCTCATAAAAAACAATACTATTTTTAGTATATTTTTTTATGTAGATACTATCCTGAAGCTCTTTGTGAAATTTTTTATCCAAGTCAGAGAATATAGGGATATCTTGAAGATTAACCATTTAAATTGCCTTATTACTTTTATCAATTATACTAATCTTATTTTAAACTATTATAATATTATCGCTATTCCTTCTCAAACCAGCTCAACTGCTCCCGTAGGTTAACCACTCTTCCTACGATAATCAATGCAGGAGTAGGCAGATCTTTTGCCAACTCCCAAATATTCTCAAGTGTACCAACTACCGTCTTCTCCTCAGGTGTCGTCCCCTTGCTAATCACCGCAACAGGATAATCTTTTGGCTTGCCAACCTCCAAGAGTTTATTACAGATTATCTGCAAACGGTGCAAACCCATTAAGAAGATAATAGTATCATCACTCTTATAATTCTCCCAAGGAATTTGTGAATGATCTTTGTTTTTGCTCTCATGTCCTGTTACCACACGAAACGAAACGGTCACACCACGATGGGTAACAGGAATCCCTGCATACTCAGGAACAGCAATGGCAGAGGTAATACCAGGAATAAACTCAAAAGGTATCTCTCGTTCACGAAGATAGATCCCCTCTTCGCCACCTCTTCCAAAAACAAAAGGATCTCCCCCCTTAAGACGCACCACCACGTCATGCTTAAGCGCATTTTGATAGATCACTTCATTGATCTCCTCTTGAGGGAGTGTATGGTGAGAATCCTCCTTGCCTACATAGACAAAACGACATCCATCTTTTGCCATATCCAAAATCTCAGGATTTGCCAAACGATCATAGATAATTACATCTGCCTCTTGTATGACACGAAATGCTTTCATTGTTAGCAGTTCAATATCTCCAGGTCCTGCCCCTGTTAAATAGACCTTTCCCACTACTTCTCCTTTTGCTGATAGATAAAGATTCCAGAGGGGTGCTTGAGCTGAAAAATTTCACGCTCTAAAAACCACTCTTTGGTATTGATTACATTGACCTTATTTTGATCTCTATCCTCTCCTTGTCCATTGACAGAAGCATAGAGATAAGGATCTACGTTTGACCACCTTACATGCAACACCTTACCTGTAAAAGTAAAGGTTTTGATAATCTTAAGTGTTTTGGTATCCACAATCTGAATGGTTGGAAAATCCTTGCCCGAAAAGGTTACTGCCAAATATTTTTGATCAGGACTAAGCGAGGTAAAGACAGGCAATCCTTGCATCTCTATATTTTTGATAAACTTGAAATCTTTATCATAAACCATCACCTTATTATCCCCAACAGCAGGAATAAAGGTTCGATCTTCACTCAGTGACCAGAAGCCAAAATGGGGAACTTTGAGTACAGGCTTATTATCTTTTGCCGTAACCTTAATCTCAGAAAATGCCATCTTGTCAAGATCGATCACCCCAAATGATTTGCTTAGGAAAAAACCTACAATATAAGTATTCTCTTTGATCATTGCATCAAAAGGCATCGCTCCTACTTTGAACTCTTTGAATAGTTTGAATTTTGGTAGTCCTTTGCCAAAGTTCTCATCTTTGAGTATGGTTACCTTGTCATTATCCATCTGTGCAAAAATGATCATATCTTTGTAGATCTTAATCCCTACATTTTTAGATCCTGTAACAATCTTATCAATCGGCTTAAGATCACGGGTAAGAATATCGACTGATTTGTCATCATAGTTAGCTACTGCAACGTAGTTTTTGCCAATCACAAAACCAATAGCACTTTTGGAGGTTTTGTACTCCTCTAAGACCTTCTCTGCTTGAGGATCAAAATGCACCACATAACCATCTCGACTAATCAAATAGGCATCATCCCCATCAAACTTAATAATCCCATGATTCATATTGTGCATATTTTTCATGTGAGATTTGGTCAATCCCTTATGGATAATCGCCAAAGACTCACTCTCTCGCTCAACCACAAAAATCTTCTCTTTTGGGCTTGGTGTCCCTCCATAGAGTATACCTACTGCCATTAAACTCAATACTATTTTTTTCACCTCTTCTTCTCCTCTAATTTTTATAATTCCAAATAACAAGAGGGATCTTCTGCCCAAAGATCCCCATGAATTGCATACGCCCTACTTCGTGAACCACCATTACATATCTCTAGGTATTGACAGGTTGCACACTTACCACTTAACTTGCGAGGATGCTCTCGCAATCTCTTCAACATAGGAATGGGTCTATTTGTCCAGATATCTGCAAAATCTTCACTAAAGATATTCCCAATAATCGCAGGGAAAAATGGATCAGGTTTGACATTTCCCTCTGCGTCAATATTAAGCAGTTTAACACCTGCAGAGTTTCCTCCCCATGCCATCAGTCTACGTTGCATCTCTTGGGCATGTTTGGGATATTTTTTGGCAAAGCGATGATAGAAGTATATCGCATCCATCTCCATATTTCCCGTAACAATCTCAATATCTCGTTGAGAGTCATGGTATGCAAAGGCTTTGTCTAAGATATACTCAACAGCTCTAATACGTTGTTCCTTGGTCAAATCCATTGCCAAATTGTCCAATCCTCGTCCTGAATAGACCAGATGTGAGATATAGATCTTAGGGATATTGTGTTGTTCTGCAAGCGCAAAGATAAACGCCAAATCATCATAGGTATCTTTGGTAATAGTAAAGCGAATCCCTACTTTTGTCTTGCCATAAGCGTTGAGCAGATCAACTGCCTTCATCGACTCAACAAAAGAGCCTTTGAGTCCTCTAAAGGCATCATGGATCTCTTCACTTCCATCGATACTAATACCGATATAGTTAAAGGTATCTAAGATCTTTTGGGCATTACTCTTCTTGACATAGAGTCCATTGGTTGAGAGATAGGTAATAATACCCAACTCCTTACATCTTTGAGCTATCTCAAAAATATCCTTACGGGTTAATGGCTCTCCCCCTGAGAAGATAATAAACTTAATACCATTCTCTTTTAGCTTTGGGAGCGTCTCCATAATCTTCTTGGTCGAGAGAGTATCCACCGCATCAAGATCGGCTTTGGAGTAGCAGTGCAGACAAGAGAGGTTGCATCGATTGGTGAAGTTCCAAATGGCGATACTTCCATCCAATACCCGTGCTTTTTTACCCTCAACAACACTCTTGAGTAGATTTGAGAGCCGAAACATCAATTGGCTCCTTGTGGTTTGGTACGATCTGCTTTTTGGGTCTGATTATGATCAGATTTTTGGGGAGCAAAAGAGAGAATATAAGAGGCGATACTACTCAAATTCTCTTCAGAGAGTCTAAATGCAGGCATCGCATTACGTTGATAACCAAACTCTTTGGAGACTGTTGCAGGATCAACGATCATAGCACGAATCTCCTCACTATTTCTATGAGAAGCGATCTCCTCAAAAGGAGGACCAAAAGCAACCGCTGTCTGATGATGACACCCCCAACAGAAGGTCTCAAAAACCTTTTTTCCACTCTCTGAAAAAGCAGAACTACCTAACAGTGCCATCAACAAAATCATTCTCATCTCTCTCATGGCATCTCCTTAAATTATTTTTTCTTGTAATAATCATAACATGCTTTAATCTGCTAACTCTTGATATAGAACAAGTCTTAATTGATGCTACTTTACTTATAATCATATATTATTATTTTAATTTGATTCAATTATATATTGATCTATATCAATGCTTTGAAGATGAAAATAAGATAATATTACTCTTAATTAAAAAAGGAGCATCTAAAATGTATCGACTACTTCCACTTACGATATTGTTTTCACTTCAACTACTTGCCAATAATCTCAACACTTGTCAGAGCTGTCATCCTATTATCTACAATGAGTTTCAGCAATCTCTTCATAAGAAATCAACTATAAAAGAGGATCAAGTGCATAAGGCCATTTGGGATAAGCACCCTGCTAAAGCCAAAGGTAACTATAAGTGTGCTAAGTGTCATGCCCCCGAGCAGAAAAAAGCCTCTACAGACAAAGGCATTACCTGCATCACCTGCCATACTATCACTAAGATAGAGAATCACCCAAAGGCCAACAAAAATATCTATGAGACTAAGGATAAAACCTTCTACTCTGCTCAAAAAGGGATGGAGGAGAAAAAAGTAATCTACGAAGAGAAAAGCTCTTGGTTTGGATTGGTCAAAGAGACAAAAGGATCACCTTACCATGATATTGACTACCGCAATAAAGATTTCTATACAGGCAAAGTCTGTATGGGGTGTCACTCCCACAAACAGAATGGGAAGGGGTTTGATGTCTGTCGAACAGATACAAAAGGTTCAGAACAAAAAGAGAGTAACTGTATTAGCTGTCATATGCCACAAGTATCGGGAA
Source organism: uncultured Sulfurovum sp. (assembly GCA_964515605.1). GTDB lineage: Bacteria > Campylobacterota > Campylobacteria > Campylobacterales > Sulfurovaceae > UBA1140. The sequence continues at coordinate 22,892 of CAZEUB010000018.1, read as the reverse complement.
GTGCTACCACTATTCGAGAGAGCAAAAGACACGCCTTTCATGGTTTTGCAGGGGTGCGAAATGCCTCTAAACTACTTGCTCAATATATTAATCTAAGCTATAAAAAATTGGATAAAGGGTTTGAGATCTCTATAGAGAACAAAGCACCACATAATCTACTTACTCATCCACTGCGTGTTGTGCAACTTAAGACAACTCTCAGACGCAAAGGAGAGGTAGAGAAGCTTAAAACCTATACTTTTGTCAAAACCATTGGAACAGACAATAAGCCCTCTATGCCATGGTTGGCAACACAGGTGATCAAAGATACAATGATCAAAGCGAATGAACAACGTGTGGTGGTATTTGACAAAGCACTTCAAAGTGGTGATGAGATAGAGACCATATTAGGATATTATGTTGTTAACCCAAAAGTAGCATCCAAACTAAATTTGGAGGATGAGAAGGCATTAACCACCTTTAGACCACTCAAAAGTAGTTACTTTAAAGTTCAATAGGTTTAAAACTTGATATCTATCAATCTTTTTATAAGCCCTAATAAATATAATTAGGAAATTTCATAAATAGGAGGCAATATGTCTGAATTAGTAAAAAAAGAGTTAGAGGTGATGGGAGCTACAGTTCCTTTCTTTACATATACTATTGGTGAGACCCAATATTTTGAGTTTGATACCTCTAAGTGTGGTCCTCCTGATCCCATGGTTAACGCTATGGCAGGACTCAAACTTGTCGATAATAGCAATAAAAAATTAGTGATGATTAATCACAAATTCCCAGGGGGATTGATCGCTAAAATTGGGGAGAACTATGAGCATACCAAAGAGATGATGGAAGATGGTCGTGTCAAAATCACCTTCTCTTATATTGCAGGAGAGAGTGAAAAGGCGGATCTAAGCCAAAACACCTGTGGTGGTTAATCAAAAATGTTTGCCATAGGTAAAGATTTTGCCCCACCACTCAAACTGATTGCCCCCTTCTTCAAGATAGGGGTAAGTTTCTACTTGATTGCAATGGTAGCACTGCTTGGATTCTCTGCTACATTTAGCTATCAAGAGATGTCTGTAGCGGGATGGGTACACCTCTTTTTATTGGGATTTGTTATGGTCATTATCTTTGGAGCAATGGCACAACTCATCCCTGTGGTACTAGAGGTTGGACATGCCGTTGTGGATCTCTACTATGTTATCCTCCCGCTACTTGGTCTTGGTACGGTTGGTATGGTGATAGGGTTTTGGATCGCTCCCTCTTTGCTCCCTTATGGAGGACTGTTGGTGCTTATATCGATGATTATCTTTGCAATTGAAGCGTTTGCTACACTCAAAAAGGCAGAGATTCAAACCCTAACAGTTAAAACCGTAGCCGTGAGCAACACCTTTTTGTTGTTGGGGATATTGACAGGATTCGCCATCGCCTTAGGGCTTAGTGGTGTAGTTGCAATTAATGTAGAAGAGATGCTAACAGCACATGTCTATGCAGTTTTGGGAGGGTTTGTACTGCTCACCATTATGGGAATTTCGCTTACCCTAATCCCAATGTTCTCACTCGCTCATGGTTTTGATGAGACCCCTATTAAACGGGCATTTAACCTTGTGGCTCTTGGAGCAGGATTGGTCTTTGTGGGTGCAACCATAAGCGTAAAAGCTATCCAATGGTTAGGCTACCTTAGTACCATGGTTGGCGTAGGATTTTATATCCAACAGATCTATATTATCTTCCTCTTAACAGTACGAAAAGAGATGGATATTTGGGCAAAATCGATGCTCTTTGGCTTCGGTTCACTGATCCTCTCTTTGATCTTTGGGCTGATCTCCTTTTTACCTCATGCCAATGAAGCGTGGTTGCACACTTCGGTTTGGTTCTTTATGTTGGGGTTTATCGGATTTTTGATCAATGGTCACCTCTACAAGATTGTGCCATTCTTGGTATGGTTTGAGCGATTCTCTCCCCTTGTGGGCAAGGAGAAGGTACCCATGCTTCATGAGATGTACCCAAAAGCTCAATCTGGTATGATGTTTTGGTACTCTGCCATTGGTACGATATTGGGAGGAGTTGGACTTTTGATAGAGAATGATTTCCTCTTCAAAGCAGGAGTTAGCTTGATGATTATGGGAGCGATTTTTCTCTATATGTCCATGTCAAAGATGCTGGGTTATGGGAAGTAGAGATTGCTTTTTACAAAAAGATTTTGAAAACAAAGGAGTGGTATGTGTAGTATTACAAAAGAGCAGGTATTTGAAGCAGCAAGTACCGTTATCGATCCTGAGGTAGGATTTAATCTCGTTGAGATGGGGTTAATCTATGATGCGATTATCGAAGAGAGTTGTAATGTGGTAGTGGTCATGACCCTCTCAACAAGAGGCTGTCCACTCCATCAGATGATCAAGCAGTGGGTACAACAAGCTGTTGAGAAGATTGATGGGGTAGGTGTTGTTGAGGTGAACGTGGTTTGGGAGCCTGAATGGAATATCTCCATGGCAGATGAACATGTTCGTAATGCCCTTGGCGGAGGCACTCCTGTGTAGTTTAGGCTACCAAAAGAGCCATATTAATCCAATTGACCCCCAAATAGGGGGTAAAATCACTTAATAATCAGGATTACTCTTTTATAATAAGTCGATTATTATATGGAGACTATCATGTTCAAACAACTACTATGGCGATTTGCCCTTTTTATATCTCTATTCTCTGCTGGATGTACCTCAACCATCAACTCTCCTCATACCAAACTACCTATCCATGCCTCTTATGCTATTGGCTCTTTTTGGAACTATACCGAAACACCCATGGCGGGACTTCGAGCAGCAAGTATTGTTGAGGGGGTACTCTCCCAAAAAGGTATCACCCCCTACTCCTTGATTCAAGGTGTGGATGATATTGCTCAAAACCAAAGTAAAGCAGATGCTCTTCAAGCAACAAAAGAAGCAGCCCAAAAAGCAGGAGCTACTTATCTCATCACAGGAGAGGTTCAGGAGTGGCGATACAAAACAGGGATCGATGCAGAGCCTGTGGTTAGCTATAGTATCAAAGTGATTAAACTTGATGATAATAGTGTCGCATTTAATGGCGTGGGTGCCAAGAGTGGTTGGGGTGACAAATCTATTGGTATTGTCGCTCAAGAGGTCGCTCAAGCACTTATTCCTGATTTTAAGCCCTAGATCATGACACTAAAAAAACGCTCCATCTACCTTCAAACTTTTGAAGTGGGACTTTTTGCTATTATTATCTTTCTTATAGGCTATTTTGTCAAACGCACTGATCCCTTGCTCATTCATAATCAATTTAGCTTTTTGATCCTATGGCTCGGCATTGTAACACTCTTCTATGGACTAGCCATGGGCTTGGTAATGTGGCTTAGTTTTGCCATTATGGCAGTGATGTTCTATATCAACGATCCCTATTTTACAACTACCTTACTAGAGAATTTGGCATTTGTTTTTCTCTTTGGACTCTTTTTTTCCAATCTTCACCGAGAGATGGATCAGTATCAGATCCAAAACAAATATCTTCAACTTCGTCTCAAAGAGCTAAGTAGTGCCTTTTTTACCCTCAAAATCTCTCATGACAAGCTTGAATCAATCTATATCACCCAACCCGCCTCTTTTCGTTTTGTTATCTCTGAGATTTTGGAGAGTTGTGAACACAACACGCCCGAGTTGAGTGCCTCCAATACACTTAAAATTCTCAAAAAATTCTTTGGTGTTAATAGTGCGGCTATCTGGCGTATCAAAGGAGATAAACTCCACCGACACTTCTATAGTATTGGAGAGATAGAGCAAGATATCAACAACAACGACAAACTTATCCAAGAGGCTCTTCTACAAAAAAGAGCCATCTTTCTTAAAGATATCGAAGAGAAAGAGCAGACAGCCTATATCTATGCGGTTCCCTTTTTGGACAAACGAGAAGAGATTGTTGCGCTATTGATTATCAAGGATATCCCCTTTCTCTTCTACAATGAAGATACCCTACTCAAGATCAATGTGGTCTTTAACTACATCTGGACAGAGTACAAAAAGAGAGCCTCCCTAGACAGAATCCGTAACAACAAAAAAGAGTCCATCGCCCTTATCAATCACCACGAGAGACAGGAGATTGTTGATTTTAAGCTAGAGGTTGTTCGCCTAAACAATATTCTCAAAGATTTTAATATTGAGAGTCGCCTCTTTGTCATTAGCACAAAGAGCCAATATATTAACAATGAGATCAAAGAGCAACTCTATCTCAACAATGAGCTAGAGGTATTGGATCAATATATTACACTTCAATGCAATGAGCAGTATATACATATTATTCTCTTCCCCTTCTTGTCTCTTGCAAGTTCTTATGATAAGATTGAAAAACTTCAAGAGAGACTTAATCTCATTGAAGCTTCAGCCCAAAAGGGTGAGACTCTCATTAGCAAACAGACAAGTGTAAGAAACTTTAACCGTATTATAGAGGAGTTTGACTGTGCTAAATAACCTCTCAATAGAGACTCTCATCCAAACGATCAATGCACCAAACAGTGGTGAGATTATCCTTGCATTTGTTGGGGTTGAGATTGTTTTTTGGTCGGCAATCTCCCTGATTCTTATTCAGATAATGCCCAAAAAGTTGCGTCTATACCGTAATGAGATCTTTATCTTTTTTGTGGTAATTAATGTGGGATTACTCTTAGCAGGTACGCTTCTTACTTTGGTGATGATCCTCTTTGGTTTGGCATGGGCTACCCATCGAGTAAGCCGCCCTAGTTATGAGCAGATCCATTTTCAAGAGCAGGTATCACACTTTCCCATGATTCAAAGCAAATTTCATGAGGGGATCTTGGCACTAGAGAGTCACGCAGTGGCTCATATCTCTAGTGATGAGAAGATCAAATCACTCAAAATTCTCTATGAGAGTCGTGCACAAGGTAATATTGGAAGAGTTAAGGAGTTTCTCTCTGATAGCTCTGACGAGACAAGACTCTACGCATTTGCACTTATCTCCTCTTTTGAAAAGGAGCTAAATCAACAGATCAAGAGACTTCAAGAGAAACTCTCCTATACCAAAAATGAAGCAAAAATAGAGCAGTATCGCTTTGAACTTGCTCAAACCTATTGGCAATTTATCTTCCATGGGGTAGCAGATCGTCATCTTACAGGCTTCTACGCCCAAAAGATAGAGCAACTCCTCCACGCAACCAAGCAGAACAAGGCGGCTTTTATTCTGTTGGGGAAGATTAAGATCTTCAACCATGAGTATGATCAAGCAGAAGAGTACTTTCACAAAGCCATCAATCTAGGCATCCCTCAAAAAACTCTCTCCACCTTTTTAGCAGAGATCAAATATGGGCAGAAGAGATATGATGCCATCTCAGAATATATTTTAGAAGAGGAGTTTAATATCGATCTGCGACTCAAACCTCTTATCTCTGTATGGAGGGCATCATGAGGGTTCTTGTAGATCGGGGTGAGGTGGATATTCTTATCCCATGTGAAGGCACCTACCCCTATGTTCGAGGAGGGGTCTCCTCATGGATTGCACAACTCATCAAAGGACTGCCTCAATATCGATTTGGGATTGCTTTTATTGGCAGTCGACGCAAAGATTATGCCGAGAATCCACTCTTTGATTTTCCTGAGAATTTGGTCTATTTGATTGAAATTTTTATGTTTGATGAGGAGGAGAAACCTCTTATCAAGGCACAAAATGGCGATCCAAAAGATATGGAAGAGATCCAAAAGCTCTATCAGTGGTTTAAGCAAGATCAAAAAGGAACTCCCTTTCCAGAGGAGATAAAAGATCTAAACTTCTATCTTAACCGTATCAATGAGTCTGCTTTTCTCTATAGCCGTGAAGCGTGGTACTTTATCAACAACAAAAACCAAGAGAACGCCCCTAATATCTCCTTTTTGGACTATTTTTGGAGTGTACGAAGTATCCATATTCCTATTTGGAAGATGGCAAAACTTGCCCATAAACTAAAAGAGAAGGGATCTATTATCCACTCTCCCTCAACAGGCTATGCAGGATTTTTATCAACACTAATCTCACATGATACCAACAAGCCATTTTTGCTTACTGAGCATGGGATCTACACCAAAGAGCGTAAGATTGATCTTATCTCTAGTACATTAAGTCTACACCGTAAGCCTGAACTGCTTCGAGACGCATCTGAAGAGAACCATATCCAACAGATGTGGGTACGCTTCTTTGAGGGGATTGGCAAGATGAGCTATAGTCGTGCCAACCCCATACTCTCTCTCTTTGGGGTAGCCAAAGAGACCCAAATCGCCTACGGAGCAGATCCAAGTCGTTGTCGGGTTATCCCCAATGGCGTAGATATTGACCATCTAGGAGCCACCCTCAAAGATCGCTCAACATCAATCCCAAAAGTCATCACCCTCATTGGTCGTGTGGTCTCTATTAAAGATATCAAAACCTTTATCCGTGCTATTAGAATCACCGCTGATACCATTCCTGAAATTGAGGCATGGATCGTTGGTCCTGATGATGAGGAGATAGAGTATGCCAAGGAGTGTCGAGAGCTAATTTCCATTCTTGATGTAGAAAAACATATCAAATTTTTGGGCTTTCAGAATATTGTCGATATCCTTCCTAAAAGTGGGCTACTCACCCTCACCTCAATCAGTGAGGGGATGCCACTTGTTATCTTGGAGGGGTTTGCGGCAGGAGTGCCTTGTGTTAGTACCGATGTAGGCTCTTGCAAAGAGCTGATCTATGGTGGAGAGGATCCAGAGGATCAGGCATTAGGAAGTGCAGGAGAGGTGTGCCAAATTGCTAACGTAGCAGAGATTGCCCATGCCTATATTGATCTGCTTACCAATGAGGAGCGATGGAGAGCAGCACAAAATGTTGCCATTGAACGGGTCAATCGATTCTATACCCAAGAGCGATTTTTGGATACCTATCAAAAGGTCTATGAGGAGATATTTGCAACACTGGAGCGACCAACATGGCAGGGATAGGTTTTCAACTCAATCAAATTCTCAAAGAGAGATCCCTTCTCTCTGTGGTCAAAACCTTTGGCTACTCAGCGGTACTAAGCAGTGGACCTTGGGTTATCTCAATGATTATTATTTTGGGAATAGGACTAAGTAACCTCTATCTATATGGAGAGGATACCCCCAATAATATGATGCTCAAGGCCTCTGTTACCTATGTCTCTGCCTTGGCACTTAGCTCTATCTATACAGGATTTTTCCAACTCCCTTTTACCCGTTTTATTGCTGATCGTATCTATGAACAACGCTACTATTTGGTACTGCCAAACTTTATTGGTATGCTAATTATCATTATTATCCTAGGAAGCCTCTTTGGCTTGGGGTTGGGAGTTTTTCTCTTTGATCACCAAAGTAATCTCTTTGTACTGCTCTATGGAACGCTCTTTGTGGTACTAAGTGGTGTCTGGATGGCAAATATCTTAGCCGCTAGTCTCAAACTCTATAAGTTGGTTATTCTCTTCTATCTGATAGGCTATATTACTATCTATCTCTGCTCAGTCATGCTACGAGAGTATGCCCTCTTGGGACTGCTTATCTCCTTTATTGTTGGTAATACCCTGCTCTTTGTCCTGCTCTTTTTGGGGATTATCTACTTCTACCCCTCCTATAGTCGCCACAACAGAGAGTTTATCCGTTTTGATATGTTCAGTCAGAACTTTGGACGCTTCTATTGGAAATTGGCATACTCAGGGATGCTCTACAATATTGCCATTTGGATCGACAAGGTACTCTTCTGGATGAGTCCTATTGTTGGCTATAGGGTTATTGACAAACTGCACGCCTCCATGGTGTATGATTTTCCTATCTTTTTGGCATACCTCTCGATTATTCCAGGGATGGCGATCTTCTTTTTTCGTTTGGAGGTTAACTTTGCCCAATCTTATGAGCGCTTCTATCGTGCTATTAATCATCACGGCACACTCCAAGAGATCAAACGACACAAACAGGGAATGATCGATGCGATCAAGATCAGTATCCAAGAGATTCTCTTTGTTCAAGGTCTCTTTAATATCTTTCTCTTTATGAGTGCTGACTATCTGTTTGAATTATTGATGCTACCCAAACTCTATCTTCCACTCTTCTATGTGGATGTTATTGGGGTTCAGATGCAGTTGGGATTCATGTCTATTTTGGCATATCTTTACTATCTTGATCGACAAAAGGAGGCACTCATCTATACCCTTGCTTTTGTACTGCTCAATGCATTACTTACTTGGATATCAATCCAACTAGGTCCATACTTTTATGGGTATGGCTTTAGCGTAACACTACTGATTCTCTTTGTTGCTAGTATCCTTACGCTCAACAAAATTTTACAGGAGTTAGACTATAAAACCTTTATGCTACAGTAGAGCTTTGCTCATCTTACTACTTCTCATCACCACACTAAATGCCGATGAACGCTACGCTTTTGTCTATAGCAAAAATATTGATGATCAGTTTATCAATTTTTATGACAAAGTTATCGTCGAAGCAGATGGGATAGATAATATCTATGCCATTCGCTATCCCCAAAAGATGGTCGCCTATGTAAGCGTGGGAGAGATCGAACCTTGGCGAAAGAGTCAAGCACCCTATGAGAAAAAATGGATCATCTCCCAAAACAAAACATGGAACTCGCTTATTGCTGATCTACGCAAAGAGGCGTATCAAGAGTTTATCTTTAAACGCATCAAACAGCTCTACCAAAAGGGCTACCGCAACTTCTTTTTGGATACCATGGATGCCTATCATGTCACGGCAAAAAACAAAAAGCTATTTGCCAAACAACAACAAGCCCTTGTTGCTTTTGTCCACAAACTTCACCAAAAATATCCACATGCCAAACTGATAATCAATCGTGGGTTTGAGATACTAGAGAAGATCCAAAACGATATCTCAGCCGTTGTTGCAGAGAGTCTTTTGGCACGATATGACCATGCCAACAAAACCTATCTACCTGTACCAAAAACCGATAGAGCGTGGCTTTTGGGTGAATTTAAAAAGGCAAAAAAGATGGGATTGGATGTTATCTCTATAGAGTATAGTGATCAAAACAGCACCAAGCGATTAGAGATTGCCAAAAAGATAAAAGAGATGGGTATTATCCCCTATGTTACCGATGGACTCCTCCAAGAGCAAGGAGAGTGTGATGTTGAGCGTATTCGACGTAATGTGCTTATTTTGTTTAATCAATCACTCTTCAAAGACAACAATAGTGTCTACTCAGATGTGCATCTCTTAGCTGCAATGCCGTTAGAGCATCTAGGCTATATCCCTATCCTTTATGATATTGCAACACAACCACTACCTAAAAGTATAGAGGATAAATACCATGCCGTTATTGTATGGAGTTATAGCAAAACAGACAACAATGAAAAACTCTACGAGTGGAGTCAACAGTGCCGAGCTAAAGGGGTTAAAATCCTCTTTTTGAACAACTTTGTCTTCACCCTTACACCTGAACGACTCAAAGAGTTTGGTCTCTCTACAGAACCAAATCGAAACAGCTTTTTGAGCCCTACCAAACTGAGCTATAAGTATGGCTACCACCCCTATGAGAAGCGTGCCTCTATTGAGTTTGAAGAGCAACTTTTCCACTCAAAAAACAGCAAAGATATTCTCTCTTTACGCTACCAAAATGGGCAAACCAGTACCCCTATTGCCATTACCCCATGGGGAGGATATGCTCGTGGTAACTCCTTTTTATTAAGTATTGGCAATGAGAGTTTCTGGACAATTGATCCTTTTAAATTCTTCCAAGAGGCACTACGACTTGATACTATTCCTGTACCCGATCCCACAACTGAAGCGGGTAGACGAATACTATTTACACATGTTGATGGCGATGGCTTTATGGAGGTAGTACGAACAGATCCTAGCCTACTCTCAACAGAGTATCTCATCGATAAGATCTATCGCAAATACCCCATTCCTCAAACCGTATCTCTTATCGAGGGGGAGGTCTCACCTCAAGGACTCTACCCAAAACTGAGCCAAAGAATGCAACAGATTGCCAAAGAGCTTTATAAAATCCCATGGATTCAACCCGCTAGCCATACCCTCTCGCACCCTTTCTTTTGGGGAGAGGCAGATGAGGAGTTCAAAAAGCAAAAAGCTCACGGCAAAAAACCAAAAACCAAACGTCATGTAGAGAAGGGTCATGGGCATCTTCCTATCCCAAACTATCCACACTTCAATCTTCAAAGAGAGACAAAAGATAGTGTTGCCTTTGCACTTTCCTTTGCTCCCAAAAACAAACAACAGGAGAAGATACTCTTTTGGAGTGGGGATTGTCTACCAACCAAAATCGTTCTTGCTTATGTTGAAAGAGAGGGAATTTTGGCGATGAATGGAGGAGATACCACCATCAAAAAAGCAGAACCATGGCTAAGCCATGTCGCCCCCTATGGACTACAGCGAGAGGAGTATTGGCAGATCTATACAGGAGAGCAGAATGAAAATGTCTATACCAATGATTGGTTGGGTCCCTTTTGGGGATATCGTAATGCGATAGATACCTTTGAGCTAACAGAGAAACCTCGTCGTCTTAAACCGATCAATATCTACTACCACTTCTATTCAGGATCCAAACTCGCCTCACTCAAAGCCCTTGAGGATGTTTATGATTGGGCAGTGGCACAAAAGACCTCCAAGCTCTACGCCTCACAATATATCAAAAAAGCAAGAGGATTCTATCGCACCGCTATTGCCAAACTTCCTAATGGGTATGAGATTCGCAACAGTGGCTATCTGCGTACAGTGCGTTTTGATCAAAAGGTCAATATTAATCTTGCCAAAAGCAACCATCTAGCGGGATTTGTTATGGAGGGGAATCGTACCTATGTAACACTAGATAAACACCCTAGTCATCTTATCAACACCACCCAATCCAAAACAAAAATACCCTACCTCATCGATAGCAATGGGTGGGTAGAGCAGGTCAAAAAAGGGCATAATCAATACCACTTTACACTCAAATCCAATGTGGGGCTTGAGGCAAACTTCTATCTACCAAAGGGGTGTTACGCTACCCCTCCTAAAGGGTTTAAAACCAAGAGATCATCCCATACCCTAAAGATCATCTCACCCAAAAAGAGAGGAGCTACCGTTGTATTCGAGTGTCAATAATCATGATAAGAGTAGCTCTATTCTCTCCCGTCGAGAGATTGTCGGTATTGTACTTGTCTTTAGCTTTTTGCTCTACTTGCTCTTTCCCAAGTCCAATATCGATACCCTTATTGAGGATAAGGGGGAGAATACCAACCTCTCGATTAACTACCTAGAGAGCATGTTGCTCTACTACCCCAATAGTATCAAGCTACAGATGATTCTGATTCGTAACTACCGTATAGCAGGGGAATTAGACAAAGCACTAGCACTAACCAACAGACTACTTACCCAAACCAAAGATCCCGAGCAACTCAACCAACTCTACAAGTGGGAGTATCTCCTACTTAAAGATCAATACTTTTTGCAAGGAGACCCAAAACTACTCAAACGTCTCAAAGAGAAGCTCTATGCCTACTATCAGTTTGCTCCTAAACCCAAAGAGTATATCTTCTTCTTCCCTGAGGCGGCACAGATCGATTTTCCTGAACTCAAATATATCGCACTCAAAGGGCTAATGAGAGAGCAACCTAGCCTTATTGATTATAAATTTGAAAAAGAGTTTTTTCTTTTGGCATCTTCATTAGGAAAATTAGAAGATAGCTACCACTCGATCTCTAAACTTTTGAAGTATCCTGAAGCAGAACAACAGATCAAAGAGTCCGCCATTCCCTATCTCTTGGCACATCACGACTACCAAGAGGCGAGTAGATTGGCTCATTGGCTCTTTTTGCATGCCAAAAACCCAAAAGAGAGGCAACAATATTTTGAAGTGGCACTCAATACCCTACTAAGCGATAAGCAGACAAAGGCAGAAGAGATCGAATCGCTACTAGCAGATTACCAAACCAAAGAGACTTTGAGCAAAGAGGATATTCATAAGACCTTAACTACCCTACTTGCTATGGGGAGTACCCAAATAGCAGCTCAATTTGCCATAGATAGCTTCGAGCGATATGGAGATGAGTTTAATCAAAGCGTTAGTGATCTTGCCATCAAAAGTCTTATCTATAATCAACAACTTCAAGAGGCACTAACCATTAGCTCTTTTGCCTATGAGAAGTTTGATACTGAGAGATGGCTCAATCAGACCATTCAACTCGCACAATGGCTAGGAGAGAGCAAAAGAGTCATCGATCTCTACACAGAGGGGTATCATCGCTACACAAATAACCCAAAATATGAAGCCTATCTTCTTAAAACCTCCACCCTCAACAGTGCCTATGAGATCTTAGGAGAGATCTATAAAAACAGAGTTGAGAAGAGAGACTACTCTATGGTTCCAAAACTAGCAGAGTATTTTGAATACTGTGGAGAGATCCAAGAGGCAGAGGAGTACTTTGTCAAACTGCTACAGAGATCTCCTAACAAAACACTCCACTACTACGCCATTATTGCAACTTATAATAATAACGATTTCAAAAAGGGGCTATCTCTCTACCAAGACTATCAGAGACGCTATGGTATCGATCCAAAACTCCAACAGATCTCAATCAAAAAGCTTATCGCACTAAAAAGGTATCATCAAGCCTATCTCTTTAGCAAGGCACTACCACTCAACAACAAAGAGACCTTGGATATGGCATGGATGGAGAAAGACTACGCTCAACTCTACACCATGCTATGGCAACTTGAAGAGAAAGGTCAACTACCAGAGTATCACTACAGCACTCTTGTCAAGTTAGAAAAGGAGATAAACCAAAGCAAAAAGATTGACAATCTTTATCAAAAAGCGTGGGAGAAGACACACCACCCAAGCTACCTCTATGGACTACTCTATGATCTTATGCAGACTCAATCCTATCAAAAGATTCACGCCCTACTCGATAGACTCCCCAACAGATATCTCCTAGAAAAAGAGCTTACCTTTCAGACGATTATGGCAAACTATTTTATCAAAATAGGCAAAAAAGATCAGGCACTTAACGCTTTCAAAAAAGCCTTTGCACTGGATAAAAACAATCCCAATACCCACCAAGCCTACCTTTGGTTTCTGCTCGATGCAGGTCTAAACAGACCCCTTATCAAAGAGCTATCACTCCTAAGAAAAGATCCAAAACTCCAACAATCAGTAGGGTTTGCATCAGTAGTTGCCGCACTCCAACTACAACAGAGTGATCTAGCACTTCGTTGGCTTACCCCTTTGCGTCAAGCCAATAATAAGATCGAATATCAGATCCTCTATGCCGATATCTTAGAGCATCAAGATCGTACCGAGGGGGCAACAAAAATACGACGAAGCCTCTTTAGAAAACTCTATCAAATGATCGATAAAGATCCTAAACTTCTAAAGGATAAAGCGTTTGCACGTACCTACCTACAGCTTCTCTTTCGCTACGCTACTCCTATTGAGAGAGGAGCTAACTATCTTACCTCATTCAAAAGACTCTTTAGCCCAAGTGAGTATCATGATCTTGAGGTGGGCTATCATACACTGATGCAACACCCCAATAGGGTTAGATATCTCAAATCTAAATATCATCTGGATATTCCATGGCTCAATCTCTATCTTGCCATGAGCTTAAATGACCAAAGTGCCAAACAGCGACTTCTTCAACAAGAGAATGAGAGACTGCCTCTTCAAGACCGCATAGTGGCTTTGCGAGATATTGGCGATCAAGCAGGTGCTTTTAGCACGGCTTTTGAGGGATTAGAGAGAAATCGTCGCGATACCAAACTCTATCAACTCTTCCATGAGATGGTTCGTAGCAATCTGCCACAAGGAGATAGCCACATCACCTATCAACACCTCAACAAAAACTGCTCTCTTAAGTCAAAAGAGATCAAGTATCGTTGGCAACTCTATCCTGATCTCTTTATGGGAGTAGCACTACAAGATGATCACTATAGCAACCAAGACCAAAAAAGCCTTGCCATAACACTAAGCAACCAACACCACAATCTTCTATGGCAAGCCACCCTAGAGCAACATCAAAGTGATGAGGATTTTGTAGGAGCCAAGATGGCACTCTCTTATCAATTCAATCACTTTTTAGTGGCACTTGATACCCAATACCATACCCAAACAACCCTAAGTCCAAAACTTCAATCTCAAGGGATGGCATCTCATTGGCGTATCTCACTCAACCATGCCCTCTCCTCTCATCTACAGATGGGGATTGAACATCAGCAAAGCTACTACAAGCTTCATAACCGCTCCCCTATAGGCGAGTCACAATCTACGCAACTTCTACTCAACTATACCCTACGATCTGGCTATCCTGATCTACGCTTTAGTACCCACCTCTCTACACATGACTATGAGGCATTTATAGCCAATTTTTTACCCAAAAACTTTACGGAATTTGGTCTAAACATGCTTATCGGAGAGCGTCAAAAAGAGGCACACTATCAAGGGTGGCGACCTTTTGGTGGGATTGGATTGGCAATAAACAACCATCAAGATCTAGGAACATCCCTCTCTTTTGGAATAGGTAACACACTCAAAGGGGATGATAACCTGCGTTTGATCTTCAATTACACTCAAGGGATCAAGATGATCTCTGATCCCTCCTATGGGGTTAAGCTTGAGTATCAATTTTAAGGCTTTGTCCCCAATACAATCCTCTATCGCAACATCTCTAGTCGCTCTATTCTCTGCTCGGTAGAGGGGTGCGTACTAAAGAGTTGGCTCATAGAGAACTCTTTGCCTGTAAAGGGGTTGATGATAAACATGTGTGCCGTTTGAGGTTCTGCTTCAGGGAGTTGAATCCCTCGGGCATAATTGTCCAACTTCATCAATGCACTCTGAAGCCACTCAGGATGTCCTGTCATCTCTGCTGCCCCCTCATCTGCCATAAACTCTCGGCTTCGGCTTACAGTCATCTGAATAATGGTGGCTGCTATGGGCATAATAATCATCAAAATCATCATCACAATAGGATTGGGTCGATCCTCATCATCCCCTCCAAAAAACATACCAAAATTTGCCAACATTGCAATAGCTCCTGATATGGTAGCAGCGACTGTACCTATCAACATATCATAGTGTTTGATATGGCTAAGCTCATGGGCAATAACTGCTTCAACCTCATGAGGTGTGAGCAGATCAAGTAACCCCTCTGTAACAGCTACAGCAGCATGCTCATAGTCTCTTCCTGTTGCAAATGCATTAGGTTGTTGCTCAGGAATAATATAGAGCTGAGGCATCGGAAGATTGGCACGATAGGTAAGGCGTTCAACCATCTCATAGAGTTCTGAGGCATTGTGGCGATCAACAGGGATGGCATGGTAGTGTGCCAAGACTTGCTCATCACTATAATAATAGGCATAAAAATTCATCCCCACAGCAATGATAAAAGCGATAATCATCCCTGCTTGACCTGCGACCATTCCCCCAAACCAAATAAAAAGGAGGGTAAGTCCGATCATTAGGGCGTAAGTTTTAAATTGTTCCAAAAGTTCTCCTTTTTAATGATGGTTTTTGTAGATTGAGTCTACTATTTTTTCTCTATGGTGACGGTTAAAACACCATTTTTATAGTCGGTTTTATACTTTTCAGGATTGGCATCATTGGGAAGAGTTAGTGTTCGTTGTACCTCTCCAAAGAGACGCTCCTGACGAATAATCTTATCATTTTTCTTCTCCTCTCTCTTCTCTTCACTCTTGGCATGAATAGAGATGAGATGATCTTTGACTTTGACATCAATCGATTTTGCCTCCATCCCTGGGAGATCTACTTTGAGTTCATAGTGATCCCCTTTGTCAATGAAATCAGTTCTAGGAGTGGTAGCAAATCCATGGGCAAAGTGACTTTTGAGCTGAGGTTCGATCTGCATATCAGCAAAAAAGGCTTGATTGAACTCTGCAAATGCTCGATTCATCTCCTCATGTAACTTTTGAAAATGTTTGAACATCGGATCATTGGCAAATGGATCTTGAATAGCACTTAAGTTACTATCAGCTTGTATAGCAACCCAAGGGAGGGTTGCTAAGAGAGCTGTTTTTAATAGATTGTTTTTCATTGCACTTAACTCCTTTGTAACGTAATCTCTATTTGATGGAGATATTTCTTGCTTTTCTACTCTCCTCTTTTTCTAAGGAGATATAGAGACGACCATCCTCATAGTTGGCGGTGATCTTCTCTCTATCCACATCTTTTGGAAGGATAAAACTACGAGAGATAAGCCCAAATTTACTCTCACAAAGATAGTAATCCTCCTCTTTGACCTCATTTTTGGTACGCCTTACGGCATTGACTGTTAGATAGTCATCCTCAATCTTAAGCTCTATCTCCTCTCTCTTTACTCCTGGAAGATCTATCTCAATATCATAGGTATCACTACTATGACGTGCAAAGTTTGCCAAAGGGAGGTGACGTGCTACATTTCCCAATGCCTCTTTGGCAACCTCAATACCATGCTCTACCTTCTCTTCAACACTATTGACTAACTCTTTACTCTTTTCTGCAATACTCATGGTCTCCTCCTTTATTATTTAATCTCAATTTTTCTACTAGATGTATCTACTTTGAGCTTTGGAATACTCACCTCTAAGATACCATTTTCAAACTCTGCTTGAATTTTGGCAATATCTACCTTCTCTGGCAGAGTAAAGCTTCTTGAGAAGAGTCCATAGCGACTCTCTACACGATGATAATCCTCATCTTTGACCTCTTCTCTAACATTACGCTCTCCTGAGATGGTCAATACATTACCATCAACTTTAATATCAACATCCTCTTTTTTTACCCCAGGGAGTTCTACTTCGATATGGTAGCTCTCATCAGTCTCTCTGGTATTGATATTGGGACGAAAATCAACCATATTCTCTTGGGATTCAGGCTCTCCCACAGAGTTTATAAGTGCATTCATCAAATCAAATGTTTTGCGTATATCATTCACAGGTTTATATCTTCTAACTAACATTATTATCTCCTAATTTTTAATTATTTAAACCATTTGGCTTAAATTTGAACATATTATAAAACATAGAAGGGAGATAAAAATGCCACTTTGGTTGCATTTTGTCAAAAATATCCTAAGAATATAAAATAGCTTATCTCTAAAAAAAGATCAAAAGATTTTTAACATCTATTCATCAACATAAATATGGTAATATTCGCTAAATTTTATTATAATTTTCAGGATCATTAAAAGGTAAAACATGGCAAAAAAAGAAGTAAAAAAAGTCGTCCTCGCCTACTCTGGTGGATTAGATACAAGCATTATCCTCAAATGGTTACAAGATGAGTACAATTGTGAAGTGGTAACATTTACTGCCGATTTGGGTCAAGGAGAAGAGGTCGAACCAGCTCGTCAAAAAGCATTAGATATGGGAATAAAACCAGAAAATATCTTTATTTTGGATCTTAGAGAGGAGTTTGTCAAAGATTTTGTCTTTCCTATGTTTAGAGCCAATACTATCTATGAGGGAGAATACCTCCTTGGAACCTCTATTGCACGTCCACTTATTGCCAAAAAACAGATCGAAATTGCACACCAAACAGGTGCTGATGCCGTCAGTCATGGGGCAACAGGTAAAGGGAACGATCAAGTACGTTTTGAGCTTGGCTATTTGGGCTTAGATGGAGACATTACCGTTATTGCTCCATGGAGAGAGTGGGATCTTAACTCTCGGGAGAGACTACTAGCATACGCAGAGGATCATGGAATTGATATTACCAAGAAAAAGCAAGGACAAGAGTCTCCCTACTCTATGGATGCCAACCTTCTACACATCTCTTATGAAGGGTTGGTACTTGAAGATCCTAGCAAAGAGCCAGATGAGGATATGTGGCTCTGGACAACAAGCCCTGAAAATGCTCCAGACAAGGCAGAGTATATCACAATTGAGTACAAAGCAGGTGACCCTATTGCCATCAATGGTGAAGCGATGTCTCCTGCTACAATCTTAGAGAGACTTAATCAGTATGGGAACAGACATGGTATCGGAAGAATTGATATCGTTGAGAATCGCTATGTGGGGATGAAAGCAAGAGGTTGTTATGAGACACCAGGAGGGACAATCATGCTCAAAGCCCACCGTGCTATCGAATCAATCACCTTAGATCGAGAAGAGGCACATCTCAAAGATGAACTAATGCCACGATATGCCAAACTAATCTATAATGGATACTGGTGGTCACCCGAGAGAGAGATGCTACAAGCGGCTATTGACAAAACCCAAGAGGATGTTGAAGGAACAGTAAGACTCAAACTCTACAAAGGGAATGTCACTGTAGTAGGAAGAGAGTCTGCTAAATCGCTCTTCTCAGAAGAACACTCCACATTTGAAGAGGATAATGTATATGATCAGAGTGATGCTGAAGGGTTTATTAAGCTCAATGCTCTTAGATTGATGATTGCAGGGAAAAAACGTAAATAACTTTTGCTCTTTAGGTAAGCACTCTTTAAAATATTTTTAATATAATGCAATCACATTAAAAGCTAAAGAGGGACAGAGTCATGATCTACAGACCTATTGTCATTGATGAAGAGATTAAATTTAGTAAAAAAAAGTTTATTATAAGCAAGACAGATATTAAGGGGAAAATAATATTTATCAACAAAAACTTCTCTGATGTTTCAGGTTATAGTGAAGAGGAGTTAATAGGAGCACCCCATAATGTCTTGAGACATCCTGATATGCCCAAAGCTGTTTTTTATCTTGTTTGGAAGACTCTTCTCTCTGGACGTCCAATTTCAGGAGTTATCAAAAATCTTGCCAAAGATGGACGATACTATTGGGTTATTGCTGATCTTGAACCTAAATTTGATGCAGAGGGGAATATCATTGCCCTAACTGCCTTTAGACGTGCTGCACCACAAAATGTTATCGACACAATAGAGGAGCTTTATGCAACCATGCTCTCTATAGAGAAGAAGCATGGTATGCAACAATCGATAGCCTATCTCCAAGGCTTCCTAGAGGAGCAAGAGATGACCTATGATGCCTTTATCCAAGAGCTAATTCGCCCAAAAGGGATCATCGCTGTACTCCTTGAAGCCTTCAAGAAGATGTTTGGACAATAAGCAAGATCAATCCTCTCTCTTCTTTCTCTTCCCTTTTTTAAGATCCAAGCGATTGCCCTCTTCATCAAATTTTCGCTGAAAATTTCCTCGAATAATAACAAATGTCATATAGGAAAATAGTAGTACCGCAAACCCATATGCAATCTCTCCAAAACTCATAACAACTTCTCCTCTAAGGTATTGGGTATCTTAATCTTTTGAAATCCCTTATAGTTTTGACGTAGTGCCTCATAGGTAACAATGCCAACACTTATGCCAAGATTGAGACTACGACCCTTCTCTCCCATAGGAATGGTAATACATCGATCTTTGTGATCCATCAAAAGATCCTCTCGAATCCCTTTGGTCTCAGAACCAAAAAGAATATAATCTCCCCTATCAAAAGTAGCATCAAAATAGAGTCTATCTGTTTTTGTGGTAGCAAGATGGGTGTGATGATCAATGGGATGAGCTACCAAAAACTCCTCCAAACTCTCCCACACATGAAGATCTAACTCCTTCCAATAATCCAACCCTGCCCTACTCACTGCTTTGTCATCGATATCAAACCCCAAGGGCTTTATCAGATGCAAAGTTGCCCCTAAATTGACACAGAGTCGTCCTATTGTCCCTGTATTTGGTGGGATTTGAGGTTCAACTAATACAATATTAAACATACATTATCCTCTTTGTTATTTTTAATTATCTTAGATATAATATTTCTATTCTTTAGATCAGGAGAAAAGATGATAGTTATAAAAAAGATAACTCTAGGTGCTATTTTAGCACTTTTATTCATAGGGTGTACTAAAGCCCCCATCACAGGAAGAGATCAATTTATTATGATTAATGCCCAGCAAGAGATGCAATTAGGGCTTCAAAGTGAAAAACAGATTCTTCAAAAGGAGCGCGTAAGCCATGATCCACAAAAAAATGCCATGGTCAAAAGGGTGGGTAAACGCATCGCTCATATTGCCAGTAGCCAATACCCCACTGCCAAAAATTTTCAATGGGAGTTTTTTGTAATCGATAATGACAAAGAGGCAAATGCCTTTTGTCTACCAGGAGGAAAAGTCTTTGTCTATACAGGTCTATTTAAATATGTGGCTAGTGATGCAGAACTTGCCTCAGTTATGGGACATGAGATTGGTCATGCCTTGGCACGTCATGGAGCAGAACGTATGAGCCGAGGACAGTTAGCACAGGTAAGCGGACAGGTACTTCAAGGGATTATGGTAGGGCAAGGGAACCCTCAAAACACCGCAGCTGTAATGCAGGCCTTTGGTATTGGAACCCAACTGGGGGTTATGTTGCCTCACTCACGAACCCAAGAGTATGAGGCAGACCATATAGGCTTGGTACTGATGGCAAAAGCTGGATATAATCCCAATGCCGCACTCTCATTTTGGGATAAGTTCTCCAAGAGTGGACGAACCCCACCTGAGTATCTCTCAACTCACCCAGCCCCAAGAAATCGTATTGAAACCATAAAAAAGTTAATTCCAAAAGTAATGCCCTACTATAGAGGTGAGGCAAGAGATAAGCCAAACTCTTTAACCAATACAAAATTTAATGCACCCTCTTCCTCTCGTAGAAGTGGAGGATTTATAGGATCACCAATCCGTGCTAAATAAAACAAGAGTAGTCTTACTATTTTGAGACTACTATCATGTCACATAATGATCAATCTTCTTTAATTTATCTTGATCAATCTCTAATATTAATTTCATGATCGATAACTCTAGTGAAAAACCTTCCATTTTAACTGCATCCTTTTCTGTCACCAATAGTGTTGTTGCCTTTAGTCGTTTCATCTCTTTTAGCAAAACAGACTCTTCAAAATAGGCATGATCCTCAAGATAAATTTTGCCCACAACCCCATCAGGAAGATAGGGTTCAAGACGTTGAGGATTGGAGATAGCCGTCACTAACAACATCCTCTCTTGAGGATTCTCTATAGTAACTACCCTCTTAAAATCCATCCCCTCTTTGAGATTTAAATCAGCAAAATATTTTAAGAAAAAAAACTCTCGAAAAGAACCAGCAGGAAAGGGCATAGGATTCTTTATCTCCTTGGGAAAGAGCAAGATCTCAAACTTCTTGATATCCACACGATTAAAGCCATCATCAAGAATAATCAACTTAGCCCCCTGACGTATTGCCAATTGGATTGCTAGGTGGCGATCTTCACTCACAATGACAGAGGCGTATTGAAGGGTTTTTGCCATAAGCATAGGTTCATCTCCACTCTGATAGACATCGGTTAAAACTTCTCCCTTTCGGCTAACCTCTACGACTCCCCTACTCTCTCTTTTGTAGCCACGAGAGATAATAGCTACATCCTGATAGCGTGATGCCAATGCGATAACAAAAGGGGTCTTGCCACTCCCTCCAACAGTAAGATTGCCTACACTCACAATAGGAATGGGATATTTTTTTGAAAAGCTCAATACCCTTCTAATAAGCATCACAGAGCCATAGATAAGAGAGAGAGGGGTAAGAAAAATAATAATAACCCAATCAAAAAAATTGGGTCTAAAGAAGAGTCTCTCCCCCCAAGAGACCAAAAAGCTACTTAGCATCAAACATGTTCATGAGCTACTTTTTTGACCGCTTCACAGACACGTTTGACCTCATCATCTGTAAGTGAAGCATAGATAGGAAGAGAC
This sequence comes from uncultured Sulfurovum sp., assembly GCA_964515605.1. Lineage (GTDB taxonomy): Bacteria > Campylobacterota > Campylobacteria > Campylobacterales > Sulfurovaceae > UBA1140. Next base: position 1,196 of record CAZEUB010000018.1, on the reverse strand, counting down.
ATTACCCGTTGGAAACATCCAAGGGCAACAGAGTAATCAAAGACCTTCATGGAGTATTTATTTTTGTAGTAATCTGTAAGATGCAGAGGCATATAGTGTACCCCTATCTTAACCCCCTCTTTTTTGAGTTGATTAACAAAGTGATCACGGTTTTTATCAATCTCTACAATATATTGCGTAAAGATATGATTATCACTAAAGTTTGGTAAGGTTACATGCTTTAGATCTGCTAACTCTCTATTATAGATAGCAGCAATCTCTTTTCTACGGGCAATACCTCTCTCTAAACCTTCTAAATCAGCCAAACAGTAGGCTGCTTCTAATTGAGAGATATCATACTTCCATCCAATATCTACAACATCATAGATATAATCGACATTACCATACTCATCACAAACCTTTCGCTCCATACCATGGAAGGAGAGAAGTTCTGCTCTTTTATAGATAGTAGGATTATTGGTAGTCAACATACCACCACCATTAACAGCATTACAGAGATGTGGGGCAAAGCTAAATACGGTAATATCAGCCCCTGAGTTTCCAACAAATTTTCCCTGATAGGTCGCACCCATAGCATTACTCGCATCCTCTATTACTTTGACCTTATACTCTTTTGCCATAGCATAGACACGCTCCATATCAGCAACCTCACCAGCCATGTGGTTGATAATCACTGCCTTTAATTTTTTGCTTTGATTTTTCTCTAAAGCCTTCTCAAGCTTATTGAGATCGATATTGTAGTTTTTGCTCTCTATATCAACAAAAATGGGTTCAGCATCAAAGTGTCTAACTGATTCAGGTACTGAGGGAAATACATTGATACTACAAATGACTTTATCTCCTCGTTTGAAATCCAATGCACACATTGCTAAATGTAGTGCGGAGGTTCCACTATTGGTTGCAATGGCATAATCACACCCTATAAAATTTTTAAAAGAGTTCTCTAGTTTTTTCACTTTTGTATTGTCAGTAAAACTCAAAACATCATTAATATAGTTTAATGTATTGCTTTGAATAGTTGGTTTAAAGAATTCAATTGTACTTTGCATTGTATTTCACTTTATAATTTGATTTAATTTAATTTGTAATATGCCATTATACAACGAATAGTATTAAAAATAAATAGTAAACACAAGATATTTTAAAATATTTTTTTCTATTAATTATAAAATTGTATTAAAAATATCTTATTTGTT
>CAZEUB010000017.1:0-29008 GCA_964515605.1 uncultured Sulfurovum sp. | reverse complement strand
CTCCGTTTTTACTTTTCTTAGTGGTGGCTTTAGAGGGAGGGTCACACCTAGCTCCATTTCGAACCTAGCAGTTAAGCCTCCCATCGCCGATAATACTTATCCTCTCTGGATTGGGAATGTAGGTCGCTGCCGCTTTGATTTTTCTCTTTTCTTATTAGGCTTTTCCTTTTTTTATCTCTTTTTTTATTTATTTGTTTGTACTTTATTTATATAATATAATGCTTAGAATTTTTTTATTGAAAGGCGTATATGATAATCCGATTAATTCTATTTTTTTTATTGTTAATGCTTCTATTTTTGGGAGGATATATATTATTTTTGGAAGATAAGAACTCAGTGAAAGATCAAAATATTACTATTCCTACTATTATAATACCTAAAAAATCTATAGAGTTTAGGATAGAAAAAAGTATGGGCGAAGAGATTTATCTCTTTGGAGTTTTTTCTAGAAAAAAAATAGCTAAAGAGATAAATCAACTATTTTTAGGTGAAAAAGTGGTTGAGGATATAAAGATTAATTCTAAATTGAAGTATAATAGAGATATTATGCTTCTCTTGAATAAAATCTTACCTATTATTCATAAAAATTATACGACATGGACAATTGTCTACAAGGATCATAAATTACTTATTGATGGAGTCTCTTCAATAGAAAATATAAATGAGCGTATTGATAATATATTAAGTTGTTCAAAAATTAACTCTTTTAATAATACAAGGATAGAATTAATAGATAGGAAGGATCAGGAGTTAGAGGTGATTAATGCTTTAGAAAAAGCTATTATCTCTGATGAAGAAGAAAATAGTGATATCACAGATAATGAAATTGAAACTATTATTTCAGATTTAGCAGGGGTTGTGGTTGCTAAGGAAGAGAAATCTGATGCTCAAGCTATAATTCCAAAAAAAAGTACAAAAGTTAAAAAAAAGAAAAAAAGAAAAAAACTTTATAAAGCAAAAAGACCTAAGAAAAAAGAGGAGCTAAAGGATAAAGAGAAAAGGTATACTGTAAAGAAAAAAAGCCAAGAGACTCCAGAGTCTTTAGTATCTAAAAAATCTGATACCATACCACTTTCTGATGCTGAATATTATCAGAATCTATTGAAAAGAAATACTCCTGACGAGGATATTTTGGCTCTGCCTATGGTTCAAACAGTTGATATGGATATTGAAAAAAAAATAGATCAAGGTCTTGTTGCTCCACTAAAAACGCCAAAGCCCTTGGTTAAAAAAGAAGCAATAGTAATACCTTTAGAGGAAAATAAAATTGATAATTCTATTCCTTGGGCAAAACTTCATGATCCAGATGAAATACTTGATGGAGTTGTCTCTGATGAAGTTGTTGCCTCCCCTAATTTTAAAAAGGAGAATTAAGAGAAAGAGTTGAGACCATTCCAAATGAGACCGTTCAAAAATCTGTTTCAGTAATGGGAGCGTTAGAAATTTTGTGTCAATCTGATAGAATTTAAAATTCAAAAGGAAAGAGACATGAAAAATAGAGAAACTAGCTAAAGAAGATGGGCATAGAAGGGCTCTCTGCCTCACAGGTAGAGGAGGTATCACCATTAATAGTAATACCAAACATGAGTATCAAGAGTTAATTGATAAAATCTATCAGCCCTTTTAGTGAATATTTGTCACCACAAACGCATCACCAAACTCTCCTGAAGCGATTGCTGATCGTGCTGCTTGTTTACTAGGGAATCCAAGAATAATCGCCTTATAGATAGTTCGTCCTCTAACATTAGCAGTTTTGACAATAGCAGTATATCTTCCTCTAGCAGCACTCTCTGCAGCTGCACGAGCAGATGATTTAGAGGAGAAAGCACCTACTTGAACACCTATCCCATTACCTATTGCCCCACTATTTGAAGCCAAATAGCTTGATGTATCATAAGAGGAGCCTCCACTCATCTCAGATCCTCCAACAATAAATGCACCAGGGAAACGGGTAGCTGCTAATCTTTTGGCCTCTGATCTTGTAGCAATACCTGTTATAATGACCTTATTCATCGCTCCTCGCTTAACATAAGCACTATATTTTGGATCCAAACTTAGATTGTTTTTGAACTCCTCAGCAGAAGCATAATCTCTAAGTGCTGCTACTTGTAGCTGAATACCTCCACCAGAATAACTACTATTGGCATAAGAGGTATTGGTAGTATAATCTATAGTACTTGAACTGCTACTAGCATAAGGATCATCATAGGTTGTATAAGATCCTGTATTTGTTGAGTTCACTGCATAAGGGTCATTATAAACAGTGCTTGAAGTGTTTGTGGTGGTGGTAGCTCCTCCATAAGGGTTACCATAAGCACCACCTCCTGTCGCAACAGAATTCTCATAACCATCTGTGGTAATTACTGTACTATCAGCAGTAGTCGTACCACCATACGTTGTACCACTTGTTCCACCATAGACTGTACCACTTGATGTGGTGGCTGGATCTGAATAAACAATAGTACTAGAGTCTTCATAAACAGGCGTATAGGTTCCTGATGTAGTTGTAGCTGTTTCACCACTATAGACTGTTGTCCCATTGGTTGTTGTAGTAGAAGTTGTCACCTGCTCTGTTGGCTTAACGCACCCTGTCACAAGAAGTGCAACAGTCGTTGATAGCATTAATTCTTTAGCATATTGCATTATAATCCCTTTTTTATTTTAATTATAACAACCTATTTCTATTAAATCTATTAATAATGTTAATTTATGATAAATTTTTAATGCTATTTATTGTTATTTTCACTCCTCTGCTTACGACTTGAGATAGAAAATCTAAGCAGTTCATCTGCAGTTTTGACATAATCTGGAAGATTATCAAATGCCACCTTAATTAATTTTGAAGTGGTAAGTGCATCACTATATGCTCGATGATGCACTGCTACACCCAATGCCAAAGCATCATTGAGATATGCCAATCCATACCGTTCACTCTCAATAGTGCGTCGTGCCAAATCGATTGAACAGAGTTTTGGATTTCCAATACTTCCTAAGCCAAAACGATCAAAGGAGTGGTTGAGAAACCCATAATCAAAATTGGCATTGTGTGCCACAAAAATAGCATCCTGCATAAAGAGTCGCAACTTGGTCAAAACAGTCAACTGCGTTGGGGCATCGACAAGATCTTCAGGGGTGATATTTGTTATTTTGGTAATATACTCAGGCAGATAAGCACACGCCACAAAACTCTCAAATCGATCAATAATCTCACCATCTTGAAGCATCACTGCTCCCACCTCAATAATCTGTGCAGACTCAGGTTTGCTCCCATTGGTCTCAATATCAATTACACAAAACTTTTGATCTTTTAGTCTTGTAAAATAGGTATTTAGATGATAAGAATTATCCTTATAGGCAATAGGATATCCTGACGCTTCCAGAAGCAAAAAGAGTGTATCTGCATCCTCAAATAGCGTGGTATGTTTTGAGACGATTCGCTTATAGGCTTCAGAAGAGAGCCTCCCCCCATTATGTCTAAAAGCTACTGTTAGCTCTTCATAAACTTTTCGCATTTTGAATAAATTTACTTACCTTTTCGTGATCTTTTCTCCCTTTGATCCGCTCGACTCCTGAACTAACATCCACACCATAAAAGTTATACTTTTTAAGCTCATGAAGATTCTCAGGAGTCAACCCTCCTGCCAAAATAATTTTGGAACAATCTACGCCATCAAACCACTCTAAATTGAGGCGTTTACCGCTTCCTCCATACTCTTTGCAATAGGCATCAACCAAGCGATAACGATCAGCATACTGCAACAGATCCTTTGGCTCTTTGGCACGAACCACAGGCAGGGCTTTGCCTCCAATCATATCCAATGCCTCAGCATCCACCTCAAAATGGATCTGACTTGCAGTAAGGTTACAGTAGTTGCTAATGGTATCAATCGTATCGATCCCCTCATTGACAAATAACCCTACCCTACCAATAAAGGGGGGCATCTTCTCCATAATCTTCTTGGCATCACTTGGAGTAATATAGCGTGGAGACTCTTGATAAAAAACAAATCCCAATGCATCTGCTCCTGCCTCAATAGCCTGCATAGCATCATCTAAATTGGTAATTCCACAAATTTTAACTCTCATCTCTCCACTCCTCTCTATTTTAGTGATGCGATGGCGTGTGCATACCCCTTAGCCTCTCCAAAGACAAAAGAGCCTGCCACCACAATATCAACTCCTGCCTCTTTGAGTATACTCACATTATTGTCATTGACCCCACCATCCACTTCAATTAAACAATTAGGATTGTGCTTAGTGATCATCGCTTTGAGACGTTTGGCTTTTTCGACAACAGAGGGGATAAACTTCTGTCCTCCAAAACCAGGATTAACACTCATGAGCAGTACCATATCAACATCTGCCAAGATAAACTCAATCGCTTCAGGAGGGGTATGAGGATTAAGGGCAATAGCTGGTTTGATTCCTAGTGAACGGATCTTCTGAATCAAACGATGAGGATGCTTCTCCTCTTCAATATGAAAAGAGATATATTCAGGATCAAACGGAGCAAAAAGATCCACAAAAAAAGCATTATTCTCAACCATAAGATGTATATCCAATGGTCTACTTGCCGCTTTGGCTACAGTAGAGACCACAACAGGACCAATCGTAAGATTTGGGACAAAATGACCATCCATTACATCAACATGTACCAAGTCACATCCATCCTCACAAATTGCCTTTACCTCTTCACCCAATTTTCCAAAATCAGCAGAGAGTATACTCGGAGCTACCAACATAAAATATCCTATTTTAATTAATTATCTGATATTATACCAGACGAAGAAAAGAACCCCATAGAATCTTGAAACTCTTATCATTTTTGTTTGAAAGTATAACCAAAAGAGTCAAGCTTTTACTTTGAAAGCAAAAAATATTCATCAAAGAGAAACATTCCCCCAAAAGAGATACTTTCTCTCCTTGCTTTAAGTAATTTTCTATTATAATCGCGAAACTTTTTTGAGAGCTATTACGCAGCATTTCAAAACATAACTATTTTAATCAATACAAAGGGTATATGATGGCAAGAAGATGTCAAGTAACAGGAAAAGGTCCATTGGTAGGAAATAATGTATCTCATGCAAACAACAAAACAAAGAGAAGACAACTACCCAATTTAAGATCTGTCAAAATCACACTTGAAGATGGAACAACCAAGAGAATTAAAGTGGCTGCATCAACACTTAGAACAATGAAGAAAAAAGCAGCTCAAGCAACAGCACAAGTATAAGCTTTTACTCTAAGACACTATTTTGGCTTCACAAAATAGAGTTGCCAAGTTTCTCGGATGGCGAGAAACCCCCAAACCGCATATAACTCTTAATGATGAGTTGTATGTTCTCTTAGCACCCTTTAGACTTCCTCTTATTTTAACTGTTCTAACCATGTTATTGGGAACACTTGGCTATATGCTAGTGGATGATATGTCACTGCTTGATGCACTCTATCAAACAGGCATTACCTTTACCACTGTAGGATTTGGGGAGATGGCACCTATTTCAGATATTGGTCGAATCTTTACTATCTGCCTAATTATCTTTGGTTTTTTGATCTTCTCTGTTGCTATTGGAATTATCGTTGAGGTACTCAATAGAGGAGAGCTACAAAATGTTATTAAGGAGAGACGCATGTTATACAATATTGCTCGACTCAAACAGCACTATGTAATTTGCTATCATAATGAGTTTACCATTCAAGTTACAAAACATCTACGAGCAAGCCATATCCCCTTTGTGGTGATTGATCCTAGTGAACAGATAGGGGAGATTGCAACACAACACCACTACCCCTACTTTGTCAAAGGGGAGCCCCACACTGAAGAGGCGATTCTCAAATCACATCTCTCTAGTGCCAAGGGGATCATCACCCTAGCAGATAATATCGCAGACAATATCGCTACTATTGCTTCGGTACGACTCTATGAGCAAGAGATTGGACGTAAACGCTCCTATCTTATTATCTCCAATGCTCACTCAAGCAGTGATGAGGAGAAGTTAAGAAAATTAGGCGCAGATAAGGTGGTCACTCCCACACGAATTATGGCACAACGCATTAATGCCATGGCAATCCGTCCTGATATGGAGAACCTCCTTCAAGAGTTTCTCTACAAACAAGATACCCCACTTGATATGGAGGAGGTCAAGATTACCAAAACCTCATGGCTTACTTTGCGTAAGATCCAAGATGCTAGTTTTAGAGAAATTGCCAATGTTACTATTATTGGTTTACGACATAAAGATGGAAAATTTATTCCTATGCCAAAAGGAAATACCACGATTACAGAAGGTAGCAAACTGCTACTTATTGGTTCTAGTGAAGGTATCCGAAAAGTTAGAAAACTTGTAAGAAAAACAACCAAACCAGAGGAGATGAAAAATGTTTAATCTACTATCAATAGAGGGTGGAATCTCAAATGTCAAGGGGTTCTTTTGTGATGGAGTCAATGTAGGGATGAAGACAAATCCTGCCAATTCAGGAGAGAGTGATGTCGATGGAGATGTGGGCTTTATACGCTCAGAGGTTCTCTGTGATGTCTCAGCACGTTTTACCTCCAATAACTTTCAAGCGGCCCCTATCAAGCACTACCAAAAATATCCTAAGGGGTTCAAAACCAATTTTGTGTTGATGAATGCCAAAAATGCTAACGCAATGACAGGAGAGAAGGGAGTTGAGGATATCAATACTATTTTTGAGTCATTAAGTACCCATCTGCCCATTCATAACCCTATTATGAGTTCAACAGGGGTAATTGGGTATCGTCTCAACCAAGAGAAGATTATCTCCTCCTTTGAGAAGTTCAATTTTGATGCCAAAAATTCAGATGCTACAGCACGTGCTATTATGACTACTGATAGCTTCAAAAAGGAGTTATGCTTCAAAATCGATCTTGATGAGCAAAAAAGCTTTCATATCGCAGCAATCTGTAAGGGTGCAGGGATGATCAATCCTGCCATGGCAACAATGCTCTGTTTTATTGTCACCGATGCAACTATCCCAAAAGAGGATATGGAGGAGCTACTCTCTAAGGCAACTGAGCAATCTTTTAACCGTATCTCAGTAGATGGAGACACCTCAACCAATGATACGGTTATGCTCTTGGCAAACCACACATCAGGAGTCTACAACAAAGAGGCTTTTGCCAAAGCCCTCAACAAAATCACCTTTGAGTTAGCAATGATGATTCTAAGAGATGGAGAGGGAGCCAATAAATTGGTTGCCTTTGAGGTCAAAGGAGCCAAAAATAATCACGAAGCAGAGATAGCGAGTAAAGCACTTAGCAACTCCTTGCTTGTCAAGACTGCCCTCTTTGGTGAAGATCCTAATTGGGGACGTATCGCCTCTACCATCGGGGCAAGTGGGGTTGATTGTGATGATAAAAAACTTACGATCTATTATGATAATCTACTTATCTACTCTGATGAGTATCGCGAACTTGATGAGGAGCGAGAAGAGAAAGCATACAAGATCATGAAAAATGATAGCTTCCGTGTTGTCTGTGATCTAGGTATGGGCGAGGGGAGCTTCACCTCTTATGGATGTGATCTTAGCTATGAGTATGTCAAGATCAATGCGGAGTATCGAACATAATTTTAAATCTATGGTGCATTGCTCAACGCACCATAGAAATTCAAACTTAACCAGTTTCATGTTATCATAAACGAAAAAGGTCTCATAATGGAAGATGCATTAAAACTAGAAAATTATACCTATGAAGACTATTGTCATATTGATCAAAGTAGCCAAGAGAGAGTTGAACTTATATTTGGGAAAATCTACATGATGGCAGGAGCAAGTGCATCACATCAAGATGCTGTTGGTAATATTTTTTATATCTTAAAAACCCTTTCAAAAGAGAGAGAAGAGTGTAAACCTAGAGTTGCACCTTTTGATATAAAACTGACAGTAGATGAAAAAATAAATGTGGTTCAACCTGATGTTATGCTTTTTTGCAAGAGTGAATTGCCTTGTGCTATTTTTGAAGTACTCTCACCCTCAACTGCCTACAAAGACAAAACTGTTAAAAAAGAGCTTTACAAAAAGAGTGGTATTGATGAATATTTTTTGGTTAATGTAGAGTTTAAAATTATTGAAAAATTTAAGCTAATAGATGACTCTTACCACTATATTGGGGTCTATGGATTAGAAGATGCATTACCTCTTGAGTGTTTAGATACAGAACTTAATGTGGCTGAGGTTTTTGAGTAGTTAAATCCTTACCCAAAATTAATTTCAAAAAAATTGGAAAAGTCGCCAACTCTAAATAGATATAATAGTAATCGACGACTTTCTCTCTACACCATGTGCATAAACTGAGACAAAAAGATAATCGTTACCACAAAAGCAAAAGGCAAAACATGACTCTTAAAGACAAGTGGTTGAATCTTGAAATAGACCTGTAAACCTCCACGAAGTCCTAACCAGATTCCCAAAAATGCTTTGAGAGAGAGTACCATCTGAAAATGACTTAACCCCTCATCCCCTATCGATCCAAAGATTTGACTAATCAGATAAAGCCCTGTTACCACTGCAACAATAAGACTCGGTGGAACCACCTTGCGAACAAACATCATAAAAGACTCTCTGGCTCTCTTATGCTCCTCTTCATCTAATATTCTTGGCATTTTATTCAAAAAAAGATTATCAGTAATCAAAAATCCTCCATAGATAAATGCCGCAAAAAGATGTATTGTCTTAACAATCATAAATATCATGACAAAACCCCTCCAAAGTAAATTTCATGGCATTATACTCAAATGAAAATTCAAAACATAATTTTTCCATACAAAAAATATATTTTTATTTTATATCTCACTACAATTAATATTATTTAATAAATTAGATTTAAGAAAATATATATAATGAGTATTTTTTTGAGTTTTTTAGATTGATTTAACGTTTTCATATTAGTTTTAGACTATAATATTTTTATAAAACTTAATATTATTTTAATCTAAGGATATAATTTGTTTCATAAAGTTAATTCAAATAATTATACTCAATATCATGATACATTTTTAATATCACTTACCCTATCTCTTATAACTATTCCCTTTTTATGGTTTTTGTCACAAGGAAATATTATATGGGTATTTAGTTGTGCCATACTCTGGATGACAGGAGTTTTTGCCATATATCATCTCTTTATACGCTATATTTTTCCCATGATGTTAACGAAACTAGGAACATTTCTTCTCTCCTCTATTTTGGCAACCATGACAATTTTGTTAAATATCACATTGATGTTTAATCTATTGACATTTACTGATATAGAGTTTATTTTCAACCAAAGCCTTTTTAATATCTCACTTGGATCAATTACCCTCTTTGTATGGTTCTATATCTTAATTGCAGGAACACTACTCTCAAGCCTAGAGCTAAGATTAAATACTATTACAAACAAGCATAAAAAACTGCTTCAGACACTCTCCTCTAACCCTCTTTTTAGCTATAGGCTTTTTGTTAACTATGTAGAGGTAATTCTTCTCTTTATTTTTCCAATTGCTGTACTATTTTGGGTTGAGATTACCTATAGTAGTCGTATTCTCTTAGGCATTATCTCTATTGGTATAGGATTAAGCATCTTTTTAAAAAGGATCAATAGCAAAAATTATCTCCATAAAGCAGTTATATCTGTTATATCATTAGCACTAATAGTCATTATCAATAGTACAATTCTCAATTTTTTTGGTATGGAGAAAATTCCTTCAAGCTCTCTAAAAGCACGCATTTCACAAAATAATATCCTACAAAATCTACAAGCCTATAGTATTCAACACCCCCTCTTTCAGCTAAACAATAGCCCAACAAGTACTACTATATCTATTTACAAAATTCTACTCTCTATCCCTCAAATAGGCTTAAATCTTGGCTATCGAATTGCCTCCATACCCAATGAGCAGATAGCAATAGAGTCCAAAGAGAGCTACTACACCATCTATGATCAATTCAACAAAACCCTCTTAAAGATAAAACGAGCGAAAGATTCAGTCAAATAGTGATGAACCCCTATATCTATCTCTTCGTATAATAAAAATGTAGCATTTTAGCTACCATACAAATGAGGGTTTGTTGGTGCAATAGGTCGGATGTCACCGAAGGGGTTATGAGAGTAAGTCATGATTAGCTTGAGGGTTAGTTAGATAGTTGCACTATAATTCGCTCATCTATCGGGTGACACAAAAGTCTGAACGGTCTCGCTATTTACCATGCCACTTCTTTTGCCTCATTTGCCCTTTTGTCCATCTTTTCAAGTCTACTCTTGTCTAATTTTTTAGGCTTCTCTCCTGCCATCATCATATCTATATCAAAATTAAAAACAGGATAGTTTGGTAATTGAAAATCCTTTTTATCTAAAGAGATATCAAACACCACCTTAGTAGCAATCTCTACTCTCTTTAGTCCCATTGTAGTAGACTCAATGCGAAGGGGTATCCCCTTGTAAATACACTGTTTCTCTCCTGAAAAGTTCCAAATATCACAATTATATCCCATTATAGTATCACTTCCTATGCTCTTCCTTCCTCTTTTTTTGAGTAATGCTTCTTCTTCTCTACTAGTCACACTATTCTCTTCTCTAATAATCCTTTTTTTGTTAAAATCAACATTATAGATAACATGACCATTCAAATAGTATAGAGTATGGCTCTTTTTAATTTTTGTATTCCCTAATGCAATCTCTTTGGAGACTTTGCTCTCCTCCTCTACTCTTTTGCATCCATAGTTATCAAAAATAAGTTTTTTTTTACCAGAAATCTCTGTCTTTACCATCCCTAGAATATTTCTAGATCCTTTTATTGCATACTCTATTTTAGCACTTTTTATCTCATACTTTTTTATATTTTTAGCATTTAATAGAGCACCTACTACTATAGCCATTAGAGATATCTTAATTATATTTTTCATTTGTCCCACCTAATTGACCTTGTTTCATTAGCAAATCTTAAGTCTAATATATCAAATAAATGTTACAAAAATGTTACAATAAATATAAAATGAGTTAAATTCAAATCTTAGAGACTCTCTAAGAGTTTTTCGTTGTATTCATCTTCTCTTAACTCATAATATCTTGGAATTTTTTTAAGTTGTTTGGTATAAACCTTGATAATATCTCTTATCTCAATCTTACAGTTGTATAATTGCCCTTGAAGAGCAGAGATCTCCTCTATTTTTTTATCAATCTCTTGTATATACTCATAACATCTCTCTCGAAGTAAATCAGAGACTAGAAATGTGGCTTTATTTTTTAGAGCTTTTCTAAGTCGCTCTAAATTTTTGTAAGAGTTCTCTAAGTTCTCTTGATGTTGATGAAGATCTATTTGGTACTTTTTCTCTTGTGCAAGTTGAGATTTAAGTTCACTACCAAAAATAATAAGATGCTCTCTACGTCTATTTTTCTCTTTGCCTATACCAAAAGATCGATAGAGTATCCTACTAATCAAACTCTCCTCTTTTTTTAGCTCTTGAAGTGTAAGATCAATGGCATCAAAAAGTGTTTGATCAAAAGTATGATTGTGTTCTTCTAATATTTTTTTTGCATTGGATAGATTTTTGGCTTGTAGTTTTGCAATGATGTCATCAAAGAGACTTCTGTGACTTTTTAGAATATTTTCAATATTAATACGCATTGACATACGTGCACCCTTTTTTTTATCTGACAAAAGTATAGTAAAAATTTTGTTAAGAGTATCTATGTTTTGTAGGAGTAGGGAAAATAGAGAGAGTGCCTATCATCTTTATATTAGATAGGCTCTAATTGATATTTATAGGCTATTTAATAAGCTCAAATGGGTTATCTACAACGTTTTTTCTATCTACAATATACGGAATAAGGGCAGTTTGTCTTGCTCTTTTGATCGCTATTGTGACAAGCTCTTGATGTCGTTTACAGTTACCTGTTAATCTTCTTGGCATGATTTTAAATCTTTCGCTCAAAGAGAACTTCAATAGATTTAAATCTTTATAGTCGATAAAATCAACTTTCTGCTCACAGTATTTACAATATCTTTTTTTAAACTTTCTTCTTTCTGCCATAGTGGTCTCCTAAAATGGTATCTCATCTTCATCGATGTCGATTTCTGGGACAGACGTTGGTTGTTGGGGTGCCGAATAGGAAGGCTGTTGCATTGATGGTTGAGGTTGAGCATAACCTTGTTGTTGCGAAGAAGGTGCGTTGTATCCTCCTGAAGCATAACCATTTTGAGTTGCTTGCTCACCATATCCACTATTTGCCATATTGTTAGGATTTTGGCTATCTGCCTTGCTATCTAACATCTGTAGGTTCTCTACTGTTACGGCATGTTTGCTTCTTTTGCTTCCATCTTGGGCAGTCCACTGTTGAAACACCAATCGTCCATCAACTAAAACTTTGCTCCCCTTACGAAGGTATTGATTGGCAATCTCTGCTGTTCGTCCAAAAAATGTTAAGTCGATGAACATAACCTCTTCTCTCTGTTCACCTGTTTGGGCTTTGAACTTTCGGCTTGTAGCAATACCTACGTTACCGATAGCAGAACCACTCTGTGAATATCTTATCTCAACATCTCTGGTTAAATTTCCAACCAATACGACTTTGTTATACATGGGGTCTCTCCTAAGGTCTTATGCTTGAGCTGCTTCGCTTGTAGGCTCTTCTTGATCTGCTTTGTTCGCTTGGGCTACTAATTTTTCAAATTGAGCAGTCTCTTTTTTGTTGCTATATTTAACAGTAAGGAATTTAATAACCTCTTCATTAAATTTTAGATTTCGCTCAAGTTCGCTAATAACACTACCAGCAGCTTTGAAGTATACAACAGTGTATACACCTCTCTCATTTTTTTGAACTGGATAAGCAAGTTTTCTCATTCCCATTTTATTGGTAGCAAGAATCTCAGCACCTTCACGCAGAAGAATCTCTTCAATTTTTGCAATGTTGGTAGCTGTCTCTTCATCTGTAAGTGTAGGTTTAAGTACATACAGTGTTTCGTAGTTGTTCATTGTGTTCCTTTTGGTTTGATAGCCCGTTTAAATACAATTCGAAAATCGCCCAAAAAACGAGCAAGAATTTTGGAAATGCAATTTTAACACAATATTTTATAGATCTTGCTTGTCTATTTTGGTTTATACTCAATAGTAGCCCCTTGACTATAGTTGGGTACCTCATCATAGCTAAAGACAGCATAATATTTCGCTATTTTAGTAGATCCGTAACTGTCATAGGTATAGTTATCTGGCCCAGCATAGAGTTTGACCCCATCAAAAGGGTTTTGAGGAATATGCCAACGGTTACGAACCACATAGTAGCCTACCAGATCACTCTCTTTGAGTCTATCCCATGAGATTTTGACAAGACCATTTTCAATCTTAGTTGTAAGATTTTTGGGTTTAGGGAGTGGTTCTCTTCTTCGATTGATATATCTAACCATCAGCTTGGCTGCTCTCTTTCCCTCAGATGCCCAGTTGATAAGGTGTTCTCGTGTATGTACAGAGGTGGGGCGAATAATAAATTTTGCCTCTTTGTTATTTTTGTGCATCTCCTCAAGTGCCAATCTTGAGTAGTGATCAAAGATGAAGTTGTGTCTCTTTTTGGTTCCTAGCTCTGCGGAACTCACCTCATAACCAATATACTCGATACGCTCTCTCTCTTTGATATCTTGATAGGTAAACTCCTCTAAGTCTACAAACTCGACATTGTAGCGGATATCTACCTCTTTTTTGACAGTAGAGGTGTTGTATATCTCAATCCACGCATCAGTAATGACTGTCTTATCTACATCAGGCAGAGGAGAGAGATCAAAAGAGATAAAGGCATAGACCTTCTCATTCTCTCCATCAAAACCACAAGCGAGTTTGTCCTCTATAATCTCATAATCAGAGATGGTCATAGCAGTTGAGATCTCAATAGCCATCTCTTCTGAGGGGATGGTGTATTTGATATCAATAGAGGGGCGATAGTGTAATCCTCCCCCTTGATGACCATACCCCAAATCAAAAACCATAATTTGAGAGTCTCTTCCTTTGGGAAGTTTGGTTGGTCCTTGGAGTTTGAAGATCACCTTCTCTCTGCTTAATTGTTGTTGTAGTTGCTCTCTTTCATACTCATTAAAATCCCAATGACTCCAGATCCCTTGAGTCAATTGTTCAGAGGGGATGCTCTTGCCTACGGTTTTAATATGTTTGGCATGGTGTACTTGATCAAAATCACGAATATCTGAGATACTATCGGGATCAATTATAGAGAGCGCCCACTCTCCATACTTCTCAATCTTGGCAGAGACCCTGTTTAGAGGGTAGAGAGAGACTTTGGCATCAATAATAGTAGCATCTTTTGGGATGCTATCGAGATTAAACTGCATCACCCCATAGGAGATTCCACGCCCCTCACTCACTCCAACCTTAAGAGAGTTAACCCCAAAGTGACCTCTATTGGCTTCAGGAGATTTTTGGGCGACATAGCCTACGTTGGTTTTGTTTGGGAAGATGGTTCGATGAAACTCATTCTCCTCTAATGGGGTTTTGAATTTGACCTTAGGAGCGATAGGGGATTTGGTACGAGAGAGTCGATCTACTGCTCGAATATAGTAAAAGTACATCGTGCCACTAGAGAGATTCTCATCAACAAATTCATGTCCTGAGGTGATTCCTACTAGTGAGGAGTCGTTACATGCCATTTTATTGTTTTTGTTTTTATAGATCTCAAAATAGATCTCTGAATCCTCTGGATACTCCCACCCTAATTTGCAACAGTTGGCTTCTGTGGAGACGAGATGAAAGTTCTCTACCCGTTGGGGGGCATGTTTGCTATAATTTCTTGCTTCGCTTAGTGCATAGAGAAGTGCGGGGATGTTTTCATTGATAGACTCTGCCATATTTTGCATATAATCAGGAATATTTCGTGTTCCTACCTCTACAACCACGGCGAGTATCCCTTTGGAGTAGTAGTATTCTCGTCCACTTCCTGAGATTAGTTTGGTTGGTGGTTTCCCACGATTGATACCATATCTTCGAGATGTAACTTTATGAATGTGATAATTCATATTGGCACAAAGGGTATTAAGATCTGTCCCCTCTAGCTCCATCTCATGGTTAAATTTATGAGCAGGGAAAAAGACATTCCCTTGTGAGTGATAATCCAACGCAATGGTAATGTTGGCGTGGGTATCGACAAACTCTTTGATTGCTCTGGTCTCTGGTTCTGAGAAGGGCTTAGGACCACTATAGACATTGGAGTTGGTGTTTTTGCTCTTTCTGTATCCTACCGAAAAATTTCTATTAAGATCAACCCCAAAGGTTCCATCTCCATTATCTCGTCTATTTTTTCGCCAAAATGAGAAATGCTCTCGGCTATACTCAAATCCATCAGGATTAAGACAAGGAACAAGATAGAGTGTATTGTAGGTAAGCGTCTCTAGGATATTTGGATTGTTTTTGTAGTTTTTGAGTAGATACTCTATAAACTCA
Source organism: uncultured Sulfurovum sp. (assembly GCA_964515605.1). GTDB lineage: Bacteria > Campylobacterota > Campylobacteria > Campylobacterales > Sulfurovaceae > UBA1140. The sequence goes on along the minus strand of CAZEUB010000017.1, from coordinate 13,570 downwards.
ATGCCCAACTCATTACCAATCCACTCTCTGGCGTGGATGGTTCCTGTATAGAGTAGAGCAGGTTTGAGATCTGCAAAGGCGACATTGAGAGAGATGGTCGCTAGAAGAATATCTCTCTTTTCGTGGCTCTGACCAATACTTTGAACACTAATAAGATCAGGGTACTTCTGGACAGCATCAAAGAGAAAATCGCAACTCTCTTGGTAGGATCTATATTGTTGTTTCATGGTATATTAACTCCTTTTTACTGAGACTAGGTCTCAGTAAAAACTCTTCTTTATTAAAAAATATTAAAAATAAGATTTACATTTTAAAATTTTAATGAATTTTAACAAAAACTTCCATAGTTTAGCCTTTTTTGAATTTTTCCCAAGCGATAGAGATCTTCTCCACAAGTTTATCATCAATACTCTTGATATCAGTCAATAGACGTGGTTCATTCTCCAAAAGAGTAACAATCTCATTGTGGCTAAATTTTGCTAGAATTTTTTTCAATTTTTTCTTCCCCAATCCTTTGATAGAGAGAAGCAACTCCTCTAAACGCTCATCGCTTATCTCAAAAGCAGAAGAGATCTCATTATTATCTGCTTGGGGAGCCTCATTGGTTTTGAGTGATGGTACTTTCATCGATTTTAAACTCTTTAGGGCAAATTTATCTTGGTAGTTCCACTGCTCACTTGGCCACTCTTCAAATGTTCGTGGTTTGATATCAAACATCTTATATCTCTCATCAAGCTCATGAATAAAGAGTTCGCTCTCTCCAAACATCTTCTTCTTTTTACCAAAATAGGCACCATCATAAGAGGCATGGTACTTACCAAAGGTGATGTGTCTCATGGTTCTAAGCAGGTCAGGAGAGATCTTACCTAGCTCTTCCCAGTTAAACATTGGTGTATGGGGTTTTTTGAATCTCCCTTTGCTAAGACTCCACATGAGGTATTGCCCGATCCAATCTCGAATATAAGGGAAAGCAGCAAATGCCGTAGCACACTCTAGGATTCTTACCTTGCCATCCTTACCATAAGCAACATCACATGCCCAATACTCAGCATTGGCAGCTTTGGAGACCCTAACGGCTAGATCTAATACAGATTTAGGAACATTCATATAGTCCATCTCTCCCCCTTGGCTGGTGTTGGTTAGCCACTCCCCCTCTGGGGCTCTTCGCCAAAAGGCACAGACAGGTTTATGCCCAATCAACATCACACGGATATCTGCCTCCATAGGGACAAAATCTTGGAAATACATGGGGTGGTATTTCTTCTTGGCAAAAAGCTCTTTTGCCTCTTTGTAAGAGTCTACCTTATGTACAAAATATCCTCCATAGTTAGAAGGACCATAAGATTTTTTGACAATTTTTGGATAGGTTGTCTTTTTCAAAAATTTATCGGCATTCTCTCGGTTATAGTAGATATATGTTTTGGGAATAGGAAGGTTATATTTCCATGCAAAACGGGTAACATTCTCTTTTGATTTGTTGGAAAATTGAGTATCCAAAGAGGGAATAAAACGTACATGAGGTAAGGCTCTTGCTATCTCTCTAAAGGTCTCATACGCTGTTGCAGGTATATTCCCAATAAGAACATCAATCTTTTTCTTTTTGACCTCTTTGATAAATCTATCCTTGTCATCTCCCCAGTGATAGACAACAGTCTCTATCTTGTTTGGCCACCCTTTGAAGTTTGAGTGATCGAAGAATCGAAGTACATAATCGAGGTATAGAAATCCTAATTTTGGTAGTTTTTTGTTGCTAAGTCCCATCTCTTTTTCCTTATTTTGATGATTTTTTTGTGTAATTTTGTATCATTTCTCAGTTTAGTGCTAAAAAATTTTTGCAATTATATCATTGCTTAACATAACGATAAATTAAAAAATAGATGAAAAAGTCACTTTTTTAATATAATCTTAAATAATTTAATTATAATTTACTTTAAGATATAATTAACCTTATGAAACAGTATCAATTTATAAACAAATAAGGATTTTTTGTGAAAAAAAGTATATTTAAAAAGATTATCTCTTTAATCTATATTATATTGATGATTGGATCTGGACTACTGCTATTCCAATCCTATCAAGAGTATAATCATCTAAAAACCAGCATGATCGAGCAGGGTAATATAGAAGATCAAAAACATATTATACATAGCATTGATGAACAACAGCGTATCATGTTACCCTCTTTGGTGGTTCTACTGCTCTCTTTGTTTCTCTTCTCTCGAAGAGACTCGATGTTTGATAATCTCTCACGAGAGGAGCAAAATCTTCAAAAACTTCTATATGATATTGAGAGTTGCCCCATACAAAGGGAGAATATAGAGAAGTTTCATAGTGTCCTCAAAGAGAAAAATAATGCAGAGATCTATGCGTTGATGTCAGAGATGATTCATGAGTTGCAAGAGAGTAAAGAGTTAGCCGATGAGGCAAATCGAACCAAATCACTTTTTTTGGCAAATATGTCTCATGAGATTCGTACCCCACTTAATGGTATTGTAGGTTTTACCAAGTTTTTAAAATCTACCAACCTCGATGAGGAGCAGAGTGAATTTGTGCAGATTATTCGGAAGAGTTCAGAAGACCTTATTGCCATAATCAATGATATTTTGGATATCTCAAAAATAGAGAGTGGAAATATTGAACTAGAAGAGGTCTACTTTAACCCTATTGAGGAGTTTGAGAATGTTATTGAGACCTATGCGGCTAATGCCTCCAAAAAGGATATTGACTTCTCATTGTGGATAGATCCAACACTTAGTGCAATACAACTACAGAGTGACCCTGGAAAGATCAAGCAGGTGCTTATCAATCTTATCTCCAATGCCGTGAAGTTTACCAATAAGCGTGGGTCAATTGATGTTGTTGTAGAAAAAGAGGCAATTTATGAGGAGAGTATCGGTATAAAATTTTCTATCAAAGATACAGGAATTGGTATCTCTGATGAACAAAGAGATAAGGTTTTTGAAGCCTTTACACAAGCCGATAGCAGTACCAGTAGAAAGTATGGCGGAACAGGATTGGGCTTGACCATCTCATCAAGCTTGGTAGAGATATTAGGTGGGGTGTTGCATTTAGAGAGTGAAGTTGGCAAAGGGAGTTGTTTCTCTTTTACTTTGAAGTTGCCTTATCAGGATATCCCCAAAGAGAAGTTATCCAAAGCTTTAAAAATAGCAATATATGCTTCTCAAAATGTCCAGAAAAAAGAGTCTGATCACTATTTAGAGGAGTATCTCTTATCTTTTGATAATCTCTCTATAACACGTTTTGATACATTTGATCTATGTATGCAAAGTGGTGATATCTTTGATGCTCTTTTTATTCATGATGATGCTATGGATCAAAAAAATCTAACACACCTTGTCGCAAAATATGGAAAGAGTACACAGATTATCTTGGTTACAAAATTGAACCAAAGAGAGAAAATAGAGGAGTTGAGTTTTAAATTTAATCACCTCTTCTATGAGCCTATTACCTATTCAAAAGTAGAGAAATCACTAAATCTACTACTCAAAACGGGTGTATCAAAAAAGAAGAAGTTGATTGTTGATAGTGATGCTCCCTTTGGTAATCTTAGCGCTTTGGTTGTAGAGGATAACCCTGTTAATCAAAAGATGATCTACCATACACTCAAAAATTTAGGAATTGAGAGTGATATAGCAGAGAATGGGAAAATAGGTTATGAGAAACGTATAAAGGGAGAGTATGATATAGTCTTTATGGATATTCAGATGCCTGTAATGAATGGGATTGAAGCGACACATGCTATTCTTGCCTATGAAAAAGAGCATAATCTTGATCATGTACCTATTGTTGCTGTAACTGCCAATGCGCTTAAGGGGGATCGAGAGCGATTTCTTGCAGAGGGGGTGGATGATTATGTCTCCAAACCGATAGATCTTAGTAAGTTTATTGATGTACTCAAGAGTTTTTTTGGAGCAGAGATTGAAGAGGAGGAGGATATCTCTGATGCGAAAGATATTCTGCTCTATAAACAGACTGCTACAGAGGCTAAGATCATAGGAGCAATATTAGAACGGCTTGGATATAGCGTAGATATTGCAGAGAATATTGAGGAGCTCAAAAAAGTAATGGATATCAAAAGCTATAAAAGTATTCTTCTTGATCGTGTCACCAATGAAGCAGAGCATAATGATGTCACACAGAAGATCAAGCGTACCAATATCCCTAGTCTGCTTTTTGTTGATAGTCGATCCAAAGCTACCAAAAATGATGAGAGTGACTATACCTATGTCGCTGATAAGCTAACCAATTATGCTCGGATGAAAGAGAAGATTGACAATATGATGGATCGTTATCAGTACGCTTCATAAATCAAAAATAATATAGGAGTTTAATATTGATTTTTCAACGACACAACATAGGAATAGGACTGATTTACAACAAGAGACTTCTAGTATCTATAGCAATCCTCTTCTATGGAGGATGTATCCCTAGGGGTGCAGATGGTCGATACCATAGTGTTTATAGTTATCACCCTTATAATAATATCTACCGCTCCTCTCATGCTATGCAAGAACCTTTTTTTATACCCCCTTCAAATAGGCAGTCAAGAGTATCAGACGCTCACCCTAACCGTAATCTTCTATTGAAAATAGAGAGTTTTGCCAAATCCCAATTAGGAAAACGCTATCAGTGGGGAGCCAATGGACCTTATGCGTTTGACTGTTCTGGATTTACTAAGTTTGTCTATGAGCAAAATGGTATATCTCTTCCACGTATCTCTAGAGAGCAAGCAGAGGTAGGTAGACGAATTGATTTTGACCATTTGCAAAAGGGGGATTTGATTTTTTTTGATTCTGAAAAGAGTTCAGGAGTTAGTCATACAGGGATCTATCTAGGAGAGAATCGGTTTATACATGCAAGTTCCTCTAAAAAGAGAGTTACCATAAGCCATTTAAGTGGCTATTATCAAAAACATTTTAAGTGGGGAAGAAGGGTTATAAGGTAGAGAAAATTCTCCCTTTTTTAAAAGGGAGAAGAGGGATGACTACATCATCCCTGGCATTCCACCCATACCTGACATATCTGGCATCGCTGGAGTGGCACTTGGCTCCTCTTTGATATCTGAAACAGTCGCTTCAGTAGTCAAAAGAAGACTAGCTACCGAAGTGGCATTGAGTAGTGCAACACGAGCTACTTTGAGTGGATCGATAATTCCTGCTTCAAGCATATCTACATACTCTCCTGTTGCTGCATTGAATCCTAGTGTTGCATTCTCACTATTCATTACCTTGTCCGCTACCACACCCGCATCATATCCTGCATTGCTAGCAATCTGTTTCATTGGTGCTTGGATGGCTCTTAAGATAATCTCTGATCCCACCAACTCATCATCTGCAAGGTCAAGATTGACTTTGGCTCCTGCTTTGACCAGTGCGGCACCACCACCAATGACAATACCCTCATCAACAGCTGCCTTGGTAGCAGAGAGGGCATCATCTACTCTATCTTTTTTCTCTTTCATCTCTGTCTCTGTTGCAGCACCCACTTTGATCACAGCAACACCACCTGAGAGTTTTGCTAGACGCTCTTGAAGCTTCTCTTTGTCATACTCGCTTGTGGTGTTATCAATTTGAACTTTGATCTCATTGATTCGTGCTTCAACACCTGCAGGATCACCCTTACCATCAACAATAACCGTATTGTCTTTGTCAATAACTACTTTGCTTGATGAACCAAGTTGCTCTGCTGTTGTCTTATCAAGGCTAAGTCCTAACTCATCAGTAATAAGTGTCGCTCCTGTGAGAATAGCAATATCATTGAGCATTGCCTTTTTACGATCTCCAAATCCAGGCGCTTTGACTGCGGTGATATTAAGCACCCCTTTGAGCTTGTTGAGTACCAATGTGGCTAGTGCTTCACCCTCTAAATCATCTGCGATAATCAAGAGAGGTCGTCCCGATTGTTGTACCTGTTCAAGTACAGGGATGAGGTCTTTAAGCGAGGTGATTTTCGCATCTGTCAAGAGAATAAGCGGATTGTCCAGCTCACAAGTCATCTTCTCAGAGTTGGTAACAAAGTAGGGTGAGAGGTATCCACGATCAAACTGCATCCCCTCAACCACATCAAGCTCATTCTCTATCCCTTTTGCCTCTTCGACAGTGATTACACCATCTTTGCCTACACGCTCCATAGCATCTGCAATGAGGTTTCCAATGGTCTCGTCAGAGTTAGCAGAGATGGTGGCAACTTGTGCAATCTCTTTTTTGTCTTTGACCTCTTTACTTGAAGCCTTTAGCTCTTCGATAATTGCGGCACAGGCTTTGTCCATACCACGTTTAACCTCGATAGGATTAGCTCCCGCAGTAATGTTTCTGAGCCCCTCTTTGAAGATAGAGTGTGCCAATACGGTTGCGGTAGTGGTTCCATCACCAGCCTCATCTGCAGTATTTGCCGCTACCTCTTTAACCAGTTGCGCTCCCATATTCTCCAAAGTATCAGAGAGTTCAATCTCTCTAGCTACGGAGACACCATCCTTGGTGATATGTGGAGCACCATAAGATTTTTGGATCAATACATTACGCCCACGAGGTCCCATAGTCACTTTGACCGCATCGGCTAGTTTGGTTACACCTGCAAAAAGTCCTGATCTTGCATTGTCTGAAAAAAATATCTCTTTTGCCATTATTTCATCACTCCTAAAATATCTTTACTACTCATAATAAGGTATTCTGTGCCATCCATGGTGATTTCAGTTCCACCATATTTTGGAAAAACAACGATATCACCCTCATTGATACCTGCTTCGATAGCATCTTTACCAACAGCGATAACTTTTCCCTCTAATGGTTTCTCTTTTGCTGAATCTGGGATAATAATACCAGATGCAGTTGTGTTTGTCTGTTCTTCTCTTAAGATAAGAACACGGTTACCTAATGGCTGAAATGACATTTGGCTTCTCCTTGTTGTTAAATTTTTTGGAATAGTAATATATTTTTTTTCAAATGTCAATAAATTAAGAAAAAAAAATCAATAAACTTTAGTCTTGTTAGCTAAACTTTATTAAAAAATAAAAATAAATAGATAAAATCAAAAAAAAGCTTGACATCTAAGATACTTTTGGTTAAAATTCCGCCACTTCAAAACGAATCGTGTGGTAAGGTAGCTCAGCCGGTTAGAGCGCTGGTCTCATAAGCCGGAGGTCGAGGGTTCGAGTCCCTCTCTTACTACCACTTCATAGCCTAATCCAATTTAAAAACCTCTATAAAGTACCAAAAAACAGTAATTCAAGTTCACCTAACACTCTTTTTATCAAAAAAACTCTCTACAGTTTTATAGCTAATCCCTTCACTCCATCTTGATATTCCAAGTATTGTTACTTTATCGATCTAACTCAGGAGATTTACGACACCATTTCAAAAAAAGTCTATCAGGATCTACCCGTCTATCTATCTCTTTGCCCTCTACAATATGCTCAGCCAACATCTTTGCCATCATAGGAGCAAAGACAAATCCCCGTCCTCCTAAACCATTACAGATATAGAGATGCTCTACTTTTTTGAGTGGAGGTTTGGCTCCCTTGAGGATTTTGGGATAGGTCTCTAACATATAATTTGTATCCACTACTCCACCTACTAGAGGGAAGTAATCTTTGGAGCCTGAACGCATCCCACAATAGGTCTCTTTGAGTTTAAAATCTGACGTATCTACCATACTGGAAGCCTTCTCAAAAAGATCTCTAAGAGGCTCACCATCACACTTCATACAGATATTAACCCCTTTGTTGTGTGTCGCACCTATCTTGATAATACCATTGACATTGGCAGAGATGGAAATCGACTTGTGCATAGAGTGTTTGAGTGGAAGCGAGGAGTAGTAGTCTCCTCTGCTCCCCCATGTCCCCTTGACCCCCATATATCTCATATCAAGATATCGGTTCTCATATCCAGTTGCCAGAAGCAGATTGTTGGCTCTATACTCACCAACACACCAATACCCATCCTCATAACTAAGGCTAGAGAGTTCATACTGCACATAATCAATCCCCTCCAAAATCGCTTCACACATCTTGGGAGCATCACAAAAACCAGCCTCTACAAAGAGAAAACCATTATGCTCCTCTCTAATCCCAAATGCCAAAAGCTCCTCTGCTAGAACCCATCGATATTTGGTGCTGTTGTGCGATTCATAATCGATAAATTTTTGAGCATCCTCTTGATCTTTGGGGATACGAATCACTCCTGTTTGATAGAAGTGTTGGGGGAAGTTTTGAAGATAGAAATCTTTGGCAAAGAGAAATGCCTCATTGGTCAAAGATTGAAGTGGTGAGCCTTTGCCTATTTTGGGAGAGACAAATGCCCCCGCAGCAGAAGAGCCACCCGCAGCAGCCACACCTGAGCGATCAACCACCAACACCTCAAGCCCTTTTTGATGAAGGAAATAGGCAGAACAACACCCTGCAATACCTGCACCGACCACAATAATGTCGTAGGTTCTCATTTTTGTTTCCTTATAAAAATGTCAGCATCTCCTCTTTGATCTGCTCTTTTTCAACCACAATAGGGTGCTTGATCTCTTTATCAAAAAGCCCCTCTATCATTGTAGGTACACGCTGATTGGTATGCGTAGCAATCCACTTTAGGGCTTGGGTATCATTGACAACCTGATCGCTACCCAATGCCCTAGCCACCGTAGTTGAGAACTTTGTCCACTCTGCTGTGGAGTAGACCACACTCTTAATCCCCTCTTGGGTCAACTTCTCATAGGCTTTCATACAGGTAGCAGTATGGGGATCCATAATATATCCTGCTTTGGCATACTTGGCAATATAGGCTTCAGACTCATCATCTTGACTATATATTGCAGCAAAATCCTCCTGTATTGTGGCAACCTCTTTGGGGGTTAATCTATATTTCCCTGTGGTGTTGAGTGAATCCATCAACTCCTTGGTACGCACCGCACCAAACTTATCAAACAAAACCCGCTCTACATTGGAGCTTTTGAGGATATCCATCGCAGGGGATTTTGTCTTGATAAGTTCTCTTGAAGCCATATCATAAACACCACTATTGATCAGATCTGTCAAAATATTATTGACATTAGAGGCAACCAATAGTCTCTCTACAGGCAATCCTGCCCTCTTGGCATAATACCCCCCTAGCACATTTCCAAAGTTACCTGAAGGAACTATGAGATAGATCTTCTCGCCCATAGTAATCTCACCTCTTCTAAGCAACTCCAAATAGGCGTGAATATGATAGATAATCTGAAAAATAATTCTCCCAAAGTTTACAGAGTTTGCCGCAGAGAGCTTAATCTTTCGTCTCTCTAACTCTGCCTTGAAATCCTCTGATGCCAACAGCTCCTTGAGCATATTTTGGGTATCATCAAAATTCCCAACAACCCCAATGACCTTTTCATTATCTGCCTCCTCAGTTACCATCTGTAGGCGTTGCACATCACTCGTTCCCCCATCAGGATAGAGACATGCGACTTTGATATTGGCTTGGTTTTTGAAGGTCTCAAGTGTTGCAGGTCCTGTATCTCCTGAAGTGGCTGCCATAATAAGATACTGCTCATTGCGTCTCTGTGCCTCTTTGGAGAGAATATAACCAAAGGGCTGAAGTGCCATATCCTTAAAGGCACGGGTAGGTCCATGATAAAGCTCCATCACAAAACAGTCATCCTCAATCTTACTAAGTGGCACAGGATTGTCAGGATCATCAAACGCATCATAACGACTCAATGCCTCATCAAGTGTCGCCTCGTCAATATCAATCTCAAAAGCCTTTAGCACATCCAATGCCAACACTTTATAGTGACTGTTTTGATGTTTTTCTAAAAACTCTTGACCAAAATCAGGAAGCCTCTCGGGAACATAAATCCCCCCAAAACTAGCACTAGGGCTAAGAATCGCCTCTGAGAAATCAACCTTGGGGGATCGGATACCATCATTACCACGTGTCTCTATAAACTGCATACAATATTGTCCTAAATTTTTTGGAAATTATAACCAAAATATCTATATAAGTTGTCTTGACCCAAAATTAAATATCAAAAACCTCTTTAAATGAAAACTCAAAAGCACACTTATCATCTAAATCAAATATATAATTCTCATCTTTAAACTCACCCTCTAGTCTATACTTTCCATTAACAAGTCTATAAACCTCTGCAAACATTCCAGCAGGTTCTACTAAGATGTAGTATTTTACCTCGTTTTGAGCATAAAGCAACGACTTAAAGTTTCTGTCTTTAGATTTTGTAGGGGGAGAAAGAACTTCAAATATTATTTTTGGTGTTTGTGAAAGGTAGGCTCTTTTTTTCTCTAAATGACAAACAACCAAACTATCAGGACGAACAACTGTTTCCTCATCTATTTTCCAGTCTACTTCAGGCAGAGCTTTACAGTTTTTACAAGCTTTTAATTTACTTTTTAATTCATATCCAATATTTAAATTTATCTCTTGATGCGTAATATTAGGAGCCGGAGACATGGAATAGGGAATGCCATATATTAATTCCCAATCTCCTTTCCATTGTTTATAGTCAGCATAAGTGTAATTGGGTAAATATTCATTTTTTTTATAAGCCAACATGGAGTCTCCTTTAGGTGATTTAGTTCATTATAACATATATTTTTTAAGAAGATAAAGGGGGCTAAAGGCTACCCCAAATTTTACTTTTTTAGAAGTTAGATTCTCTGTAAAGTTGTTTGGTTTTCTTGGGGTAGTATATTTTTATCTACTAAAAAATAGATACCAAAATTTATAAGTACAAACTTCCTATAGGTTAGGAATAGCAGGAGGACGTTTGTTTGGGTTGGTAGGGTTTGGAGAGCTAGGAGCAACCTCCTTTTTCTCACTCTGCTTAGGTGAGCTATTGCTTGAGCCACACCCTATCAATCCTAATATTATTAATCCTAGTAGTATATAACGCATTTTCTCTTCTCCTTTTTATTTTGTGATCTCTGTTTTGTTTAGCTCTTTGGTTGTGATAGTATTGCCATTGAAGAGGCTAATATAGGTATGATTGTCCATATCAAAGATCAATCCTCGATTCTCTCCCCAGTTATCTTTTGATCCCCTCATGGGCTGAAAAGCAATCAAATCATCATCTTTTATCTGATAAATACCAAGATAGCTATTTGCCTCATACTTCTTATCTTGCTTTCCATAGTCTTGATAGGGGAAGGCAAAGAGCTGATCACTTGATCGATAGGCGAGTGCTTTATGGTTATGCTCTAATTCACTATAGCTACTTGGTGCATAATGAATGGTATCAAGTGAGGTGGGATTGGCAAAATCACTTATATCAAAAAGTTCAACTTTTAGACCTGTGGTCTGCCCATAATCATTAACCTCTTGTCCTATACCAAGCAGTCTACTCTCTCCAATAGGATGAAGATAAGAGGAGTAACCAGAGATATGAAGCTCTCCTACCTTTTGAGGGTTGAGAGGGTCACTTAGATCGAGTGTGTAGAGAGGATCACTCGTACGAGCTGTGACAATATATCCTCTATCTCCCATAAAACGCACTGCTCGAATAGACTCTCCCTCTTCTCCTAATCCATCAAGCACTCCTTGAATTACTAGTTGTCTATTTTGCTCTTTTAGAGTGTAGAGTCTGTTGTTGATTTTTTCTCCTCCCCAAGAGAAACCATCTGTGGTAGCAATACGCAAGATACCATTATGTTCACTAAGTGAGAATTGGTTGATAGGGTTACCATAAACACTACCAATCCCTTGGTAGCTAAGTTGATCATCAAGATTGAATTTATAGATGGTTGAACGATCTTGATAATGGTAATAGTCATAGTAGATGGGATAGTTATTAGAGAGCAGATAAAATGCCTTGGAGGAGGCGTATTGGGTATGATTTGAGCCGATATAGGAGATACTGTTGAGATACTTATTGTTGGATATATCAATAGCCAATAGCGTTGTAATGGTAGTAGATTGTTTCTGATTTGAAGAGACATAGAGTCGATTAGGGGTGATAAGCTCTCTTGGGGGAAGATTGTTCTCCTCTATCTCAGGCAGTAGATCCTTTACTGTAATAATTGGATTCTCATAATCATATCGAAAATATTTACCAGTTGAGTTCTCTTTTTGAATATCATAGCACTCGGTATATCTATAGGGGTTATTATTGATCTCATCATAGCTAATAGATTTGTCAAAATAGGCTTGGCAAGTTGGTGATATCTCAATATATTTTTTGGGATAATCGATATTAAATTGTGGATTAAAGGAGCTAACAATATAGAGCCTATCTCCAACAATACGCGAGGTGACTAACCCTCCATCAACTTTGTGACTAGCAATTTTAGTGATATGATTAAGATCTTGCACATCAAAGGTATCTATCTGAATAAAATTTGAACGATAGTTAGGCATTGAGTCAAGATGACTCTCTCTACTCTCATATTGATACTCTCCTTGGCTTTGGGAGAGGACGATGAGTCGATTGTTGAGTAGATAGAGTGCCTCAATATAGAGGTTTTTCTCTAGGGCAATATCTGTTAGTGGATTGGTTTGTCTCTCTTGAAGTCTTTTGAATGTGGTGACATTGATTTGGGTTCGGTTGCTATTGCTAATATAGAAGATGCTTTTGCCGTTATGTTTGAGAATATCTGCCTCATCAACATCTGCCTCTTGTAGATTGGTATTGGTACTATTTTCTGCTCTTGTAGATCCACTACTCTCTATATCATTGCTGAGGGCTACAGCATCTATAGAGAAAAGCTCCTCCTCTCCCATATCAACAACAGGATAGATCCCACAGTAGGGACGATGGTAGAGTGTTGCCATCTCCTTGATACGATTTTCCATCTCCTCTACGGTTTTAAAGTTATGAAGTTTTGAGGCTTCACTCATGGTGGAGATATTGATATCTTTAGGGGATTTGACCCAAACTCCATCAGAGTTTTTGATATGCCCTAGTCGAGGAAAATTAGGCTCATCTTGATCAAAAAGTTCCCATCTCTGCTCACTATTATATTTCCATACGGTCATCCCTTGGAAGATATCCGCTGAGACGACACTATCTACAGGTAAAGAGATAAGGTTCCAACCTTTTTTGAGTTGGATGATATCTTTGGGTTGGTTGGGATTTTTGAGAAGTTGATTGGATTGGGTATCTTCAATTTTCAATACCCAATCTTTTTTGCTTTTGATCCAAAAGCCATGCCAATTTTTTAGAGAGGTGAGTTTTGAGATATTATGCTCTCTCATCTTCTGCTCAATAGAACTGTCAGGCGAGTAGCCTAGCCACTTTTGGGTTGAAGCATCAAAGTGCCACACCTGCTCAACATTTTGATCCAAGAATAGAGACATATCATTAATCGCCGTAGCAGACCCTACCAGTTGCCACCCTTTTTTCATCATAAGCACAGAATCTGCCATACCCAATGAGCAAAAAAGTGTAATAGAGAGTAAAATTCTTTTCATTTATATTATCCTTTTGTTTATCTATTTGCTATCATACAATAAGAAAATGTATAAAAGATGGAGAGAGAAGGTAATCCTCCCAAAAACCAAACCTTCCCAAAAGTAGAAAATTATAGTAAAATAAACTAAGGAGATTTACTAAGTATAACCATATCTTCTTT
>CAZEUB010000016.1:0-4206 GCA_964515605.1 uncultured Sulfurovum sp. | reverse complement strand
TTTTTTTCCAGTTGATTTGCATCTATTTATTCTCCGTAGGGTGCGTTTTTGACGCACCTTATATAGTTTTATTGTGCTGAGAGAGCTTTTTGCTCTTTGCCTTTGGCATCGACCCAAATATTAGGTACTGCACCACCAGGAGTGAGGAAGATTTGAGCATCTTTGTTGACTTTGAGTGCTTCGTTGAATTTCATCTGTGCCTTAATCTGTTCGAGTTGAATTAGTTCAGGGGTTAATGAGTCTGAGATTAGTCGATTTGCCTTGGCTTGTTCCTCTGCTTCTATTCTGATCTTGTCTGCTTGACCCTGGGCAACGATTCTGTTTCTCTCCGCTTCACCTCGGGCAATCTCTGCATTTTTTTGTGCTTGTTGTTTGGCTTTCTCTTTCTGTTGCTCTGCAATGGTTACATCCTGTTTGGCCGCTTGTACCTCTTCTATTTTGGCTTTGATCTTGGCAGGAAGTACGATATTTCTTAGCTCAACAGAGGAGAGAGTGACAGGTCTTCCCTCTAGGGCATTTACCTTTTCAGTTACTTTAGTCTGAATAGCAGAGGCGATCTCATTACGCATCTCAGGAAGTTTCTCTGCGGGGTATTTCCCTACCACATCACGAACCACCTCTCGTACTTTGGAATTAATAATCTTCTCCTCCCAGCTAGATCCCCACTTCTCAATGGTCTTAGGAGCAGTATCGGCTCTGAGGCTATACTGTACTGCAATATCAATACTTACAGTAAGTCCTCTTTGATCAAGTACTTGAATGGCAGGATTACGTCTAAGCCCTCCTTCAAATCCTCCTCTAGAGAGGCTATTTGCGTAGTTGTCTCCAATCGCACTATTATGCGTATCACTATAGGTAATGAGTCGTACTCTTGTATTGACAGGAATAATACGCTCCAAGATAGGAATATAAAAATGCAAACCTGCTCCAAGAGGCTTCTCCTCAAATTTCCCAGTGCGTACTTTGATCCCTACCTCTCCTGAGTTAATAATAGTAAAAGGCTTAAAGAAGACAACAGCCGCGATAATAATTAGGAGAATAAATATCCATGATGGGGTCTGTCTCTTACCATTGTTGTCTCCTCCTGAAGGTTGTCTCATATAAGGAGGCTTACTCCCATCTCCGCTATTATTGTTGTTATTTGGCTGTTTTTTTTTGAAATAGTCATTCATGTCTGCTGGCATTTAAGATCCTTAATTTATATAGGTGAGATGTTTTATGTAGTCAGGATTTTTCCCTGCTACCACATCAAAATAGGCGGTTTGTAACTTCTCTGTAATCTCTCCACGGGAACCTATGCCAATAATACGAGCATCAACCTCTCGTACAGGAGTTACCTCGGCAGCGGTTCCTGTTAGGAATGCCTCATCAGCAATATAGATCTCTTCACGAGTGATGCGTCGTCTAATCACCTCAATACCCATATCTTTTGCTAGGTCGATAATGGTCTGTTGGGTGATTGACTCTAGGGTATTATCGCTTGGTGGGGAGATGAGTTTTCCATCACGAACCATAAAAAAACATGCCCCACTCGCCTCAGCGATATAGCCTTGATCATCTCGAAGCAGTGCCTCATCATAACCCGCTTCAACTGCTTCAAATTTTGCCATTTGAGAGTTGAGGTAATTAGCAACTGCTTTGGCTTTTCCCATTCCTGAGGTGTTGGGGGTTCTGGTCATTGAGGAGATCTTGAGACGGATACCTCTTTTGAGCCCCTCTTCACCAAGATAGGCTCCCCATTTCCATGCAGAGATGGAGACCTCAACAGGAGCCTCTTTGTGGTAGAGTCCCATAACCCCATAACCAAGATAGACTAATGGTCTAATGTATGCCCCATCAAAGAGTTCATTGGCTTGGAGTAGTTTGATCTGTGCCTCATTAAGCTCTTCTAATGTATAAGGAACATCCATTAGTGTCATTTTCGAGGAGTTGAGTAGTCGTTGGGTATGCTCATTGAGTTTAAATATAGCGCATCGTCCATCTACAGTTTTATATGCTTTGGTTCCCTCTATCGCGCCATTGCCATAGTGTAGTGTATGTGTGAGTACATGTACTTTAGCCTCATCCCAAGGGATCAACTCCCCATTCATCCATATATACTTTGCTTTATCCATTTACTGTTTCCTAAGGTGATTCAAAATTGATGGATGATTCTAGCCAAATTATGGTTAGATAACGTTTATGCTTAGCTGGGGTTCAAATTCATTTGTTCCTATTTTTTTATGTTAATTTTTTTGAAATTTTCATAATATTTTTTATGCTTTTTTATCTCAGAATTGTTGCAATTGATACAAATCAATTTTGCTAATTTTCAATTATGATAGTCTTAATGTGTGGTTATCTCTAATGGATATATTGCAAATAAGGATACTAAAAAAATAGTTATTTATTTTTAATATAAAGTTAGAATAACAAACGTAACAAAATTTTAGGAGGAAGAAGAATGGCTTTAAATAGAAGAGATTTTCTAAAAAGTGCAGCAGCAGCATCTGCCGCATCTGCAGTAGGAATTGCTGTTCCATCTAACCTTGAAGCATCATCAACTGAGGCTCAAAAAGATTGGAGATGGGACAAAGCAGCGTGTAGATTCTGTGGTACAGGATGTGGGATTATGCTTGCAACCAAAGGCGGGAAGATTGTCGCAGTAAAAGGTGACCCAGCTGCACCAGTAAACAGAGGTCTTAACTGTATTAAGGGATACTTTAATGCAAAAATCATGTATGGAGCAGATAGGCTCAAAACTCCACTACTTCGTATGAATGACAAGGGTGAGTTTGATAAACATGGTAAGTTTAAGCCAGTCTCATGGCAAAGAGCTTTCGATGAAATGGAAAAACATGCCAAAAAAGCACTCAAAGCCAGTGGACCAGAAGGTGTAGCAGTATTTGCATCTGGTCAATATACAGTAATGGAAGGTTATGCCGCACAGAAAATGATGAAAGCTGGATTCAGATCAAATGCAATCGATCCAAATGCTAGACACTGTATGGCATCAGCGGTTGTTGGTTTCTACCAAACATTTGGTGTAGATGAGCCTTCAGGTTGTTATGATGATATTGAGATTACAGATACTATTGTTACTTGGGGATCAAACATGGCAGAGATGCACCCAATTCTCTGGTCACGTGTATCTGATAGAAAACTTTCAAATCCAGATAAAGTAAAAATTGTTAACATCCAAACTTATACACACAGAACATGTGATATTGGTGATATTAATATTATCTTCTCACCAAGTACAGACCTTGCTATCTGGAACTATATTGCTCGTGAAATTGTCTATAGAGACAAAAAGGGTGGCGGTAAAGAGGATATTATTGATTGGGATTTTGTCAATAAAAACCTTGTCTTTACCACTGGACCTGTAAATATTGGTTATGGTATGAGAAGAGCAGGAGAGAAGTCTCTTAAAGATGGTAAATACTCTGCTAAAGAGATGGAGACCATTAAAAAAGAGATGAAAACAACTGTCTCTGCTAAAGAGGGACCTGCTCTTGAGCCATTTGGCTACAAAGAGGGTGATGAGATGAAACACACTCCAGGTACATTAAAGCACTGGCATATCTCTTTTGAAGATTACAAAAAATCTTTAGAGCCATATACACTTGATTATGTAGCAAAAATTGCCAAAGGTGATCCAAACGAAGATATTGAAGAGTTTAAGAAAAAACTTCAAGCATTAGCAGAACTCTATATTGAAAAAGGAAGAAAAGTTGTAAGTTTCTGGACAATGGGTATGAACCAACATACACGTGGTACATGGGTAAATACACTCTCTTACAATGTTCACTTCTTGCTAAATAAACAAGCTCTTCCAGGTTCAGGAGCATTCTCGCTTACAGGTCAACCATCAGCATGTGGTACAGCTAGAGAGGTTGGTACATTTGCACATAGACTTCCTGCTGATATGATGGTTAAAAATCCTAAACATAGAGCTCATGCTGAAAAAGTATGGCATATTCCAGCTGGTACACTAAACCCAGTAGGTAATCAACATATTATGAAAATTCATAGAGATATCGAAGATGGTGTGGTTAAGTTTGCATGGGTAAACGTCTGTAACCCTTACCAAGATTCTGCTTCTGCTTCTCACTGGATTAAAGCAGCACGTGAGATGGACAACTTCATTGTAACTTCTGATGGTTACCCTGGTATTTCAGCAAAAGTTTCTGACCTTGTTCTCCCATCTGCAATGATTTATGAGAA
>CAZEUB010000015.1:0-12946 GCA_964515605.1 uncultured Sulfurovum sp. | reverse complement strand
GTGCTACACCAAAAACAAGGAGAGATCTATGCCATACAATGAACTAAACGAAGAAGAAAGAAGAGTTATTCTAAACAAAGGAACAGAACGCTCATTTACTGGAAAATACTGGAATCACAAAGAGGATGGTATGTACACTTGTCGTCAGTGTAATGCAGATCTTTTCCCCTCAAGTACTAAGTTTGATTCTGGTACAGGGTGGCCTAGTTTTGATGATGCTGTAGAAGGTGCAGTCACAGAAGTGCCAGATGCAGATGGCAGACGCACAGAGATAGTTTGTAGTAACTGTGGTGGACACTTAGGTCATGTATTTAAAGGAGAAGGGATGACACCAAAGAGTATACGCCACTGTGTCAACTCTATCTCTTTGGATTTTGTGCCTAAATCGCAATAATATACTATCATAGTTATTTAACCAACAATTAATTTTCAATTAACCTCTTATTAATCTATAAGTTTTATAATTCCACTTAATAAACTTGATAGTATACCTATAAAGGTTTATGATATTATATAAGGATTGTTAATGAATAGCACCATTTCCACTATCAAAACAGAGGTTCAAAAGGTCATTGTTGGGCATGAAGAGCTGATCGATGCACTGCTTATTGGATTGATCTCTGATGGGCATATTTTGGTCGAGGGGGTACCTGGGTTGGCTAAGACCACTGCGATTAATGCTCTCTCTAACGCCTTGGGATTGGATTTTAAACGGATACAGTTTACACCTGATCTGCTTCCTGCTGATATTACAGGGACAGAGATTTATGACCAAAAGAGTGCAGAGTTCAAGGTACGGAAAGGACCAGCATTTACCAATCTGCTACTTGCCGATGAGATCAACCGTGCACCTGCTAAAGTACAAGCGGCACTTCTTGAGGTGATGCAGGAGCGTCAAATCACCATTGGGGAGCAGACCTTTAAGCTTGATGATCCCTTTTTGGTATTGGCGACACAAAACCCTGTAGAGCAAGAGGGTGCATATAAACTTCCCGAAGCCCAACTGGATCGATTTATGCTCAATGTAATTGTCGACTATAACAGTATCGAAGAGGAGTTTGAGATTGTCAAACGGGTTGCAGAGGAGAGCTTTGGGGTGATTAATCAAGTCGTCAACCCAAAAGAGCTAAGCGAACTCAAAGCGGCTGCCAAAGCCGTACATATTGATGATGCGATTGTCAAATATATTCTCAATATTATCTTCGCTACCCGCGATCCCAAGAAGTATGGTATTCCCAAAATTGGTGAGTATATCGAGTATGGGGCTTCTCCTAGAGCATCTATCAATATCTACAAAGCGATCAAGGCGGTTGCGGTATTGCGAGGTAAAGATTTTGTCACCCCTATGGATGTTGCAGAGGTGGTGGGTAATGTACTACGTCACCGTATTATCCTCAACTACAAAGCTGAAGCCAATGGCGTTACTACAGAGAGTATTATCAAAACCATTATGCAACATATCAAGCTCCCATAAGAGGTGAGTGATATGAACAACCAAAGAATCATTGAGGAGGTTGCTAGAGAGATTCTGATTAAGACCAAACGGAAGATCTTTAGTCATAATATTGGCAATAATCCCACCACCTTTGTTGGGAATGGTTTGGACTTTTCAGAGCTAAGAGAGTACTACTTTGGAGATGATGTCCGTAAGATCAATTGGAATGCCACCGCCAAAGAGCAACGCCCCTATATCAATCTCTTTACAGAGGAGCGTGAACTCAATATTGTTATTGCTTTTATGGCAGGTGGTAGTATCGCTTTTGGAAGTCAAAGAATCAAGCAGGAGTTGATGGCAGAGATTGTTGCTCTTTTGGGATTCTCTGCTATGAAAAATAACGATATGGTTACCACCTTGGCATTTGATACCAAGGAGGTATACTTTCGTAAGCCCACCAAAAGCATCAATGCCCTACATGAGATTATCCCCTCTCTTTTGAAACTCGATACCCTAGGAGAGGCGGTGGATTATGCCAACTTCTCAGAGTACCTCTTGGGGCGTATCAAACAGAAGAGCATTATCTTTATTGTGGGAGATTTTTTTGAGTCACTCGATCTCTCACTCCTCTCTGCCAAGCATGAACTCTATGCGGTAATGGTACGTGATCCTTTTGAGGAGCATCCAAAGTTTGATACGGCTCTGGATCTGATCGATCCCAATAGCTTAGAGCATCATAGCTTTGAGTTTGATGCAGGTATGTTGCGTGCCTACCAAGAGGAGATTCAACAAAGAGATCGCCAACACTATGAACACTTTTTGGGTCACAAAATTGGATATAGCAAAATCTATACCAATGAGGATCCCTTTTTTAAATTAAATAATTTGGTGAGGTAAAATGGAAGAGCTAAAAGATATAAAAGGGTTTGTTCCTGTTCCTGATGACTCATTTTTTCATCTAATGTTACTCATAGGTGTAATCGGATTACTCTTGCTCATTGGATCTCTATTGTGGTGGTGGTATCGACAACCAAAACGACGACGAAGACAACAATCTCCCCAAGAGAGAGCCAAAGAGCAACTCAAACGATTAAACTTTAAAGATACCAAATCTGCAGTCTATGGCTTTAGTGAGTATGCACAGATTCTCTCTCCTGATAATGAGAAGCTAAAAACACTGCTAGAGAGGCTAGAGATCTACAAATACAAAAGAGAGGTTCCCCCTCTTAGTAGCCATGACAAAGAGGCAATGCAACGCATCATCAAGGAGCTAATCAATGCTAAATAATTTAACCTTTGAGTACCCACTGGCTTTTTTGGTTCTCTTGCTCTATTGGATCTGTAAACGTTGGTGTCAACAACGCAATGAGCAGTTGCTCTTTCCTAATGTCAAGATCTTTAAGCAGGTAACCAAAAGAGGTACCTATCTTCAAACTATCTTAGAGTCTCTCTCCATACTTCTGCTCACCATTGCACTCTCATCCCCCTATCGTGCAGATGAGATCGTGATGAAAAAAGAGAAAGGGTATGAGATCTCCATGGTTCTTGATGCCAGTGGCTCTATGAGAGAGTATAACAAGTTTGGTATTGTCAAAGATATCGTCATGGATTTTGTAGAGATGCGAAAAAATGACAAACTTGGATTGACCATCTTTGCTGACTTCTCCTATGTTGCTATTCCTCTTACTTATGATAAGGAGAGTATCAAACGGCTCCTCTCTCAAATCGATGTGGGGATTGCTGGGGAGCGAAAAACAGCACTCTATGAGGCACTCTTTATGAGTTCTAAACTCTTCAAAGAGTCCAAAGCCAAAGAGAAGATAGCCATTTTACTAACAGATGGGGTTAATAATATTGATACCATCCCACTTGATGTGGCGATCAATACTGCCAAGAAGTATGGTATCAAAGTCTATGTCATTGGGGTAGGTAATCGTGGAGATTACAACCCTGCTGTTCTTAAACGCATCGCCACAGAGACAAAGGGAGCGTTTTTTGAAGCCAATAGCATTGAGAAGCTCAAAGAGATCTACAAGAGAATTAACCAATTAGAGAAGAGCGAGATCAAAGCCGATCATTATATCAAAAAGAGCTATCTTGTTGATTACCCTCTTGGGGCAGGACTATTGGGACTGGTACTGCTCTTTATCTATCGAAATAGGAGAGTATAATGGAGTTTCAACATCAAAACCTACTCTGGCTACTACTGCTACTCATCCCACTTATGGCGATGATACGTCAGCGTCACAGTAGTTTGGAGCGATACTTTAATGCCACACTGCTCAAACAGATGAGACAACGACAAAAAACCCTCTCACGACGCACCCGAAACCTACTTCTTCTAGGCGCTATTGCGTTGGGTATTGTTGCATTGGCACGTCCTATTATCAACAATGGAGAGATCAAAGTAGAGAGCAATGATATCGATATAATGGTTGGATTTGATATCTCTCATTCAATGTTTGCAGAGGATATCTATCCCAATCGTTTCGATTTTGCCAAGCGTAAATTTGACAATCTCTTGGAGGTTATGCCTCAAGCCCGTATCGGTGTTATTGGGTTTAGCTCCAGAGCCTTTTTGGTCTCTCCTCTTACCAAAGATAGAAGCTCTCTTAGATTTTTGGTTAACAATATGAAGTTTGAGAATATGAGCCTCAAAGGAACCGATATCCTCTCAGCACTAGAGGTTACAGATCAACTCATCAAAGAGAAGAGAGAAAAAGCCCTACTCCTCTTCACTGATGGAGGAGACAAAGAGGAGTATCACCAAGAGATCACCTATGCCAAAGAGCATGGTATTACCGTATTTATCTATGCCATAGGTACTGCCAAGGGAGGCATCATCAAAACCCCACAAGGGGTACTCAAAGATCAAAAAGGAGATATCGTTGTGGTTAAACTCAATGAGAAGATCAAAGCTCTTGCTATCAAGAGCAATGGTGCCTATCTCAAATATAGCATACAAAAAGATGATATCAAGGCACTGGCTGAAAATATCCAAACCAAATTCAAAACAACCAATACAAAGGAGCAGACCATCAAAGATACCCAAGAGCTATTTATCTACCCCTTAATGCTATCGATACTACTCTTGATCTTTTCACTCTCCTCTCTACCAAGGAGGGGTGCATGATTCAGAGACTACTAATACTCTCTTTGCCTATTGCTTTGAGTGCATCACTCTTGGACTTTAGGCTATTAAACCAAGCTCAAGAGGCGTACCAAAAGGGGAACTATACTGCCACACTCAATGCCTACAAACAGATCGATAACAAGAGCGATGAGATACGCTATGACCAAGCCAATAGTCACTATAAATTGGGAGCCTATGATCAAGCCCTAAAGCTCTATAAATCGATCAAAAAACCCCAACTTACCTTTAGGAAATGGCACAATATGGGAAACTGCTATGCTCAGCTAGGCAGACTCGATGAGGGGATCAATGCCTATGAGGAGGCACTCAAAATCCAAGAGGATAAAGATACCCGATTTAACTTAGAGCTACTCAAAAAGAGAAAAAAAGAGCAAGAGCAGAAGAGAAAAGATAAAAATCAGCAAAATAAGAATCAAAACAAAAAAGATCAAGATCAAAAGCAACAAAATAAGAATCAAAAAGAGAACAAAGACCAAGATCAAAAACAACAGAATCAAAAAGATAAAAATCAACAAAAGAAGGATCAAAAAGATCAAGAGCAGAAACAACAAAACCAAAAAGATCAAAAAGAGAAAAATCAACAAGAGAAAAATAGACAACCATCAGCCCAACAACCTATCAAAAAAGAACCCATCAGTGATAGAGAGCTTAGAAAATATCAAAAAATGCTAGATAGAAGAGGGATCAATACCCTGATGTTGCCACTTAAGACCAAAGGAGAACAGAATGAAGAACTTAAACCTTGGTAGCCTAGTCATACTTCTACTACTACCCATACTTGCACTATCAGGCAGTGTCTCTGCCAAACTAGATCGTCATATTATCTACAAAGGTGACAGTGCAACCCTTACCCTTATTGCCAATGGGAAAGAGGTTGAGTTTCCTGATCTAACAGATATCGCTAGTTTCCCTATTGAGGGAACCTCTACCCAACAAAGTATCAATATGATCAATGGAGAGATCACCCGTTCTCTCTCCAAAAGCTATCAGTTTACCCCTAGCCAGAGTGTGGTAATTCCAAGCTACAAAATTCTTGTTGATGGGAATGAGGAGCAGACCCAACCACTTACCCTAAAGGTGACCAAACCCTCACCTGCTAGCAAAAATGCACCTGTTCAATTAGAGATGAGTGTTGATAAGACCACCGCTTATGTAGGAGAGCCTATTCGTCTCAATCTAACTTTCAAGAGTCTTCCTAATGTTCACTATGACAAGATTGAACTCTCTGAGCCTGATCTCAAAAAATTTTGGGTCAAAAAGCTTCCCAACCTTAAACAGGGCAGTGAAGGAGATTATCATACTCAGACCTATACCTATGTACTTTTTCCTCAGCAAGAGGGGAACTATACCATTCCTGCCCCTTTTGCACAGTTGGGGAAACTGGTAGCAAATCAACACAGTAGTATCTTCAATGATCCCTTCTTTGGCTCTATTGGGCAACGTCTCAAATGGCAAAAACTCTATGCCAATGAGCTTAATCTCAATATCAAACCACTACCTAATAATCTGGATATCTATGGTGATTTTGAGATCCAAGCCAAAGTTGACAAACAAGAGATCAAAGCCAACAAACCAGTTAACCTCACACTAGAGATAAAGGGACAAGGAAATTTGGAGGATATCAAAAAGTTTACACTAGATATCGACAATGCCGTAATCTATAGCGATGAGCCTAAAGTGACCAACTCAGGGCCAACCAAAGGTTTTTTTGTGCAGAAAATAGCCATTGTTGCAGATCGTAGCTTTGTTATCCCTGCTATCTCTTTTGACTATTTTGATCAAAAAACCCAACAGCCAAAAACCATAAAAACCAAACCAATCAAGATCAATGTAATAGGTTCACCCACCCAACCAAAAGAACCCAACCAAATCGAACAAGAACCTGCCCCTCAATCCACTATCAAGAGCAAAACCATCACCTCTAAAGCAACTCCCCCCTCTACCAAGAGTTCTACAGGAGATAAGCTACTATGGTATCTTTTGGGATTGATCTCGGGTATTGGTATAACCATATTGATATATATCGCCAAAGAGAGACTCAAAAATCGCACCAAAAAAGAGACCCCTCTACGCAAAAAGATTAAACGCACCAAAGATGACAAAGCACTTTTTGAGCTACTGCTCCCCTATCGTGGTGAAGATCCTGAACTCAAAGAGATTTTGCAACAGCTAGAAGAGAATATCTATTATCAAGGTAAACACAAAATAGACCAAAATCTTATTATGGAGATTATAGAGGAGTTATAAATAGGTTCAGAGCCTCTACCGTGCCTAATCGGCGGTGGCAGTAATATAATATATGAGATAGAGGCTAGGAAGGACTTTTATGAAAAAGATACAAAAAATAGGAAGAAAAAAATTATCTTTTTCATATTGGTAGTATAACACTCATCTGTGTTTTAATTGTGAAGTCAAAAGTATTTTAAAGCCCTATTTTTCGGGATTTAAACGCTATTAAACAGATAAAAATCTGCTCAAACCAAAAGAGGGTTTTTTGATATTATATTTAACAAAAATAACCTCATAAATCCTTCTGTTTCTTAAATCGTAACTTATTGGCTATCTTCAGACGTTAGCAAATAAATTTTCAACACTCCCCGAAAGAGAGTATGGCTATAGGTTATTATCCATATTTTTGAAGCTGTTTTTTGTATGCTTATGAATCGATTTGAGAATCTCTTTCATCTCTTTCCCTTCAACGTTAATAACAATATCTGCAACCTTTTTATAGGCACGTTCTCTCTCTTTATAGAGCCTTTTTGCCTTTTTAGGTTCTGAAAAAAGAGGTCTCTTTTTGAGTTTTGCTTTAGCATTCTTGGCTGTTGACAAACGATTAAAAATCCATTCATAAGAAGCATCCAATAAAACTACTGTACCTAATTTTTTTAGATTATCAACATGATAAAAGCCACCACCACAAGAGATCAATGTTTTATCGACAGACTTCTCTATCCAATTGGCACACTCCTGCTCTAATGAGCGAAAATACTTTTCACCATATTCGTTAAAAATATCTTTGATCTTTTGATTTGCTTTAGACTCGATAAGATCATCTGTATCAATATTAAAACACTTATACTTTTTTGCATAGGCTCTAGCGGTAGTACCTTTTCCTACTCCCATAAAGCCTATTAAGATAATATTTTTTTTCATTTTACTCTTATACCATATTATATCTATCGATAATTTTTTTGAGTCGTCTGCGTAACTTTTTTAATGCATCCTCTGCATCTTTTCCCTCAGAGACCAATGATTCAAACTCATCAAATTGAATCTTTGCTACCCATCCAATCTTTTTGTGTCTCTTTATTCCTACAAATCGAACCTCACCAAAATGCTCTTTTGCTATTTGATAGATACGCTCTATCCTTTGATCTAGTGTTTTTACTTTATCTGCCATTGCATTACCTTTTTTCTTGTTATTATAATCAAACTCTCTATAAACTCTCTATATTTCCAACTACTCGACCTACAATTTGTATCTCTTCAGGAAGCAAAAACTCTGAAGAGTAAGCTTTATTGTCTGATATCAGTTCTATACTTCCATCTGCACGTTTTCGTATACGCTTAATAAAGAGTCCTGCTGTAGTAGTAGCAACATAAATACCATCCTTATTGATATTGGTCTTGCTCCTATCGATAAAAACAACTGAGCCATCTTGAAGTGTTGGCTCCATCGATTCTCCATCAACAGTTATTGCTTCAATCTCTTTACTATCTAATGGAATTATATTTTCGATAATTGCTTTATCAATAGAGAGCAACTCATAATTTTCATCAAAATTAAAAGCACCACCCCCTGCACTGGCACGAATATCTGAATAGTACCGTATTTGAAAAAAACGCTCCGTCTCAGAGATTAGCATCTCAATAGCTTGATCAAAAAAAAGCCAATTAATACTAAGCTTTTTTAAGGCACAATACTCCATAATCTCTTTAAACGGAATTGAGTTTCTTTTTTTCATTGTAGCAAAGGTAGCTTGTGGAATAGCTAATACGGCAGCCACATCTTTATCGTAAACTTTTGCTCCACCTCGCTCCTCTGAGATAATATCTTTTAATTTTTCAATCACTGATTTAAACTCATACATTACACACTCCTTATCTTTTAAATTATATGACAATTTGACATATTTTTTACTTAATTGAAATTAAAATAGTATCATTTGAAATATTTTATAAAAGGGTCAAGAATGAGAATTAAAAAAAATAGAAAAATTCTTAATGAAGCGATACGTTATGGGTGTAGGACAGTATCTGATTTGGCACATTTCTTAAAAATAGGTGCCAAATACAAAATCACTCCCTATCAAAATTAATCTATTAGGATAATCTCTACTCTCTCTCCTACCTCTTTAGATCCATCCTCTTCATTAGTAACAAGTAGTGCAGTATCGCCTAACATATTGGTTAAAATTGCACTTGTACCACTCTTTTTCCCCTCAAAATCGACAAAATATTCTCCTGCTTCAAGCATCACTCTACAGGCTGTAAACTCAGCCTTTTTTTGACGTTTTACAAAGGGTTCACGTAGCGTTGCTTGGACTCTCTTCAATGAAGATTTGGCTCTTTGAAACTTCTCAATTAAAGGGACAAGATACAAAAGTGCTGTTACGGTAGAAGAGTAGGCAAATCCAGGCAGTGCAACAATAAATTTCTCCCCTTTTCTTGCTACCATAATATGCTGTCCAGGCTTAATTCGCACCCCTTTAAAGAGAACTTCACAACCAAGCTCAACAATTACATCTTTGACAAAATCAAAATCTCCAACACTCACACCTCCAGTGGTCACAACAATATCACTTTGATTTAATGCAGAAGCTACACTTCTAAGAATACTCTCTTTATCATCATGAATACAGCCCAACTGTTGTGGCTCTCCTCCGTACTTTTTGACAATGGCTTCGAGGATATAGTTATTAGAGCTTCTTATCTGTGCATCTGAAGAGGCTCTCTCTCCTAACTCTAGTAGCTCTGAGCCTGTAGATAAAATAGCTACTTTTGGTTTTTCATAAACCAAAGGAGCAACAATATTTAGACTTGCCATAACCCCAATATCGGCAATACCTATCTTGGTATTTTTAGGGATAAGTTTTTCATCTTGTGCATAATTCTCTCCCACCTCTCGCACAGAAAAACCAAAAGGAACCATCTCATTAATAACAATCTCATCACCCTCTACGGTTACATTTTCAATGGGGATAAGGGTATCTGCTCCTTTGGGCATAAGAGAACCTGTAAAGGTCTTAATACATCTTCCCTCCTTAATAGAATCCGTTAAATCAGAACCTGCAGGGTTGATACTTGATATTTTAAGTCGTCCTAATCTCAAATCCTTATGCCTAAGTGCATATCCATCCATAGCAGAGGTAGGGAGTGCAGGAGAGTTATGATCTGCAACAATATCCTCTGCCAAGAGATACCCCAAAGTATCGGTTAGATACTTTTTGGTCACCCTATAATTTTTTATCTCTATCTTTTCAAGAATCTTCATTGATTCATCAAAGTGCATAAATGCCATTATCTACCTTTATTACTTAATATTCCACTACCATCCATAGGAGTGCTTCTCTCCTCTGCATAGATCCGTTTTCCATCAACTACATCATATTTCCATATTGGTGCATTGGCTTTAAAATCTTCCACAAATTCATCTATTAGCTCCAATGCAACCCTACGTTTTGGGGAGAATACTGCTGAAAGATATGAAGAGCTATGCACAGGAACATCTCCTATGGCGTGTGCCATCTTAACAATCGCTCCTTGCTCTTTTGCTCTCTGCTTCCAACCATTAAACCAATGCTCTAAAATGGGTTCATAGATATCAAAGCTCAATGCTTCAATCCCATCCTCCTCACGAACAATTCCTACAAAAGGTACATAAGCACCATAGTTAGATCTACTCTCCTCATCTAGCCATCTACCAAAAATTTCTTTGACATCCAACGCTCCTTGATATAACTCCATTTTATCCTCCACAAACAGGTGGCAGGATAGAGACTCTATCCCCATCATTTAAGACCTGCATTAAGTCATTGGTCATCTCATCATTAACTGCTACGGCACACTTATCTAACCAAGCACTAACAGCATCAATCCTTTGAAGTTGATTGGCTACATCTTGTAGTGTTTTCGCTTCTATCTCCAAAGGCTCTTGGGCTATAGGGCCTAGAAATTCTACTTTAACCATTTTCTGCTCTCTTTCTTAAAAATTGTTCGATTATAAAAGTTGTTTGATATAATCATGCTTAAATTCTCTCTACAAAGGAACAACTGTGATATTTGGCTCTATTAGCTACCTAAATCTTTTACCTTTTCAGGTTTTTCTCAAACGCTATATTCAACATAGTGGTGTAAAAATGGCATTTAATTACAAACGAGATGTTCCTAGCAAAATAAATCAGGCATTACGAAAACGGCATATTAATGCAGGATTTATCTCTAGTGTAGAGTCGCCTCGATATCGATGTAGTGAGTTGGGTATTGTTGCCAATAGAGCCGTCTATAGTGTTTTTGTCATCGAGGGAGAAGATAAGATAGATCAAGAATCAGCAACCTCTAATCAGCTTGCTTCTCTTTTAAATCTCAAAGGTGAAGTCATCATAGGAGATAAGGCACTTAAGTATTATCTTGAGGGAGGAGAGGGAATTGATTTGGCAACAGCATGGTATCAAAAGACCTCTCTACCTTTTGTCTTTGCACGACTCTGCTATAACTGTCATCAAGACTATATCCAGAAGATAGCCGGAAAATTTCTAAAAACACCTACAAAGATCCCTCAATATATCCTAAAAAAAGAGGCGAAAAAGAGAGGAATATCGCCTCAAGAGCTTTTGTGGTACTTAAATCATATAGAATATAGACTTGATTATCCTGCTAAAAAATCATTAAAAAAATTTCTTAGACAACAAAGACGCAATCAATCAAAGAGAGATCGCGTCCATATCAATTAAAAGTCGTAGGTAACCCCTGCACCCACTGCATCAAGATTGGATTACTTTCCAATCTGCTCAGCAATGGCTTTGATTTTTGCTTCATCAAATGCAGCAACTTGACCCTTCATCAGTGCTTTCATATTTCCACCATAAGTTCCTGCTTGGTATCCTTTTAGAGCTGTTTCGATATCTGCCTTGCTCATATCTTTAACTACCTTAGAGATACCCATCGCTTTTTTCTCAAAATCTTTACCATGACATCCAGCACATGCAGCAAGATTAACTGCTGGAGTAGAGAGTGCCTCTTTTGCCTCTTCTACTTTTTTTGCCATAGTCTCTTTTGCCTCTTTGGCTCTCTTCTCTATCTTCTCTTCTGCTTCATGAACCATCTCGACAGTTTTATCTACTGCTTGAGTCGCCACGGCTTTTGCCTCATCAGCTTTTTGAGCCACTGCCTCCTTAGCTGCTGTTGCGGTCTCTTTGACTGCTTGGGTTGCTTTTTCGATTGGTGTTGTTGCTGACTCTGTTGCTTTATTTTCGTGTGCTGTTGCCTCTACTTTAGATGCCTCCGATGCTTTTTCATTCCCACATCCAATCAATAATAGAGATGTAGCCACCACAGATAATAGTACTGTTTGTTTCATGTTTTTTCCTTTTTTGAGTTAATTTTGATGGAAGTATACACCATCAAGCCTAAAATTCAACGCAACCTCTACTTACTTTAGCTACTCCTGCTTAACCATCGCTTCTATTGTAAGTATACTCCTTTAATGCTAGTTGCCTCATAAAAAATACCATTTAATATCTTGCTTGGTATAATAGCACTCTGGTTGGATATAAGACTTTGAGGGTTTTAACCAACAGACATTTAAACTGGTGTGATGGCGATCACACCCTATTAGGATTTCTATGATACATCTTGCTTCTAACTCTACCTCTCGGGCTTTGTTGCTCAAGAACTTTAATATCCCTTTTACGCAACAAGCACCCCACTATAATGAGGAGAATATCACCACCACCAATGCCAAAGATTTTGCCTACATCGCTTCAAAAGGAAAGCTTGAAGCCGCCATCAAAGAGTTTGGGCTAGCAACTCCCCTACTCACAGCCGACTCGGTGGTTTTGGCTCATGATGGCTCACTGCTACGCAAACCCAAAGATAGAGCCGATGCCAAACGCATCTTAAAGTTACAGAGTGGCTCTAGCATGGCGATTATATCTGCGATGCACTACAGAACTACAAACTTTTATCTCAGTGATGTCTCTGCCACTTACTATGAGTTTCTTCCTTACGATGAAGCCGATTTGGAAGCCTACCTAGATGGTGGCGACTGGCAAGGAAAGGCTGGTGGATGCATGGTTGAGGGGTTTTGTAAAAAGTACATAAAGTCAGTACATGGAAACGAAAGCACAGCCATGGGG
>CAZEUB010000014.1:0-10135 GCA_964515605.1 uncultured Sulfurovum sp. | reverse complement strand
GAGTTTTGCTACTATAGATGAGCCGTCCAAATCCAATGTCTCAACCAAAGAAAAAAAGTTTAGCCACTTCTTATCAAATGCCAAAACTATACTCAAAAATGACAAAAGATTACAAAAACAAATCATCGCAATCTTACTAAGTAATAGCTACTTTTTATCTATGCCATTTGTCATACTAAATGCCAACAACTCTTTTGAGCTTACAGGCTGGATGCTTGGTGGTTTCATCTCAGTGCAGATGGTGGGTAGTATCATAGGTAGTATGTTTTTGTGGCGTAAGATAGATGATTATGAACAGATGCTATCTTTGAGCTTCATTTTTATGATAGCAGCATTTATCTTGGCTATATTTGCTACTAGTGTTTATGCTTATGGAGTGATATTTTTGCTATTTGGTATCGCACTAGATGGATTGAGTATCTCAGGTATGAATCTAGTCATAGAGATAGCCCCAGAAGATAAAAGACCAATCTACACAGCACTTCAGACCAACATAGTCTCACTTGGACTATTTTTCCCTATACTTGGCGGAGTACTACTTAAGTTTGTAGGCAGTTATGAGCTTATATATCTGCTAAGTATTGCTATGCTTGTGAGTGGTTTTGTGATTAGTAGGAGATTGGATAGTTAGTTTTTTGCAAAAGTCAAGGGAAGTCAAGGGGTCAAGTCAAGGGGTCAAACCCCACTTAGGGAATAAAACTTAAAATAATCTTCAATTATTCCTAATTCCCTAAATTTTCATTTTTTTCAAACCAAAAATTAAGCAAATCAAAATTGTTATATGTGTATTATCGTTTTTTAAACAGAGAGCTGGACTTGATTTCCCAACTTCTGATTACTTCTATAACTATTGGGTATATTTTCGTGCAGATGATGCAACATTTAGTTTAGAGAACTTTCACGATAATGATGGTAGTAACTACTATAGAATATATGATGGTATAGGCTATGCAGGAGGTACAAAAATTTCAGAAAATATAAAATCAGCAAATATCACTACAACATCACTTGATATGATTATCCCAAAATCTTTAAAATTAATAGATAGTGAAAAAAGCTATAATGTAACATTTTTCACGCATGGGTTCAAAAATGGAGCTAATGATATAACTGGAGAGAGTGAAGATAATTCATCTTTTAAGATTAGATTTTAAAAGTCCAAATATCAATAGGTTTAAAGAGGTCTATTTTGGTTTCTTGAATTTATGTTAGGAGTGAGGGGAATAAGTAAAACCCAGTGGTCGGAGTGACAGGACTTGAACCTGCGACCTCTATCACCCCAAGATAGCACGCTAGCCAGACTGCGCCACACCCCGACATTTGGAGGGTGCAATTATAAGGAGTAGTGGCTTAAAAGTTTATGAATTATTCCGAGGATCAAGTACGACTTGAATCCGATCGGAGAAGAGATTAGCAGCTAAGACCAACACAAACATAAAAACAAATGCCGAGAAGAGAGACCACCAGACCATCGGCTCACGTGCCATCTCTAAACGTGCTTGATTAATCATATTTCCCCATGAGTACATGGTAGGATCTACCCCTACACCAACATAGGAGAGTACCGCCTCTGCCAATACCAATCCCGAAAAGTCCAAAACAATCGAGATCAAAATAATGTGCATAAGATTGGGGATAATGTGCTTACGAATAATCCCAAACCTACTCACCCCAAAAGCCTTGGCAGCAGTGACAAACTCCACTTGAGAGATCTTGAGTGTCTCTGCACGAAGCAATCGACACAATCCTGTCCATGAGGTGATCCCCAAAATCATAATCAAAAAGAGCAATCTCAAATCTGACCGCTCCCCTGTGGTCTCAAACCATTGAGGGTGATTATCCATGACTACCTGCATCAAGAGTACCGCAGCCGCAATTAGCAATACCCCTGGAATAGAGTTGAGTGTGGTATAGAGATACTGAATAAGATCATCAATCCAACCACGAAAGAATCCTGCACTCACCCCCAAAGTGATTGCTACAGGAAGCATCAGAAGAGTGGTCAATATCCCAATAAGAACACCTGTTCTTATACTCTTGAGACTCTGATAGAGGACATCTCCACCTACCTTGTCTGTTCCTAAAACATGATAATCAAAACTGAGCATATAGAGCCATGTAGAGATTACTATCAAGAGCATCAATACCCCATAGGCACTTCTCCAAGGAAGCTCTTCGCTCCACCCTTGTCGCTTACGCCACCTGATATGCAATACTATCAATACCAGTGCCAAACCTATCCCTAACACTATTGCTATCAAGCTATCTTGAACTATCTTGCCTTGATGCACATGAAGCAGAGGAAGATTGATCTGCTTGGTAATACCATCCTCTACCACTACCGATTTGACATACTCGGTTGTAGCAAATGGGGAGGAGTAGGTTCGCTCTGTCTCTTTGATACGATGCTCAAAAGCCATATCCAAAAGAGAGACCATCTCTGCCTCTTTGCTATTTTTGAAATGCACAGAATCAAGCAGTGCAAAGAGAAGATAAAAGAGCAGAACTATGGCGGAAGCCATTGCCATGGAGGATTTGAAGATGGTACGCCACTGCTTTTTGACCTGAGGAGAGCGTGCAATATATCTCCCCCAAACAATCAACACCACAACCAAAAACCATACCATAATATCTGTCCATAGGAATGTTAAATGCATTATCTACTCTCCTTTATAAACTCTCAAATATTTAAAATACACTTTAAAAACTCCACCTTTAATTCAACTTCACACGAGGATCAAACAGCGTATAGGAAATATCTGTCAAAATAAGCCCTATGATATAAAGTACTGATCCTAAAAAGACCATCGCTTTGACAATGGCAAAATCTTGTGCATTGATCGCATCTATAGTGTAGCTTCCAAGCCCAGGGATTCCAAAGAATGACTCCATAATGAGGCTTCCCATGAAGAGTGTGGGGATCACTACTACCACGCCTGTAAGAATGGGCAACATTCCATTGGGTAGCAGATGCCCAAAGAGTACCCGAAGCTCAGAGAGTCCCTTGGCTCTTGCGGTTCGGATATAGTCTTGATTGATCTGCTCTAAAAAAATCGAACGATACCACCGTACCCCAGAACCAATTCCCGAAAAGACCCCAATCATCACAGGCAAGATCAGAAACTTCACACCAGCCCACCCCTCTGCATACCCAGAGATGGGTACCCAATGCCATATCTTAGAGAAGAGTACCTGCCCTGCAATAATATAAAAAAGCCCCGATATGGACATAATCATTACAGCGATAATCATCATGGAGGTATCAAGCAGTGATCCTCGAAACAACACCAAGAGCAGTGCGAGTGAGATATTGGTAACCAAAGCGATCACAAAGGTTGGCAGAGCGATAGCAAGACTAGGGATCATGCGTTGTTTGATATCGCTACTAATATCTCTGTTCTCGTCAGATAACCCAAAATCAAAACTAAAGAGCTTCAGTGACTCTTGCACAAAAAGCGTTTGGGTAATTGTCTCGATACCCTCTGCCTCTTCATTGACAAAAAGAGGTTTGTCATATCCCTTTTGCTCCTTCCATGCGGTAATCATCGCAGGGGTGGTCTGCTTGGCTCCTAGATGTCGTATCGCCATATCATCAGGGGTATTAACCATAAAAAAGAGCATAAAAGTGATAAGATTAACCCCAATAAGGATGGGAATAGCATATAAAATTCGTTTGATAATATAGGTAAACATCTATCGATCTTCCTTAATCTGATTATATTTTTACATTTTAGATCCATAAAAGTATAGCAAAGTTTTTTGGTATTGACTACTCGACTACACTATTTTGTCGCCGTTGATAGGCACGATAGAGTGGATAGACTCCTAAAACTATCAATCCAAAAAAGAGAATCAGTGGCAAGAGTACAGGTTGATTCCACGCCTCTTGGCTCTTGGCTCTAAGCTTGGCATCAATACGTTTGTATTTGAGGGTATTGTTTGCCATTGCATTAAGCACAATATTGTGATACCACTGATGTGACAACATCAATGACTTGGGGTGAACTCCCCATACCCAAGGGGCATCCTCACGGACAATCTGTAGCATCTCTTGGATCTTTTGCATTCTAATAGGAGAGTTTCTCATTGTTTTGATCTCATCAAAGAGCTTATCAAATTTGGGATTTTGATAGTTGGCGCTATTGATCCCTGCACCACCTGTATTGACTACCGCATTGCCCCCATAGAGCAAAAAGAGGAAATTCTCAGGATCGGGATAGTCCGCATTCCATCCCCATGAGAAGAGTTGGGTTTTGCCTTGGCGTACCTTCTCTTGAAAGCGATTATAGTCTGTAGATCGAATCACTAGCTGAATACCTAATTTGGCAAACTGTTTGCGTCGCCAATCCATCAACGCTCGATCATCAGGACCTGTTGCTGTGGTATCATAGTAGAGCCGTAGGGGTTTGCCTGTCTTTTGAGAGATCCCATTAGGATAACCTGCCTCTACAAGAAGTTGCTTGGCAACCTCGATCGATTTTCTTACTCGCTTCCCATTATGCCAATCATAGACAACCAAATTGGTACCCTCTTTGCCCTCCTGATAACCAAAAATTCCAGGAGGAATAGGTCCTTGTGCTGCAATACCTCGCTCATTACTAAAGATGGTAATATACTCCTCTTCATTTTGGGCAATAGCAATCGCTTGTCGTAATTTTTTGGCAGACTCACTATATCCACCCACCACAGGATCTACCATATTAAATGCCAGATAGAAGATACTTGGCAAAATAGATTGATTTAGCACAATGCCTCTCTTTTTCATCTCTTGGCTTAACCCCATCTCTCCCGCTGATGAGATCTGAATAGCCTGATCAAAAGACTCTGAGCCAATGCCTGAAGCATCATAGTAGCCTTGGAGAAACTTATTCCACAACGGAATTGACTCCTTCTCCAAAGAGTAGATCACCTCTTTGATAAAAGGTAACTTTTTGCCTGAGTCCTTTAATAGGCTAGGATCGATTGCCAACCTCTTCGCCTCCTCTTTACTCAATGAGGGGTAATACTCAGTGTGAAAGTTAGGATTGAATTGTAGTCGCATCTCCTGATTGGGATTGTTTTTTGCTAGATAGTAGGCTCCTGTTCCCACAGGGGAAGTATCAAGTGTAATATTTTTGGCGATCAAACCCTTTTGTTGATAAAAGAGATCCACCTCCCAAGGGATTGGGGCAAAAAAGTTCATGCTCAACCAGTAGAGAAATTGAGGGTAACGCCCCTTAAGCTTAATACTCAAAGTGTACTTATCTATCACCTTAACCCCCTCAATATCATAAGAGCGAAGATCTAAGATCTCCCCTTTTTGGGCTTTGGCAAGGGCGGTGATCTCTTTGGAGAAGGACTCTAGTCCTACAATATAGGATTGCATACTATCTAATATAGGGGAGTGGTATTGACGCACTGCCATTCTTTTTATCGCATAAGCATAATCCGAAGCAACAAGATTGCGTGTCGATAGCTGGGGGAGATCATAAACAGAATCAATCTCCTCTAACTGCTCTTGTGACAATGCCCCATAGAGTAATGTCCCATCCTCCTTTTTGACAAAAGCGGGATGGTTCTGATAGCGTATATCTTCGCGTAATCTCAAAATATACTCCGAGAAGACCAACTCACTGCTATTGGCATCTACCTCATTTCCTTCTCGATCCCAATAACGAATTGTGGGCATCTGCTTTAGTGTTAGAGGCTCTAATCTATAGGGGCGTTTGAGATAATTGTACTGCAAGGGGGGTTCATAAATTTGTGAGATAATTGCCCACTCATTGGAGCTATATGATACCACAGGATCAAGGTGCTTAGGGGGTGTTGAGAAAAAAGAGTAAAGCACCCCCTCTTTGCTCTTTGCCCTATCATAGGGGCTGTTCCAAATATCTGCCATAAGAGGGACAAAGATTATCAAAAAAAAGAGTAGGTGTTTTATCATTGTGCTTCTCCAAATAATTTAGAAGCTAATTGTATTTGAAATATGCTTTAAAATAGTCATAAGCAGAGAGAGGAGAAAAAACACAAAAAAATATTACATATTAATAAATGTTATAATTAAAACTTATTTTTATGTTAATCATAATAATAACTTATCTTTATCTTGCTCCATGTGTAATTTTTATCTTTTTTAGAAAAAAAGAGCTTCTTTTAATATTTATTTAAATTGATTAAACTTATAATGAATCACATAAGAAATCAATTTAACAAAGGAAAGCTATGGCACGATTAATCGTAATGGGTGGTGGTGTATCTGGACATACAGCAGCAACATTTGCAAGGAAATGGCTAGGTAACGAACACGAAGTAGTAGTGGTGACACCTAACAGTAATTGGAACTGGATCCCATCAAATATCTGGGTAGGCGTTGGTCAAATGACCAAAGAGGAGGTTGTATTCCCCCTCGCACCTGTTTATGAAAAAGCTGGGATTGACTACCGACAAGCAAAAGCTCTCTCTATCCATCCTGAAGGAAAAGAGGGTGATGATACCCCATTTATTACCATTGAGTATACAGGTCAAGGGAAAGAGGGACAAAATGAAGAGGTTACCTATGACTACCTTATCAATGCAACTGGTCCAAAACTAAACTTTGGAGCAACTCCTGGTCTTGGGGAAGGGACAACCCTTGGTGAGCATACTGTCTCTGTATGTACAGCTGACCATGCTGTTCACGCTAACGAAGAGCTTAGAAAAGTATTTGACAAAGCAAAAGCTGGTGAACGACAAAAGATTTTGGTAGGTACTGGTCACGGTATGTGTACCTGTCAGGGGGCGGCATTTGAATATATCTTCAATATTGAGCATGAGGCTAAAAAAGCTGGTATACGAGATATGCTAGATATCAAATGGATATCAAATGAGTCTTTCCTTGGTGACTTTGGTATTGGTGGTCTTCATATGAAACGTGGTGGTTACGCTGCATCATCCAGACTATTTGCTGAATCACTCTACTCTGAGAGAGACATTCCATGGTTAATTGGGGCTCATGTTTCTAAAGTAGAAGCTGGTAAAGTTGAGTATGAACTCCTTGATGGTTCTACAGGTGAAGAGGAGTTTGACTTTGCTATGTTAATTCCACCATTTGCTGGGGTTGGTCTAAAAGCTGTTGCAAAAGATGGCTCAGATATGACAGACGTTCTTTTTGCTCCAAATGGATTCATGAAAGTTGACGCTAAGTATGATGCGGGTGACTATGCGAACTGGAAAGCCTCTGACTGGCCAAAAACCTACCAAAACCCAACATACTCAAATATTTTTGCTTGTGGTATTGCATTTGCTCCTCCACACCCAATCTCTAAGCCAATGAGCTCTCCATCAGGAACGCCAATCTTCCCTACACCACCAAGAACAGGTATGCCTTCGGGAATTATCGGTAAAGCAGTTGCTCACTCTATTTGTGACATGATTAATAATCCAGATGCTAAACCACACGAAGCCTCTATGGCAGAGATGGGTGCAGCATGTGTTGCTTCTGCTGGTAAAGGCTTAACAGGTGGTACAGCCGCTGCACTTACTGTTTACCCTGTTGTTCCTGACTTTGAGAAATACCCAGGACTAGGACGTGATCTTGACTATACATTTGGTGAAATTGGTCTTGCTGGACACTGGATTAAACATATACTACACCACCTGTTTATCTACAAAGCAAAACTTAAGCCAGGTTGGACTTTAATTCCTGAATAATCAGGTATTGAACCTTATAGATACTATCAGATATACAAAATAGAAGGAGATAATATGCAAAAGTTAGAAGATGTAATTAAACCATATGACCAAAACTTTACAACCATGGTACCAACACCAATGGTTAAGTTTTTCAGAACATGTGTAATCTGGCAATTTATTAGATTTGTTCACATTAACATTAAAATGATTCTTGTTGTTGCAAAAAGTCACTAAGCCTTTTTGCACAACATTTCCAGGGCAAAGCAAGGCTTTGCCCTCCCCTCTTCCTTTCAAAATATTTTTCAAATCTAATATTACAACCGTTAGCTTTTACAAATATTTAGACTAATGCAAGGATTACCTATGATACAACCACTACTTATCTACCCTGATGATAGAATCAATTGTACCTCAACTGATGTTCGCACCTTCAATCAAACACTATGGGATATTATAGAAGATATGAAAGATACAATGAAAGAAGGTAACCTAGAGGCACTAGCTGCCATTCAGATAGCCTATCCATACAATATTATTATTGTTAAAGAGGATGACGAGTATACAGAACTTATCAACCCTAGGGTCTTAACACAATCTGGTCGTTTTGACTCTACTGAAAGTACCTCTTACTATCCCAATGTAGAGGTCACCATACCCAGAGATGAGAATATTAAACTCATATATGAAGATAGAGAGGGGAAGGTTCATCATAGAGATATCTCCGATAAAAAATTAGCTGCAACAATTCAACGAAAAATAGATTATACATTTGGAGGGAATATCTTAGATAAGATTGAGAAAAAAAATAGAGATAAGATTTTAGAAGCACTTGAGAAGAGCGGTCATATTGCACTACCCGCTGAAGATATCTGCCCTACCTTTTCTAAAAAAGACTATTTTGTAAGTTTTACAGATAAGCTACTCTTTTTTATGGGACTCTCTCTTTTTACCCCTCTCTTTAACTTCTCAAAAGAGACTACTACAAATATATATATCTATGATAAGATAGCATTTCCTCTGGTTGTCATCCTTATGGTTAGCTTCTTTTTCTATGCACAATATGAAGCGAAAAAGTATAAACAGTGTAGCTCATGTCAAGTTGGAAATAATATAGGGGTTATTATCAAAAGAGTCGTTGCGGGAGTCTTATTGAGTATCGGAAGTTATTTTATCCTTAGTCCAAATTAACACTCCCTACAGAAGA
The DNA here is from genome assembly GCA_964515605.1 of uncultured Sulfurovum sp. Lineage (GTDB taxonomy): Bacteria > Campylobacterota > Campylobacteria > Campylobacterales > Sulfurovaceae > UBA1140. The sequence goes on along the minus strand of CAZEUB010000014.1, from coordinate 1,281 downwards.
GGATCTCTCCTCTTTTTTTAATCAATGGCTTTGCCTTATCTTGTTCAGGTCCAAAGCCACCGACGCCAAATGAATATCGTTATCTACTTCTCCTTTCGACCAAAAAACAATCCAAATAATCCACCCATTATCATCATAACAAAGATACCTAGTCCACCAAAGATAGAAACACCATGAGACTCTTTGCCACTATCAGATGAAGCATCCTCGCTTGAGACAGAGACACCTGCTACTGCTGTGGCAGGGGCAACACTCTCTTCTGCTAGAACAATATAGGAGATATCTGAAGGTGTCCCATCAAACCCCTCTTCAGGAGTAAAGAGAAGTGTTCCATTATCAATACGCCAAACACCCTCTCCCTCTACTCTCAAGGTTTGTTTATCTTCACTCAATGTCGCCTCTCCTTCAAAATTTTCAGGAACAACAATCTCTATAGAGCTTGCTTCTTGATTATCTTCTAATAGCTCTAATCTCTTATTGCCATCTTCGCCACTCTGCATGGTTGTACCTCTAACAATTGTTAACTGCTCAGAGTCCATACTTTGACCTATATTATTATTGACTGTATAGGTAATAGGTGTTGGGTTACCCTCAAAGCCAACTATTGGTCTAAAGACAATCCGTCCATCTTCATTGATACTCCACTCTCCTTGATTCTCTATGAAGAGTTTATCACCAGGATTTTGTGTCCCTGTAATTTGAAGCGTATCGATATCAATGTTTTCTAAATCTTTATCTTTTAATACATCAATCAAGATAGTGCTATCTTCTGCCAATGTATATGTTGGGGCTAAAGATGTACCCTCCTCTGTTGTTGACTGAGTTGTCTCTTCTGTTGTTGAACCAGTAGTCTCTGGGGTCACATTTCCAAAGAAACTGCTTGGTCTATCCAATAGGGTGTTATAACTATCGATAACCGCTTGAATCTCCTCTGCTGTTGGGTTAGCAAAATCTTTATAACCTCCTGCAAGAAGTGCTGAAGTATAATCTACTCCTTCTCTAGCACCAGAGACACCCTCAATGGTATTTAGTTGTGTTGGTGCTACAGGAGTATCCCCTCCAGAGATAAGCGTTGCTACAGCCTTAAGAGCATCAAGACTTGCATTATGGGCATCAATGACTGCTTGAATCTCCTCAGCGGTTGGGTTTGTTTTGTCTGCATAGTTCCCATTTTGAAGTGCGGTAGTATAATCAACACCACTTCTTGCTCCAGTTACATCTTCGATGGCATTTAGTTCTTTATCTGTTACAGATTTTTTATCTGCATTTCCTGCAATATCC
>CAZEUB010000013.1:0-24030 GCA_964515605.1 uncultured Sulfurovum sp. | reverse complement strand
GCATAAAAGCTCTTTTCTATTTTTATAAAGTTATTTGTTTTTTTGGTAGAAAATTATAACATTTATAGGATTTAAAAGGCTTTTTGAAATCTACTTTAGCTTATATCTTATTTCACTTCTTGGAATTTGCAAGTGGCTCTTCATAGTATACAGTCTATTCTCAATCTCTCCTAAATCGAATCAAACCCCATATCTTCTGTTGGTTTTTCTCTATTTTCTATATTAAATATTTCGTCTTTCGATTGAGTTGATTTGGTATAGAGGTTATGTTTGGCATCTTTTGATTCCAAAAATGCCAACATCTTTTTTTGTCCTAGTTTTTTGGCATAATCTTTGGCAGTGAGCCCACTTTTGTCTTGAGAGTTGATATCTGCTCCATTGGCTAGGAGTAGCTCTGCTATGGAGGTGTTATTGAAACAGGCAGCAAGAAGAAGAGGGGTAATGCCACTTTTTCGGTGGCTAATGTTGATATCCATCCCCTTATCGATACAAAAGGCTACCACATCTTCTCGTCTAAATTTGATAGCAATATCAATGGCACTAAGCCCATCATCATCGATGGTATAGAGATCTACTCCATACTCCAAAAGTATCTCGATCGCTTCAATAGAGGCGTGAGAGCGTATCGCATAGAAGAGGATATTGATCTCCTCAGGCTCTTCGTATCCATACTCACTTCCCATGAGAATAGGGCTATTTAGATCAATACCATCTTTGCATAATGATCGTATCTTTACCAGTGCGTCATTTTGTAGTGCAGACATTAACTCATTCATCTATCATAACCTTCTTTTTTTAAGTTTATATCATAAAAGCTTACAAGTCTCTCTTAATCTATTTTCCAATATACTCTTTTTATGATTGAACGTAACCAAAGTAATAATCTAATAGAGATTGTGGTGATAGAGGACGAAGAGGATATCTTGGAGCTAATTGAGTACCATCTAACCAAAGAGGGGTATCGTGTTACGGGGTTTCTCTCGACTGAATCTGTGGAGCAGTTTTTGGAGGAGGAGTCTGTCGATTTGATGATTGTCGATCGCAATCTCCCTGGTGTTGAGGGGAGTGAATTTGTCGAGAAGTTACGACACAAAGGGGAGAATGTCCCAGTGATCTTCCTCTCTGCCAAAGATAAAGAGAGTGAGATTGAAGAGGGATTTTTAAGAGGGGCGGATGATTATATCTCCAAACCTTTTAGCTACAAGGAGTTGCTCTTGCGAATCAAAGCCATCTTGAGACGCTCAGGAGTTAAGGAGTCTGCAAAGATAAAACATCGAGATATTCTTATGGATATAAGAACCAAAGAGGTGTGGATCGATAATCAAGCCATAGAGTTAACCCCTTTGGAGTTTAATCTTCTCTACACTTTTATCAAAAACAGAGATAAGACACTAGAGCGATTTTTTCTGCTCAATGAGGTTTGGGAAGATGAGGGTGAGAATATCAATGAGAAGAGTGTCAATGTTGCTATTCGAAGACTAAAAAAGAAGATTGATCCCCATGAGACCAAAGAGTATATCACCGCTGTATGGGGCGTGGGTTATAGATTAAGTTAAAGGTATAAACAAAATGATAGTTGTCACAAGTATAGAGGCGTTGTGGGAAGCGACTGCCAAGATTGAAGGAAGCGTAGGATTTGTCCCCACTATGGGAGCGTTGCATGAGGGGCATCTAAGCCTAATTCGTCAAGCCCGAAAAGAGAACAAGCATGTAGTGGTCTCAATTTTTGTAAACCCCACACAGTTTTTGGAGGGAGAGGATCTTGATAAATACCCGCGAAAAGATGAAGCAGACAAAAAAATCTGTGCATTAGCAGGAGTCGATATTCTTTTTATGCCAACCATAGAGATGATCTATGAGCCTGATGAGTTGAAAATTATGGCTCCTGCTCGACGGGGGTTTGTCTTGGAGGGGAGCAGTCGACCAGGGCATTTTGATGGGATGCTTCAAGTTGTCATGAAGCTACTCAATCTGATCTCTTATCATCAGCCTTCAAAACTTCGTGCCTACTTTGGCAAAAAAGATGCCCAACAGTTGGCTCTGATAGAGCAGATGGTGCGAAACTATTTTATGCAAGTAGAGATTGTCCCTTGTGAGATTGTTCGTGATAGTGATGGTTTGGCTTTGAGCAGTCGCAATGTCTATTTGAGTAGTGAGGAGAGAGCCAAGGCACTACTTCTCTCTCGTGCTTTGAGAAGAGCCTCTGAGTTGATTATACAACAGCAACTTGAGAGCAGAGAGATTACCCAAGCGATGTTGGCAGTCATGGAGAGTATCGAGGTGGAGTATGTCGCTATTGTAGATAGAGACTTCCATGCTCTCTCTCATGTTGTATTGGGCAATACCATTATTTTGGTTGCAGCCAAAGTGGGAACTACTCGCCTGATTGATAATCTCTGGGTTTAACACTTATGCTAAAGAAAATGCTTTTTTGACCTTTTCAAAGATCTCATAATCCTCAGCATGTAAATTATCTTTGATAATGATATGGTTTAACTGTTTTAATATACTTACCTTCTCGTATGTTTTGTTTGATAAGGCATTGCCTATAATCGATATCTGTGTATCAATATTGTAATCTTTTTGCAATGTCTTATCCAAAAGATCATTCGCCTCATCACAATCACAACCAAAATCCTGCTTCATAAAACGACAAAAAACTGGCCTCTCTTTGTCAATATCTTTATTGTCCATTTTAATAACATAACAAAATAGTGCTGCTACAGACTCCTTTAGCATCTTATCCATAGAAACTCCTCCTTCCATACTTATTATCTTCTATCATAGCACAACAATGATAAAAATAGACACAATTACAGATAATTTAATTATATTTAATTATGTTATAAGTATTCTTAACATATACTACACAATAATATGGGAGAAGTGATATGAAGTTACTTAAATGGAAAGATGAATACTCCATGAATGAGTTGGAGATAGATAAACAGCACAAGCAACTTTTTGAACTTTCAAATGAAATTTACAAACTGGTAGAGAAGGGAGTTGACGATAAAGAGCACTTTAGAAATCTTTTTGTTGCCCTTAATGATTACAGTATCGAACACTTTATCTATGAAGAGATCTATATTCAAGAAGAGGGCTTTCCTGGTCTTGAGGAGCATATAGAGCAACATCTTCAATTTAACAAGAGACTCCAAAAGCTAATCGAACAAGAGCAACATATTGAAGATATCGGTGCATTTGTTACCTCATGGTTGATTAAACATGTAATCGAAGAGGACATGAAATATAAAAAATTTATTTTGGATAAATGACTTCCTGACCAGCCACAAAGTGAAATAAAACATATTATTTTAGTAAGATTTAAATTTTATCTCTTCTGGCTAAACAGAAGATGGATGAATCGAGTGATCCATCCAAATATACTACTACATACTACAAGCACTTACCCCAGGGGGTGTGGTTGGTTGTACCGCAGAGTTATCTGCACCCCCTTCTGCATTGACTTTATCAATAAATGCCAAAAGTGCTGTCGCGGCAGCTTGGTAGCGTTTTGCTGTTTCAGAGTCTGGTTTATGATAGGTGATAGGTTGACCTGAATCTCCTCCAACTCTAATTGCTGGTTCTATTGGAATTTGTGCCAGTAGCTCTGCTCCATACTTCTCTGCCATTTCTCTACTCGTTCCCATACCAAAGATATCAGATTCAGTATCACAATTTGGGCAGATAAATCCACTCATATTCTCAACCACTCCTGCAATAGGAATATGAAGCTTCTCAAACATATCCAGACTTCGTTTGGAGTCATCCAAACTTACCTGCTGTGGCGTGGTAACGGTAATCCCTGCCGTTACCGGAACCGACTGAGCCAATGTCAATTGAGCATCTCCTGTTCCAGGAGGCATATCAATGACCAAAACATCCAATTCTGACCACAAAATATCACGCAAGAACTGCTCTATCGCCTTCATAATCATTGAGCCTCTCCAGATAAGCGACTGCCCCTCTTCCATCAAAGAACCCATCGACATCATCTCAACACCATAGGCTTTGAGTGGCATCACTTTATTGCCTTGAATCTCAGGTTTAAGATCACTAACTCCCATCATTCTTGGAATATTAGGTCCATAGATATCAGCATCAAGAATCCCTACTCTTTTGCCCTGCATCGCCATAGCAATTGCTAAGTTAACTGAAGTTGTTGATTTCCCAACACCTCCTTTGCCTGAGCTAACCATCACAAAGTTTTTGACATGAGGAGCGATATTTTTACCACTCACTGAGTTGGACATCTGTTTTGGGGCTTGAGGTGCAGTAATATGCACTTCTACAGCCGAAAAACCTAGCTTTTTTAGCTCTGTTGTGGCATCAGAAGTGATCTGATCTTTTACCTCTTGAGCTGAAGAGGTGATATCCACTACCACAGATACCCTCTCCTGAGCTATCTCCACATTTTTTACAAAACCAAAGGTTACAATATCTTTTGAAAACCCTGGATATGTGACGTTTTTTAACGCCTCTAAGACCATATCATTTGTCATTAGAACTCCTAATCGTTTTTATGATTCCTACTTTTATACTTTAAAAGATAAGAGTTTGCTTATCTGTGGATCATTTCTAATGTTTTTTAATGAAAGTGATGGTTACTTCTCAGTATTTAGAAGATTACAGTCCATGATTTAATGCTTCTCTCATCTTTTCAATATAAGATGAAGAGAGTACTGCGACCTCTTGTCGAGAAGATTGTTTTTTTGAAACCAATGGCTGATTTTCAATTTTTGTAATTGGAAGAGATGCTCTCTGTCTCTCTATTCTTTTTGCCAATACTTCAATGTATACCTCTTGAGAACTCTTCTCTTGTAACAGGGTACTCTCTGTTGATTTTTTACCTAGATATATTTTTTTCTCAATGATTTTATATCCAAAGTAGCTTACCACCAAAAGGAGTATTATCAAAAGTATTTTGATAGTCGTTGTAAGTATAAGTGTTTTTAACGCTTTTCTTTGATTCTCTTGATACCCTTTGTACATTTTTGGGTCTATTACATATATATCTTCAATCTGAACTTGCATATCTCTATATTTCCTAACTTTTATAAATCTATGATTTTTACTGAAATCTTAACAAGTTTCTAATTAAAATAATTATCATTCAAAATTATAAAATAAAATCATTAGGAAACATTAAAAAATAAATATCTATAGATTTCAGCAGGTTATAACTTTTTATTCTGTATAAATTAAACTTCATCTCTCGGGGTGCCAATGTCAATTGACAAAGGCTGAGATAGCGAAAGCTTAATCCGTTGAACTTGAACTGGATAACTCCAGCGTAAGGAAGAGAAGTTAAAACAGAATAGTCATTTACTCTTATCTATTTTTTATTACCTTCTCCCCTTTAAACCATATAATTAACTAAGGAATCTACGACAATGTCATATAAAGATACATTAACAACCTCTAATGAACTTCTAACCAGAGAGCCTCTTCCTGCCTCTACTAAAACCTATATACAAGGAGAGATCTATCCAGATATTCGTGTCCCTATTCGAGAGATCTCTCTGAGCAATGATACCAAACTAGGTGTCTATGACACCTCTGGACCCTATACTGATCCTCATATTGAGATTGATGTAGGCAAAGGGATCCCTGCTATCCGCAAAGAGTGGATTCAAAACCGTGGAGATGTTGAGCCTTATGAGGGGCGAATTATGGCACCTGAAGATAATGGCTACTCTACAGAGGAACAGCTCGACTATGTCACAGCAGGGGCCAAAGGGTTGGTACGAACCCCACTACGTGCCAAAAAAGGAGGAAATGTCTCTCAGCTTTGGTATGCACGTCAAGGGATTATCACTCCTGAGATGGAGTTTGTCGCAATTCGTGAAAACCAAAACCTCGCCATGACCCAAGAGTATCTCCAAAACCAAGAGAGAGAAGAGCGACTCAAAGGAGAGAGTTTTGGTGCCAATCTACCTGAGAAGATCACCCCAGAGTTTGTCCGTCAAGAGATCGCTGCAGGACGTGCCATTATCCCTTGTAATATCAACCATCCAGAGGTAGAGCCGATGATTATTGGGCGTAACTTCTTGGTCAAGGTCAATGCCAATATCGGTAACTCAGCTACCACATCCAGTATCGCTGAAGAGGTAGAGAAGATGGTATGGTCAATCCGTTGGGGAGGGGATACAGTAATGGATCTCTCCACAGGGAAGAATATCCATACCACCCGTGACTGGATACTTAGAAACTCTCCTGTACCTATTGGAACGGTACCCATCTACCAAGCTCTCGAAAAGGTCAATGGTATTGCAGAGGATCTAACATGGGAGGTATTTCGCGATACACTTATAGAACAAGCTGAACAGGGTGTTGACTACTTTACCATCCATGCAGGATTACTTCTTCATCATGTTCCGATGACTACCAACAGAGTGACAGGTATCGTAAGCCGTGGTGGAGCGATCATGGCAAAATGGATGATTCATCACCATCAAGAGAACTTTCTTAATACCCACTTTGAAGAGATTTGTGAGATTATGAAAACCTATGATGTCAGCTTCTCTCTAGGAGATGGTCTTCGTCCAGGAAGTACAGCAGATGCCAATGATGAGGCACAATTTGCCGAACTCAAAGAACTAGGACGACTCACCAAGATCGCATGGGAACATGATGTGCAGACCATTATCGAAGGACCCGGTCATGTCCCCATGCATATGATCAAAGAGAATATGGACAAACAGCTAGAGTGGTGTCATGGAGCCCCCTTCTATACTCTTGGGCCATTGACCACTGATATCGCCCCAGGGTATGACCACTTCACCTCAGGGATTGGTGCTGCGATGATTGGTTGGTATGGGTGTGCCATGCTCTGTTATGTCACCCCCAAAGAGCATCTAGGACTTCCCAATAGAGAGGATGTTAAGGAGGGGCTAATTACTTATAAAATTGCCGCTCATGCAGCAGATATCGCCAAGGGACACCCTGGAGCGAGAGCCAGGGATGATGCGATGAGTTTGGCACGATTTGAGTTTAGATGGGTAGATCAGTTCAATATTGGACTCGATCCCGATAGAGCGAGAGCATTTCATGATGAGACCATGCCTATGGAGGCAGCCAAAGTTGCTCACTTCTGCTCTATGTGTGGACCCAAATTCTGCTCGATGAAGATCTCAACAGAGGTAAGAGAGTATGCCAATGAACAGGAGATTCAAGCAGGGATGGATGAGATGAGCCAAAAGTTCCAAGAGATGGGTGGAGAGGTCTATATCGAAGCAGAAAAACTAGAGAAGATATAGAAAAACCTTGAATTAGACCAAAAAGGGAGAACATGAAGATCGCAATAGTAGGTGCAGGATTGCTAGGACGCGTTGTTGCTCTTAATCTGCTCAAAGAGGGGAACCACACCATCACACTTTTTGACAAGGATTCCAAAGAGGGCATCACCGCAGCAGGATTTACTGCAGCGGGGATGTTGGCTCCTTTTGCTGAACTTGAGACAGCAGAGTCTGAGATCTTTGAGTATGGCAAACGCTCTATTGAGCTTTGGCAACCACTACTCAAAGAGGTAGGGGTCTATGATGGTTTTGGAGATCAAGGGACCATCATTACTGCCCATCCACAAGATGTTCCAGAGCTAAACCATTTTATCCAAACCCTCCAACACAAGGTAGAGGAGGCAAAGGAGATCAAACAGCTCAATAGCCAACAGCTCACTATGCTAGAGCCTGACCTTGCCCAACACCAACAGGCATTCTATATCCAAAAGGAGGGGGTGGTTGATGCCCAACGATTTATGGCATTTTCAACCAACTACTTTGATATGGTCTCAGAGGTAACATGGCGAGAGTTTACCCCTGTCAAACGCCTAGAGAGTAGCAAAGTCTATCTGGAAGATGGTTCAATAGAGAGATTTGATTGGGTTTTTGATACCAGAGGGCTTGGGGCAAAAGAGTATTTTGGTGATCTAAGAGGAGTACGCGGTGAAGTGGTTTGGGTTGAGTCAAAAGAGATAAATATCACACGCCCTACCCGACTGCTTCACCCACGCTACAAAATCTATATCGTTCCACGAGGCAATGGGTGTGAGGGGATCGATCTTGAGTATTGCAAAGATTGCAAGATTGCTCAAACACCAAACGCCAAACGCTATATCATTGGAGCAAGTGAGATAGAGAGCGAAGATCTCTCTCCTATTTCGGTACGCTCTTCACTTGAGTTGATGTCAGCACTCTTTACGGTTCATCCCAACTTTGGTGAAGCACGTATTGTCAATAGTGAGACCAACTGTCGCCCCGCCTTTAGAGATAACCTACCACGCATTGAGAACAGTAATGGAATTACCCGTATCAATGGACTCTATCGACACGGCTATCTCCTTGCCCCTGCTGTTGTGGAGAGAGCATTAAACGAAGGTATTAAAAAGGAGCAATTATGACCTTGTCAATCAATGGTGAACGCAAAACGTTTAAGGGTGATACGCTCACCATCCAAGAGCTATTAGAGAAGATGGCATACGGCAAAGGGATCGCTGTTGCCCTTAATGAGACATTTGTAATGAAAACAAAATATAGCGAAACCAAAATCAAAGATGGGGACAGAATCGATATTCTCTCTCCTGTCCAAGGGGGATAAAATGAAAAGCAATGATCTATGGGAACTTGAAGAGAAAGAGTTTGATTCTCGGTTGATGATAGGCTCTGCCCTCTACCCCTCACCAAAAATCATGGAGGAGGCTATCCGTGCATCGGGTGCAAAGATCGTCACCGTTGCACTGCGTCGACAAGCAGCAGGAGAGGGAGAGAGCAACCCCTTTTGGGAGCTAATCAAAGAGCTAAATATTACGGTATTGCCCAATACCGCAGGATGTCACACTGCCAAAGAGGCGATCACCACCGCAATGATGGCACGAGAGGTTTTTGAGACAAACTGGATCAAACTAGAGGTAATAGGGAATCAATACAACCTACAACCAGACCCCTTTGCTCTAGTAGAGGCAACTGAAGTGCTTATCAAAGAGGGATTTCGTGTCCTACCCTATATGACAGATGATCTGGTATTGGCTCAACGGTTGGCAGATTTGGGCTGTACTACCCTTATGCCATGGGGATCACCTATTGGCTCAGGGCGAGGCTTGATGAACCCTTACAATCTCAAAACCATCCGAAAACAGTTTCCCAATCTCAATCTTATTGTCGATGCAGGAATAGGAAAACCCTCAGATGCGATTGAGGCGATGGAGCTTGGATTTGATGGCATACTACTCAACTCTGCCGTGGCACTTGCTCAAGAGCCTGTCATGATGGCAGAGGCATTCAAATATGCTCTACAATCAGGACGACTCTCTTACCTAGCAGGACGGATGCAAAAGAGAGACATGGCATCCCCCTCAACCCCAACGGTAGGAACCCCCTTTTGGCATCAGTTTGAATAGAAGTTCAACCAACAGATCAATCACTATATGCTAAAAGAGATCCAAACCTACCCGCTCTTCCAAAATGATCCCATCCTCTCATGTGAGCTTTTGGAGCAACAGGGCAATGCCAATCAGACATACCTCCTCCAAACCCAAAAGAGAAGATATCTTCTGCGTAAATTTCAGATCAGTCGCAATCGAGAGATAGAGTTTAGTGTGCAAAAAAAGGCATCTCAAAAGGGCATTGGGACTAAGCCTATCTTGTTAGATAGAGAGAAGGGGCTAATGATTACTACCTATATAAATGGTATTCACAAAGAGAGGCTCACCCACTATGAGCTAAAAAAGATGGCACAACTGCTCAAAAAACTCCACAAGATCAAGCTACGACTTAAACGTAATAGTTTCAAGGAGCATTTCTCATTTAAAGAGAAGCGTATCAAGGCTGCCTTTGTGCTTCTTAGCAAACACAAAAGTGAGTATGCCATAGGACACAACGATCTTCATACCAAAAATATTATCTTTAGTCCAAAAGGCATCAAGTTGATCGACTGGGAGTATGCTGGTTATAGCGATATCTACTTTGATCTGGTATCTATCATTATAGAGTATCACCTAAAAGAGAGAGAGAAGCATATTTTTCTTAGAAACTATTTTGGATCCAAAAAGATTAACCATCAAAAGATCAAAGCCTATACCACTATCTACAGAGAGCTTTGGCGATTATGGTTCAAAAAACTTGCCAAAGGAGAGCTATCATAATTATATCCTATCTACAACCTCAATACCTAAAATCTCTAACCCTTTTTTGATTACATTGGCAGTGAGCTTTGCTAGTAGTAGACGACTCTGTTGGGTAGGTTTTGCTACGCCCTCTTTGAGAATTGGATTTTGTTCATAGAACTTCATAAAGAGTGTTACCAAGTCATAGAGATAGGCGGTAATGGTGTGTGGTGTCGCATCGATAGCGGCTTTGGTTAAGGTATCTTCAAATTTGAGAATCATCAATGCCAAGCGATGCTCTAGTTCATCTCCTATGATAATCTCTCCATCGATATCCCCTTCATACTTTCTAAAGATAGATTGAATACGGGCATAAGCATACTGCATATACAAAGAGGTGTTCCCCTCGAAGCTTAGCATCTTCTCCCAAGAAAAGATATAGTTTGACTCACGATTGATACTTAGATCAGCATATTTTACGGCACCTATTCCAATCGCTTTGGCAACCCTCTCTAGCTCCTCATTGCTATGTAGCTCTCTCTCCTTGATGGTTGCTTTGGCACGGATAACTGCCTCATCTAGTAGATCGACCAGTTTTACTGTGCCTCCATCACGGGTCTTGAAAGGTTTGCCATTTTTATCCATCATGGTACCAAACCCAATATGTTCAAGTTGTACTTCAGGACGTACCAATCCCGCCATTTTGGCAATGGCAAAGACCTGTTTGAAGTGTTGTGCTTGACGGGCGTCGACGACATAGCAGATACGATCAGCTCTTAGCTCTTGATCTCGAAATGCCAGTGCTGCCAAATCGGTAGTAGCATAGAGGAAACCTCCATCACTTTTTTGGATAATAATAGGATTTTCATCTCCTTCCAAAAAGACACACTCTGCACCATTTGAGGTGGTAGCAATTTTTTTCTCTTTGAGTTGATTAACCACTTTGGGGAGTTGGTCGTTATAGAAGCTCTCTGCTCGGACATCTTGACGGGTTAGGTTGACTCCTAACTTCTCATAGACCTCTTCGCAGTGACCTAGTGAAGCGTTGATGAAGCTCTGCCAAAGTTGAAGGCAGTGTTGATCACCACTTTGAATCTTGACTACATACTCTCGGGCTTTGTTGGCAAAATCCTCACTCTCATCGAAGCGAACTTTGGCATCTTTGTAGAACTGCTCAAGGTCTTTGAGCTCTTGGGTATTGCCATCGGTATTTTGCTCTTCGAGATAGGCGATAAGCATACCAAACTGTGTTCCCCAATCTCCAATATGATTTTGACGAATAAGCTCATCTCCCAAAAACTCTAAAAGCGTTGCAAGGGTATCTCCAATAATACTAGAGCGAAGATGTCCTACGTGCATCTGTTTTGCCATATTGGGTCCTGAATAGTCTACTACGACCCGTTTAGGTTCTGCTACATAGCCTACTCCTACACGCTCATCATCGATAATGGCACGGCACTCTTGAGCTAGCCAGTGGTTATCCAACCATATATTGATAAACCCAGGTCCTGCAACCTCTACTTTTTCTATAATGGCATCGGTATCAATATGCTCAATTAGCTCATTAGCGATCTCTCTAGGATTACGTTTGAGCTCTTTGGCTATTTTCATAACCCCATTATATTGATAATCACCAAACTCTGGTTTGGTCGCATCTGAAATAACAACCTCTTGGGTTGTGATATTGGCACGGTTGAGTGCATTTTGAATAGTGTTACTTAATTGTGATTTGATCTTCATGTATGTTCCATAAGGGGAGTTCTACTTCTTATTAGAAGCAGAACGAAGTCTTATTGTGCTTACGCTTTTTTAGCTGTCTCTTGTGTCTCTGTTACGGCTGTTTTGGTCTCTTCTTTGATCTCTTTTACCTCAGCGATACTCTCGTCATCATCTTTGATCGCTTTTTTAAAATCTTTGATCCCTTTACCCATTCCTTTGGCAAGATCTGGTATCTTTTTGGCTCCAAAAAGTAGTACCACTATCGCTAAGATAATGAGTAGTTCTGGCATACTTGGCATTCCCATTTACATTTCCTTTGATAAGTTTTCCCAATAAATTGAGATTTGTTTAAGAGATTATACTTATTTTTTGTTAATTTATAGTTTATCTTTGGGAATTTTGCCAGTGATAGATAAGATTTTTGATCTCTTTGTTACTTAGTTTGAGTCTAGCAGCTTTAGCTATAGTAGTAAATTGAGCAGCAGCTTTTTCCACAATATCATTGATAATCACAAAGTCAAATTCTTCTATGGCTTGGATCTCCTCTTTGGCATTCTCAATACGACGAATAATCACCTCTTTTTTGTCGGTAGATCGTGCATAGAGCCGTTTTTCTAATTCATAAAGTGTTGGAGGAGTGATGAATGCAGAGGTGACCAAATCACCCATTTTTGCTCGAACTAACCTATGCCCTTGAACATCAATATCAAAAATGACCAATTTCCCTGCCTCAAGTGCTTCATGGACAGGTTTAAGAGAGGTTCCATAGTAGTTGCCATGGACAGTGGCATACTCCAAAAAAGCACCTGCTTTGATATCCGCTTCAAACTCCTCTTGGGTAACAAAGTAGTAATCTACCCCATCAACCTCTCCTTCCCTAGGAGGACGAGTAGTGGTAGAGATGGAGAAGTAGTACTCTCCTATCTCTGAACTAGCATGCTCTATGATGGTGCTTTTCCCCGCACCACTTGGTCCTGAGAGGACTAAAATTGCGGCACTCATTATAGATCGTTAGGGAACTGAATGGTAATATTGACAGTGGCTCCTCTAAGCAACTTACGTAACTCTTCAGTAGGGAGTTTGCTTAGTGTGGTGGCAAGAACCTCTTCACTACTAGGAAGCTTTTCATCCTCGATGAGGGGGGTCTCTTTCTCTTTTTTCTTCTCTTTTTTGGGTTCTTCTATATTTTTTGGTTCATCTACTATGATAGGAGCAGTAGGTGTGATGATATCATCAAGGGTAAGATTCTCATCAGTTAAATTATTTTCATCATTGAGAAGATTTTTGATGCCAGAGATCTCTTTTTCATCCAGTATCTTTGTCTCCTTTTGAGGTTGAGAAGTGTTTTTTGATATGATCTCTTTCTCCTCCTCTAAAGTCTCTATAACTTTCTCATCAAAGTTTACCTCATTTTGGCTCTCAAGGTCCAAATCAAGAATATCATCACTAATGACCTTCTCTTTGATCTCCTTATCAACTTCAAAGAGATCATCCTGATCTAGGCTATTTTTATCCTCTTTATCATCTAACTCAAAGAGATCTTCATCAAGGTTTAAGATTGCAGACTCCTCTTTTGGTTTCTCTTCGATGTTCTCTTTCTCTTCAATCTTCTCCTCTTCTACTTCTAATTGGATAGGGAGTAGCTCCTCTTTGTGCTCTTTCTCTTCTGTTTTGAGTGGCACTAACTCCTCAAGATCATTGTTCTTGTTTTCGACAAGATCGCTAATAGATGGCTCCTCTTTTATTTTGGTAGCTTCATCTTGTTCAGATTCCATTTTTACTTCTCTTAGGATAGCAGAGACCTCAGAGGGCAAAAATGGTTTAAGAATAGTGTGGTTAAATAGTGATTGATCCTCCTCATCTCCTTGAGCATAAAAAAGTACTTTTGTTTTGATTCCTGAGTTTTGAAGGATGTTTGAGACGCTCTCATTATAAGATTCTGAGTCAACAAATACAATAGCATACTCATTTACAACCAATTCAGAGATCTCTTTTATCTCATCTAGTTCTACTTTCTCTTTTTTGGCACTAAGTGATGTTAATCGGGATACAACTGGATTATGGTTGATTAATAAAATTTTCATTTTTTCTCCAATGTTTATAATTCGGCAATTATTTTAGTATAATTTCCGTTTAATGCAGTTTAATTAATATTCGCAGTTAAGTTTTTTTTAATTGACTAAACTATTAAAAATTATTAATAACAGATAAAGTTATATAAGGTTTGAAAGTGTTAGATATTATCGTAGATATGGTGTTTGAATTAGGCTATATGGGATTCTTTGGTTATATGGTTGTGGTGGGGACCTTTGTCCCTCTGCCCACGCAGTTGGTTCTTATTCCTGCAGGATATTTAGCATCTCAAGGTAGAGTCGATTTTACAATAATTGTGGTGGTGACAGCGATGGGAACAACTACAGGAGCGTTGATCAATTATCATTTGTCCGCCTATCTAAGTGAGTATTGGATCGCTCCAAAAAAAATTAAAAAATTAAAAAAATTTTTTAATAAGTATGGTAAGCTTTCGCTCTTTTTAGCACCATTGACTTTTGGACTGGGGCAATATATCTCAATCCCCGCAGGTATTGCCAAGATGGAGCTTAAGTATTTTGTTCCTATTATTTTCCTCTCCAATGCTCTTTGGAATACAGGGATGTTGATGTTGGGGTATATGTTTGGTGCTCAAGCAAGCCAAGAGTTCACCTATATGGTTATTGGTGGGGTACTTCTTGTTATTGTTGTGATTTCAGCTTTAGTCTATAGAGAGTATAATAGGGATAACTAATCTCTCTATTTAGAAGAGAGTAACTCTCTTAGGAGAATGATTTAGAATATTGGACTTTATGGGAGAGAACTTAATGTGATTGAGGTTATAATTTGAAAAAAATTAGGTCAACTCATGTATCGATCACTAAAAATTATCATTACGCTAACTATCTCTTCCCTCTTTGTAGGTTGTGTACCTGCGGGAGGACCTAAGCCTCCAACCAAAAGAGAACCACGGCTTGGTACTCCTATCCAACGAGCAGACTATAGCTATCCTCCTAGATCTTATCGTCAGACGATCAAAAACTACTTCTCCTCTAAGCTTAAACGTGCAGAGATGGCATCTTATACTTTCTCTAAACCACAACGTGCTTATAAACGTCGAGGGTTAGCCTATGGTGGCGATATTGAGTGGAGAGGCTGGTTGGTTGATGTCTCTATTGCAATTCCTAGCCGTACAGGTCGGATGCAACGACCCAAGTCACATATGGTGCTTTTCAAAAATGATGTTATTGTTGAGGATATTTTAGGAAATGAGCATCAACTCATTACACGATTAGGGGAGTAGATGGCAAATTTCAATACGCATTTTGTGGTGGCAGCTTCTGCCTCTGCTGTGGTGAGTGGGACACTATTGAGTATGGAGATATTGGAGCCTACCCAAGCAGTAATGGCATTTGCTTTGGGGACATTTGGGGGATTGATGCCTGATATTGATTCGGATCACTCCAAATCCATAGGAGTTGGTTTTACCGTGATTTCCCTTTTGATGACAATCCTCTCTGTTTTTGTCAAATCCTCAACCTACTCTATTATTGAGATGCTTTTGATGGCAGGAGTGGTTTTTGGGACGGTTCGATTTGGATTGATTGGTGTTTTTCGCAAAATCTCCAAACACCGAGGGATGTTTCACTCTATCCCTGTGGCACTGATATGGGGGGTGAGTACAGCGATTATTATGCACCTCTTCTTTGGGCTTAATGCCCTTATCTCATGGGTCTATGGCATAATGATGACATGGGGTTATCTGGTACATCTGATACTAGATGAGATCTATAGTGTGGATCTAGGAAACCGTCGGGTCAAAAAGTCATGGGGAACAGCGCTTAAGCTCTTCAAGATCAAAACCCAAACCGATAAGATTCAAACCCTACTAATCTATGTAGCACTGATAGGATTGATGATCAATGCTCCTGATACAACGATGATCAAAGAGGCACTCTTTAGTCATGAGGCGTGGCTAAACTTCAAGGATGTTCTACTCCCTTATGATGGGCGATGGTTTTTCCATTAGAATATTATAAGGAATCGAAGGCTTCAGCTCCAAATAGAGCAAGGTCAAAGCCTAAACTAAAGGAGTTATACTGAAATTTCTAACAATTAATCGAGCCAAACACAAAAAAATTCTCTCTATCTCTTTGCCTGCGGCATTTAATTCTCTGTTGGATATGTTACAGGTGATTACCGATTTGATTATGGTAGGTAGACTCTCTGCTTTTGCTGTTGCTGCGGTGGGGGTAGGATTACAATCTTTGATGTTTGTTTTTGCTCTTCTCACCCTCTTTCATGTGGGAACCAATGCATTGATCTCTAGGTTTTATGGTGCTAGGAGAATGAAACGTGCCTCTTTGGCTCTCTCCTCTTTGTTGTTGTTTGCCCTGTTGCTCTCTCTCTTTGTTGTGCCATTGTGGTATTTTGGAGCGAGTATGATCTATCATTTTTATGGGGTAGCTCCTGAAGTGATTGCTCTTGGGAGTAGTTATGTTCAGGTCTTGACATTGATGATGCCTTTTATCTTTGTTAAGTTGGTATTTGTCACCTCTTTGAGTGCTACAGGAGATACCAAAACCCCAATGTTTATCAAGCTTGGCTCTATTGTGTTGAATATCGGGTTAAACTATCTATTGATCTTTGGTGCGTTTGGTTTCCCTGCTTTGGGTGTGGTAGGAGCAGCGATTGCTACCGTGGTGGTCAATATATTAGAGGTAGGGATCTACCTATTGCTCTATCTTCGTGGGAAAACCCCTTTCCAACCGATCTTTCGTCTCTCCAAAAGTCTGCTAAAACGGGCATTAAATGTAGGTATTCCCTCCTCGATTGAACGCTCATTGACATTTGGTTCATTTATGCTCTTTACCTCAATTATTGCTCATTATGGTACAGAGACACTAGCAGGGTATCAGATTGGATTGCGTATTGAGGGGTTGGCATTTATGCCAGGGATTGGCTTTACGATTGCTGCGATGGCACTCATGGGACAGGGGTTGGGGATGAAACGACCCGAACAGTCCAGAGAGGATGTGCTTTTGGTACTCAAATATGCCATGGGATTGATGTTTTTCCTCTCTTTTTTTATGATCTTTACACCTGAGTATATCGCCTCCTTTTTTACCAATGATCGCCCAACCATTGAAGAGGCAAGTCTCTATTTGAAGATTGTTGGGCTTTCTCAAATTCCATTGGCATTTAATTTTGTACTCTCAGGGGCATTGAGAGGAGCGGGGGAGAGTCGACGCACCCTCAAGATCAATCTTCTCTCTTTGTGGTTTGTAAGAATTATTCCCGCTTCTGTGTTAAGTTGGTATTTTCATGATATTCTTTGGGTCTATATTGCCATGATTGGAGACACCTTGGTCAAGGCAATTTTGCTCTGGAGAGCCTTTGAATCGGGAACATGGCAACGGGTTCGGGTTTGATTTTGAAATTAATTTTGGGTATTCTCTCTCCATCTTTTATACATTTTTTTATTGTATGATAGCAAATAGATAAACAAAAGGATAATATAAATGAAAAGAATTTTACTCTCTATTACACTTTTTTGCTCATTGGGTATGGCAGATTCTGTGCTTATGATGAAAAAAGGGTGGCAACTGGTAAAGTAGATGCGTGTATAGAGGCTTTGCGTGGAGGAGTTAAGAAAGCACATATTATTGATGGCAGGGTAGAACACTCGATGCTTTTAGAGATTTTGACATCTCAAGGAATAGGAACTTGTATTGAGTTATAAGTGCTACTCCTCTAATTGAAGAGAAGCATGGATTTTTTCTTAAGCCTGATTATTATATAATAAATTCTAACTATTTTAAGGGAAATATATGAATTTACAAAAAGTAATCTCAGGCTTTTTCTTCATCTTTGCAATGACCATCAATTTTGGATTTTTTTATGGAGATATTGATAACCCTGAACTTCATAGTGTATGGGAGCTTTTTGCTGCTTTGGTAATTAGCCTTATCTCTACAGTATTAAAAATTGGAGACAAAACCCAACTAGGAGCAGTTCTGTTGGCAACAAGCTTAGTAGCTGATATTCAACTTATTGCAGCAGTAACGGTTTGGACAGTAACAGAGTATCTCTCTATTGTTGATGTAGAGGCATTTGCCGCTATTATCTCTCTCTCTGGTGGGGCTTTTTTGGCAAATATCACTTCTGTTATCCTCTATATTGGAGAGACACTCAAATCCAAAAGGTAAGCCATGGCAAACAATGCACTTTGGCTTATTCTTCAGAAGCTTAGAACACCTCTTTTGGTGATTATTGTCACCTACTCTATTGCTATTATGGGGATGGTGCTTATCCCTGGGGTGGATGACAAGGGAGATATCTATCATCTTAGTTTTTTTGATGCGTTCTATTTTGTCTCCTATATGGCATCTACTATTGGCTTTGGGGAGTCCCCTTATGACTTTACCTATGCTCAGAAGCTTTGGGTCTCTGTTTGTATCTATCTCACAGTGGTTGGTTGGTTCTATGGGATAGGGGCTTTGGTCTCAGTGCTGTCTGATCCGATGCTCAAGCATGAGCTGATGCGTAATAAATTTAGAAAAAAAGTTAGAGAGATTCAAGAGCAATTTGTTATTGTTTTAGGATATAGCTATATCAACGCAGAGATCATCAAGAAGCTACACAAAGCAAATATTGAAGTTGTTCTGGTTGATATCAATGAGGAGATGATTAACAATTTTTTGCTTGAGAGTTTGATTCGAGATGTTCCTGTGATGGTAGGAGATGGGCTATTGACAGATACCTTAGTCGATGCAGGAATTTTACAAACAAATTGCAAAGCGATTATCTCTCTATTTGAAAATGAAGAGAAAAATTTGCGTATCTCTGTTTTGACCCGTTTTTTAAATCCCAAAGTGCAAGTCATTGCCAAATCAACCCATAATGAGATATCCACAAGCATTATGGATACAGATATCGCTATGTTGGTAAATCCTTTTGAGATTTTTGCCAAAAGATTGGATATCGCTTTGCACTCTCCGCATATATTGGTTTTGGAGAATTGGATCTATGGCAATAGTGACCTGTGTGATAATGCTCTCTTCTTACCCAATGGAAAATATGTTGTTTGTGGTTATGGGCGTTTTGGTAAAGCGTTGCAAAAACAGTTTGAGAAGAATGACATTGCATATGTTTTTATTGATGAGAAGCGTCGGGCACCCAAAGAGATGCTAGAGAATGAGACATTTATACGGGCTAACCCTGATGATAAAGAGGTCTTGATTCAAGCAGGTATTCAAGAGGCAGAGTGTCTTATTGTCGGAACCAAAAATGATATTGAAAATATCTCTATTATGATTACTGCTAAGAAGCTCAATCCCGATATCTATCTTATTGCTAGAGAGAATACCATGGATGAGGTGAGTATCTTCCAGGCAGCCGATATTGATTGGACCTTTATTATTGAGCGTATTATGGTTAACAAAACCTCTCTGGCACTGACCAAACCGCTCAAGAATCACTTTTTGCATCTTCTCTTAAAAGAGAATGAGATCTGGGCAAACTCTTTGGTCAAACTTCTCAAATCCAAAATTGGATCTAATCCTGAATTGATGTATTTAGAGATATCTATGGAGGAGAGTTATGCAATCTATCATGATCTAAAGGATGGAGAGGAGATTAAAATTGAGGTGCTTCAGCGATCATTGGGCAATTGGAAGAGAAATAATAATGTTATTCCGCTGTTGATCCAACGTCACAATGAAGATCTATTGCTTCCTCAAAATGTCAAGCTAGAGATAGGAGATAAGATTTTGTTGGCATGTGATCAAGAGAGTCGAGAGGAGATTAGTTTGATTGCTTCAAATATCTATGAGTTGCACTATGCCAAATCAGGAGAGGAGAAGCAGATTGGTCTATTAGGGAGGTGGTTTTCGTGAAAATTATCATTGCAGGAGCAGGAAAGGTGGGTTATCATCTTGCTAAGACACTTTCTCTTTATCATGAGATAACCATTATTGATAAAAATTTTGAAGCGATCTCTACCATTCAAGATGATTTGGATGTTTTGGCGATTTGTGGAGATGTAGAGAGCCCAAAGATTTATGCTCAATGTATGAAAAAGGTAGATTTTTTTGTCGCTGTGACCAACTCAGATGAGGTTAACATGATTGCCTCATTGATTATCGATGATACCATTGAGGTAGATAAAAAAATTATTCGCTTAAAAAATAGCTTTTTTTTGGAGAGTAAAATATTTGAAAAGCTTAATATCTATGCTACAGTATTCTCCTCTTATCATGTTGCTAGTACCCTAAAAAGACTTCTGGAGTTTCCCCTTGCTAATAATGTCAAAGAGTTTAATATGGCTAATTTTATTATGCTCTCTGTTCGGGTTTGTAATCCTGATTATGTAGGGTATAACATTAGAGAGATCTGCAAAGAGTTTGATGATGTAGTTGCGATTGTAGGATTGGAGAGGGATAAACATTTTACTGTTCCTAAGCCAAGTGAAGTGGTCAAGAGGGAGGATCTGCTCTATATTGTAGGGAACAAAGAGATTATCAAGAGACGCTATGCCAATCTTGAAGCACCACAAAAAAAAGAGAAAAAGTTGGAAAATTGTATTGTCTTTGGTGCCAATAGAGTAGGTGTAGAGATGGCAAAAGTTCTTTTGGATTATGGTTTAGAGGTGAAGATTATTGAACAAAACTTGGATCTTTGTGAGCAGGCATCTGAAGTACTTCAAGGAGAGGCAATTGTGCTAAATAGCAAATATGGTTGGGGTCATCTGCTCAAAGAGGAAGGCTTAGATAGTGCCGATATGGTTATTGCTTCGACCACTAATGACGAGTATAATATGATCAAATCTATTGAGGCAAAAGAGGTGGGGATTAGCAAAGTTATTGCGATTAATAATGATCGTGAGTACTACTCCTTGATGCATGCTTTGGGATTGGTGGTTATTAGGGGAGAGAAGATTGATACCTACTACTCTATATTAGAGCAGATCAATGCCGATAGTCTTATCGTCCAAAAGCGTTATTGTGGAGGAAGAGGGGTAGTTCTGTTAAAAGAGATCTCATCAGATTCGCGATCACTCAACCGTGTCATTAAGTTACCTAGCAAGATCAAAGAGTGTTGTGATGGATATATTATTAGAGAAAATAATATTCTCTCAGAGATAGAGAATATTAGCCCTCAGGTAGGGGATAAGTTGATTCTCTTTGCCCGAAGTGATTATGCTGATACTTTGGAGAAGTGGATCTATCAGGCAGTGTAGATGATTAGAACAATAGATATCAAAGGTATTGTGAAATTTATCGCTACCACAGGAACACTCTTGGCTCTTTTTTTGCTCTCTCCTATTGCTATTGGGCTCTTGTATGGCGAAGATATTCAAGCGTTTTTGATCTATGATCTTGCTCTTTTGCTAATTAATGCTCTATTTTGGTTTGGACTACGTCACCATACCATTGCCATGAAAATCAAAGGGAGTATCATTGCAGTTAATCTAATATGGTTACTGCTTGGTTTGGCAGGGGCTATTCCGTTGATGCTCTATACTTCGCTTGATTTTAGTAGTGCTTTTTTTGAATCAATCAGTGGTTTTACCACCACAGGAGCAACAGTTTTTTCTGATATTGAATCTCTACCCAAGATGATTCTCTTTTTACGTAGTCTTACGCACTGGTTAGGAGGTATGGGGATTATTGTCTTAGGTGTTGGACTACTCTCTATTATTAATCCTACAGGGAGTTTGAGTATGTTTAGGGCAGAGTCTACAGGGATATCAATGGATAAGATCGCCCCAAAGATTCGAGATACTGCACTGATGTTGTGGGGGATCTATAGCGTTCTTACTTTGATTGATATGTTTTTGTTGCACTATTTTGGTATGGGGTGGTTTGATGCGATCAATCATGCCTTCTCTACCATATCTACAGGAGGATTTTCGACCAAAAATAGCTCAATGGGGGCTTTTGATGATGGAGCAATTATCTGGATAACTACTTTTTTTATGATTGTCTCAGGGATAAATTTTTTGGCACATCTTCGCTTTTTACATAGGGATTATGGTGGGTATCAAAGTGAAGAGATCCGTTACTATTTGGCTACTTTTTTACTCCTTGCTCTGTTGTTGAGTGGGGTACATATTGGCTCAAGCGATATGGGGATTGAAGCCTCTTTGAGGCACTCTTTTTTTACTGTTGCCTCTGTCTTGACAACCACTGGATTTGCCACACTCAATTATGAAGAGTGGGGGCATGTTGCGGTGAGTATTGTCTTTGTTGCGATGCTTGTGGGTGGAACGACAGGCTCTACTGCAGGTGGGGTCAAGGTGATTCGCTATGTCATTCTCTTTAAAAATATGTTTACTGAGATCAAGCGAACACTACACCCCAATGCGGTACTCTCTATTTTTATCGATAACAAAAAGCTCAAAAGCTCTCTGCTTACCTCAATAGCTGGATTTTTTACCCTCTATATTCTTACCTCTGTGATAGTGATGCTCTATCTCTATGCTAGGGGTTTAGATGAGATGAGTGCTATCTCTACAGCATTAGCGACCGTAGGCAATATTGGACCTGGATTTGGAGCAGTAGGACCTGTAGAGAATTATGGATTTTTCTCTTGGTATGATAAGTGGGTATTGAGTATGGCAATGATTATTGGACGTTTGGAGTGTTATACCCTCTACCTAATGCTCTCTAAGACATTTTGGAAGAGATTTTAGGCTTCTTCTCTCTTTTTTTTAATGTTTAGTGATATCTACTTGTAACATATTATTCATTCCTTTCTTGACTTCTTCTTTTAAATTTCTATTGGTCGAGAGTACATTTACTTTTTTAATATAGTTTTGGTACTCTATTTCGTGCGATTTCGCTCTTCATATTGCACCGTTTTTTTCCAATATATACAACATACTGCTCAACGCTACACTCTTTGTCCACAAGTGTCACTTCTCCTTGAATATCAATACCCAAGATATGCATAGAGATGTTTTGATTGGAGTCTACCCCTCAATATCATAATCCAATCGCCCCTTCAAAAAGTCATAAATATCATTGTTCTCTCGTTTTCCAACAGCCAAAACCACAACAATAATCTTATCTTCCCTAACCTCATACACCAATCTAAATCCTGAACTTCTCAATTTGATTTTATAAATATTTTCATAGCCACTTAGTTTATCACTTAGTAAAATAGGCTCTTCAAGGCGTTTTGCCAACTTCTTTTTAAACTGCCCTTTGATGGTTGAGTTGAGCTTATCCCACTCTTTTTTAGATTTTTTGATAAAGTGAAGCTTATAACTCATCTAGTGAAACCTCTATCAAATCACTCTCTTTATAATTAAGTCGCTCTTTTACTTTTTGTATCAGATAATACTCATCCAACATCTCCATCATCTTCTCATAAACCTCACTCGGCACAAGATAGGCACTAGGTCGGTTATGATTCAAGATAGCAATGCTCTCTCCATTGGCATTTTCTATAATAGATGATGGACTCTTTTTGAGTTCAGAGATACTTGTGGTGTAGTTTGCTAAAATTCGTGTCATATTAAATATCCTTTTTGGTATCTTATTTAGTACTATTTTAGCTTTTTTTTTGGGATTTGTCAAGTCTAAAGGTTATTATTGTTTCAGACTAAATTAAGTTTTGTTCACAAAAGGGCTTTGACCCCTAAGTTTTTATTCTGATTCTAGCTCGTATTTTTTGATTAAGCATAATATCGCTCCATAGATTTTATTTATGATTATATCATAACTCATCTCTTTTTTATAAATTAAAAAATAGCTCACAAACAAAACTAATAAATTCCATTTTATTTAGACTTCTTCTTTCTTCTTTTTCATATATTCCAAGAGTTCCTCTTTTTTGATGTTTAAAACTTTTACAATCTCATCTATTGAGTGATTCATCTTCTCTATCATAATAATTGCAGTCTCAAAAACCCCTTTTTCAAGACCTAACTCATAAAGTGGTGTTTTAGTTATATCTACTTTTAACATATCATTCATTCCTTTCTTGACTTCTTCTTTTAAATTTCTATTGGTTGAGAGTACATTTACTTTTTTGATATAGTTTTGATACTCGACTTCGTCACCATCGGTTAGCTCTTTGATTCGTTGTAAAATGCTATTGACTACCATCTGTTTATCTCTATCTTTAAAGTCACATAATATCGAAAGAGCAACAGCCGATGGATTGCTATG
>CAZEUB010000012.1:0-66882 GCA_964515605.1 uncultured Sulfurovum sp. | reverse complement strand
ACACAACAGAGCCATCGAGGTGTCTCTTTTTTGATGGGGAGGGATCTACGAGAGGTAATCTATAGAGAGTCATGGGGGAGATTTGAGCATATGGGTAGTTATGTCTCTGCACCAAATGGAGATATGTATATTACCCCTATGCCCTATATAACAATTAGCCAGAATACCTTTGCTTTGCAAAAAAATATTTATCGTTTGGATGCTCAGAGTGGAAGATTGAATATATGGATGAGGCTTGAGGATGTTCATGCCTCCTCTAGTAACCCTTATGGTGTTATGGCAATTGAGTATGATTGCGATGATGATAGTTTATGGGTTTCTGCTATTGATGAGAGCGATTATCATACCCAAAAGGGAGTAATTTATCATATCGATATCGCTACTAAAAAGATAATTCAACGACTTGAAGGGATTGATGCGTTAAGCCTAAAATTACTCCATACAGAGAGTGGTAAATATCTTCTCTATGGTTCGGCAAGAGAGAGTTCTCTTTGTGCTCTATCTATTCAAAAGGGTAGGCTCTCTAAAAGTTCACAAAAACTTTTTGCACTAAGTGATGCAAATGAACATATCAGGAAGATCGTGGTTAGAAAAAAAGATCATTTGGAGTTGCAAACCATCCCCTTCTCCTATTCGCTAATCACACAAACATCTGAACAGGGTGTACGTTCACACCATCTGCTCTCATATAATAAAACCAATAATAGCTGGGAGCTTAAGATCAAGAGATAGCGAGATTGATTAAAATTGCCGATTCTAAATGAAATAGTAATCAACTACTTATTTTTTGCTCTCTCTTAAAATTTCAAAACAGAGTAGACCTCGCTCTCTATCCCCTCTTTTCCATTGAGAAATGTCAACTCTGCAATAAAGCAACACTCCACACAGATAGCATTGACTTTGTTGATTAATTTGGCAGCGGCTTTGGCAGTTCCCCCTGTGGCGATGAGATCGTCGATAAGTAGTACCCGTGCATTCTCTTTGGGAAAAGCATCAATATGGATCTCAACCTCATCAAAACCATACTCTAGTGAGTATTTCTCTGCAACAGTTGTATAAGGGAGTTTCCCTTTTTTGCGAACAGGAACAAACCCAATACCCAAACGATCAGCTAAAATAGAGCCAAAGATAAACCCTCTGGCATCAATACCTGCAATATAATCTAATTTATACTCTTGGTAGCGATCTTCAAGATGACTCATAAGTAGATTGAGTGCTTTGGGGGAGTTGAGTAGGGTGGTGATATCTTTAAATATAATACCAGGTTTTGGGAAGTCAGGAATATCTCGAATAGTTGAGAGGATAATTTCTCGATCTTCTGCATTGAGTTGTGACATGGTATAACCTTTTTGAGAATTATAATATTTCTCTACTTAGATGATACCATAGCCATCAACTTCAATTTTTTATTTTTGTGATTGAATAAATCGCTCGATTCGTTTGATCCCCTCTCGAATGGTATCAATATCCGTAGCAAAAGAGAATCGGATAAATCCTTCTAAACCAAATGCCACACCTGGTACAATAGCAACACCCTCTTGCTCTAGTAGTTTGGTTGCAAACTCCATAGAGTCATTGCTAACCTCTTTGATATTGATAAAGAGATAGAATGCCCCATCGGGCTTAACCACAGAGAGTCCCTCTACCTCATTGATCAATTTGACTGCCTCATCACATCTTTTTTCAAATTGAACTCGCATCTTCTCTATATCCTCATCAATCGTGCCATCTAGTGCAGTAATAGCGGCAGCTTGGGTAATGGAGTTGATATTGGAGGTGCTTTGAGACTGAAGCCTATTCATCGCTGCTACTAGTTCCGTTTTTGGGGTTGCCAAATAGCCAAATCTCCATCCTGTCATTGCAGCAGATTTGCTAAGACCATTAACGGTAATGGTACGTTGGAACATATCCTCAGAGATTGAGGCAGTCGCTATAAATTTGGCATTGCCATAGACTAGCTTTTCATACATCTCATCAGAGATAATCAATATCTCTGTATCTTTGAGAACTTCAGCTATTGCCTCAAGCTCCTCTTGGGTATAGATCGCTCCTGTTGGGTTAGAGGGAGAGTTGAGAATAAGCAGTTTTGTTTTGGAGGTGATCGCCTCAGAGAGTTGTTCTGCTGAGATTTTGAAGTTTGTGCTATCATCTGTCTCTATAATAACAGGCACACCTCCTGAATATCGTACAACCTCAGGGTAGGTAACCCAATAGGGAGCAGGAATAATTACCTCATCACCCTCATCAATTAATGCTTGAAAGAGATTAAAAAGTGAGTGTTTGGCTCCATTGTTTGTCTGAATCATATTGGTAGCATACTCAAGGTTGTTCTCTCGTTTGAGTTTGCCTTGGACAGCTGTTAGAAGTTCAGGAATACCAGGAATGGCAGTATATTTGGTCTTACCTGAATCAAGAGCTGATTTGGCAGCATCTTTGACTGCTGTTGGGGTATCAAAATCTGGTTCACCAGCAGAGAAGGAGAGGATATCTTTCCCCTCAGCTTTGAGTTCAAGTGCCAAAACAGTAATGGCAATAGTCATAGAAGATGAGAGTGTCTGTATTCGCTTTGAGAGCATCATAAATCCCTTTAATGTATTAAAAATCTTGGGATTATACAAAAAATATAATTACAGTGACTTGATAGTATCATGAGATGATCTGCTTTGAAAGCGTTAGGAAAGATATGAAGTAGAAGTATTTTCAAAGGGAGGTACAAAGGAGTTAATGAAATTTACGTTTCATGTTTTAAATATTACTTCAATATCATTTCAGAGAGTAAACTCTGAAGCAAAGTCATACTTTGGGTTTTCAAAGGAGATGTTATTTGTGGGTATGACTTTACATCTTTCATAAAAGTATTATAGTATCTCTATATAAATGAATAACCAATCGAAAATTAACAGAAGATTAACAGTTAAACCTCTTCTCTGAGCAACCATCGCTTAAGCCCCTTTTTTGTATAATCCCCCAATTAAAATCAAGGGTAAACTTCTATGCCAAAACGCACTGACATTAAAACCATTTTATTAATTGGATCAGGTCCTATTGTAATCGGACAAGCCTGTGAATTTGACTACTCAGGAACACAAGCCGCCAAAACACTCAAAGAGTTGGGATATCGAGTCGTTTTAATAAATTCTAATCCCGCTACAATTATGACAGATCCTGAATTTGCCCATAGAACCTATGTGGAGCCAATCACCTCTGAAGTTATCAAAAAAATCATAAAAAAAGAGAATGTGGATGCTATTCTACCGACCATGGGAGGGCAGACAGCACTCAATATTGCCATGGAGATGTATGACAAAGGGATGCTAGAGGGGATTGAGTTTCTTGGTGCCAACCCTGAAGCGATCAAAAAAGGGGAAGATCGCCAAGAGTTCAAAGAGGCAATGATCAAAATTGGTATGGATCTGCCTATCTCTGAGTATGCCTACAATATGGATGAGGCGATGGAGATCGCCAAAAGGATAGGTTTCCCTCTTATTGTTCGTGCCTCTTTTACACTTGCAGGTGGTGGATCGGGAGTCGCTTATAATATTGATGAGTATAAGAGAATTGTTCAAGGAGGGCTTGATGCTTCGCCTATCTCTGAGATTTTGATTGAAGAGTCCCTACTTGGTTGGAAGGAGTATGAGATGGAGGTAATTCGAGATAGAGCAGATAACTGTATTATCGTCTGTTCTATTGAAAACCTTGATCCTATGTGGGTACATACAGGTGACTCCATTACCATTGCTCCTGCGTTGACCCTTACTGATAAAGAGTACCAAAAAATGCGGGATGCCTCCTTTAAGATTTTGCGAGAAGTGGGGGTAGATACAGGAGGATCGAATGTGCAGTTCTCTATCAATCCTGATACGGGTCGTATGATCGTCATTGAGATGAATCCACGAGTTAGTCGCTCCTCTGCATTGGCATCCAAAGCCACAGGATACCCCATTGCCAAGGTGGCTACCCTTTTGGCTGTAGGATTTACTCTTGATGAGATCACCAATGATATCACCGGTACAGCAGCTAGTTTTGAACCTGTGATTGATTATATTGTAACCAAAGTACCACGATTTACCTTTGAGAAGTTTCCTCAAGCTGACTCAACATTGACCACTGCGATGAAGTCAGTAGGTGAGGTTATGAGTATGGGACGCACCTTCAAAGAGTCCTTTCAAAAGGCTTTACTCTCACTAGAGACAGGGCTTAGTGGGTTTGATCCAATAGCGTGTGATGATGAGAAGTTGGTTCATGAGATCAGAAGACCAAATAGTGACAGAATCCTCTATCTCTATGAGGCATTGAGACGAGGTATGAGTGTGGATGAGATATTTGAGATCTGTAAGATTGATCGATGGTATCTCTATCAGTTTGAAGAGTTGGTTGCCCAAGAGAGAGCTATGGATGTTGCACTACTTAGTGATGCCAAGCGATTAAGAGAGGCAAAAGCTGATGGTTTCTCTGATGCGATGATTGCTAGGGTTATCAACAAAAATGAGGGGATGAACTTTTCAGAAAATGATATCTATAATGCCAGAGAGAAGTTGGGTATCTTTTTGGAGTATAACGAGGTAGATACCTGTGCTGCTGAGTTTGAAGCACTGACGCCTTATCTCTACTCTACAACCAATATCTCTACGCTTCCTAAGATAGAAAAAGCGAAAAGCGAAGAGAAAAAGGTATTGATTATTGGGGGAGGTCCAAACCGTATTGGTCAAGGGATTGAGTTTGACTACTGTTGTGTTCATGCTGCTTTTGCTCTTAAGGATATGGGTATGAAGTCGATTATGTATAACTGTAACCCTGAGACAGTCTCGACTGATTATGATACCTCTGATATTCTCTATTTTGAGCCGATTGATTTTGAACATGTACGCAGTGTGATTGAGGTCGAAGAGCCTGATGGAGTGATTGTTCACTTTGGGGGA
This sequence comes from uncultured Sulfurovum sp., assembly GCA_964515605.1. Classification (GTDB taxonomy): domain Bacteria; phylum Campylobacterota; class Campylobacteria; order Campylobacterales; family Sulfurovaceae; genus UBA1140. The sequence continues at coordinate 61,963 of CAZEUB010000012.1, read as the reverse complement.
CAGACTCCTCTCAAACTTGCCAAAGGATTGACTGCCATTGGTGCTAATATCTCAGGAACATCAGCTAAGGTTATTGATCTAGCAGAGGATCGAGAGCTCTTCTCTGACTTTATCAAAAAATTGGGTCTAAAGCAGCCCAATAATGGTACCGCTTTTGCCAAAGATGAGGCGATAGGAATTGCCAATCGTATTGGTTATCCTGTTTTGGTACGTCCTAGTTTTGTGCTTGGTGGTCGAGGGATGAAGACGGTCTACTCAGATGCCGAACTCAAAGAGTATATGGATGAAGCCGTCTCTGTCTCCCATGATGCTCCTGTACTTATTGATAAGTTTCTCAACAATGCAATTGAGTTGGATGTGGATGCTATCTCTGATGGAAAAGATGTCTATATTGGTTCGGTTATGCAACATATTGAAGAGGCAGGAATCCACTCAGGTGACTCAGCATGTGCCTTGCCAACTATCTCCATTGCTGATCGATTGGTTGAAGAGATCAAAGAGCAGACAGCCTCCATTGCTCTTGGATTGGGTGTTGTTGGGTTGCTCAATATTCAGTATGCCATCTTTGAGGATGAGATCTATCTTATTGAAGTAAATCCAAGAGCTTCACGAACCGTTCCTTTTGTCTCAAAAGCGACAGGTGTCCCCTTGGCAAAGGTTGCTACAAGGGTGATGATGCAAGGTGATCTCAAAGAGGCACTAAAATATTATGATACCTTTAATGTGGTCAATTTTGACAAAGAGATTATGGAGCCAAATCTCAAAGGACACGTTGCGGTCAAAGAGGCGGTATTCCCTTTCAATAAACTTCCTGGATCAGATCTGCTTCTTGGACCTGAGATGAAATCAACAGGGGAGGTGATGGGTATCTCTGATAATTTTGGACTCAGCTTTGCCAAGAGTCAATTCGCCTCTAAAAACAACATCCCTTTGGAGGGGAAGATATTTATGTCCGTCTCCAATGATGACAAACAACATATTGCAACTATTGCTCAAGAGTTTGTATCACTTGGGTTTGAGATCTATGCAACCAAAGGGACACACCACACCCTAGAGGAGGCAGGAGTTCAATCAAATAAGGTACTCAAAATCTCTGAAGGGCGTCCCAATATTGATGATATGATCAAAAACAAAGAGATTGTCTTGGCGATTAATACCTCTGCGGATGCAGGATCAAAGATTGATGGACAGACAATTCGACAATCTGTTCTCAAAGAGAATGTTGCCTACTTCACAACCATTGCGGCTGCCAAGGCAGCGGTATTGGCAATCAAGGAGCTCAAAGCCTCCAATGGTGAGCTTGAACCCAAAGCACTTCAAGATTATCTCAATTAAAAGCCTACTAATAAGTAGGTTTTCTGTCACCATAATACACAATTCTTAATCCCTTAATTATTAATTTTTATTTATGCGTTCTATAACGAGAAACTAAGCCTTTCTGAGCTATAATCCACCAAAATTTATTTTGATAAAATCAACATGATAGGATGGTTATATGGAAGGTGTATTTACTTTTTTAGGTGCCTTTACAGGACATGGAATGGGTATGGTAATGGCTCACTTACTTTTGGTAATGGGATTGGTTATTCTCCTTGCCAAATATGCAACAACACAGCTCAAGGCAGTACCAGGTGGTGCACAAAACTTTATGGAGGTCTTTCTTCAAGGGGTTATTGCTATGGGGAAAGATACCATCGGTGAGGAGAATGCTAGAAAATATCTTCCATTGGTAGCGACTGTTGGTCTTTTTGTGTTGATCTCAAATGTTATTGGTATTATTCCAGGATTTGAATCTCCTACCTCTAATATCAATGTTACTTTACCATTGGCATTGGTTGTCTTTATCTACTACAACTATGAAGGGATCAAGAAGAATGGTGTCAAGAAATATTTTGCTCACTTCATGGGTCCTGTTCCTGCATTAGCACCATTGATGTTCCCTATTGAGATTGTCTCTCATATCTCAAGAATCATCTCACTTAGTTTCCGTCTCTTTGGTAATATCAAAGGGGATGATCTCTTCTTATGGGTACTTTTGATGTTGGTTCCATTTTTTGCACCGCTACCTGCATATCTCTTGCTCTCATTCTCAGCACTTTTGCAAACATTCGTATTTATGATTTTGATCTACGTCTATCTTGCAGGTGCTGTAGCAGTAGAAGATCACTAAGATCTTCTCTTTTTGATTAGGATGGCGTTGATGAGATTACCCTCTCCCTTGCTTAGTTTTCTAATCAATTTTCTTCTTGGTGCATCGTGGGCATTTGCCTTGCTTGGTGCATCAACCCTCTTTTTCTATTTTTTACCTGTAGGTATTATTTATGCCCTGATGGGTGCTTTTTTGGGATCATTGCCTGCTCTTTTCATGGTGCTTTTGATAGAGTATTTTTTGATGCGAGAAGAGAAGCTAGAAGAGTTAAAAAAACAGACAAAACTACTTGAAGCTTTGGTTGCTCAAAATAAGCAATAACCAATGATCGCCTATGCCATCACCGATCCTACTACTTTGGATTTTCAAAATCTTGATCAAGATTTAGCCCACTTCTCTCAACATGCAAAGATGATTCTCTATCGAGATAAACAAAACCCCAACTATGCACTCTATGCCAAGAGATTTATTGAAAATGCTCAGAAATATACCTTTGATAAGATACTACTACATAGCAATGTTGTCTTGGCATCCAAATTGAATGCAGATGGGGTACATCTGACCTCAGTACAGTTTGATGAGATTCAAAGAGCCAAAGAGCTAAATCTCTTTGTTGTTATAAGCACACATACCCCAGAGGAGGTGCAAAAAGCAGAGCAGTGTGGAGCAGATATGGTAACCTTTAGTCCTATCTTCTCTACGCCTAATAAAGGGAGAGCCAAAGGGGTAGAGGCATTGGCATCTTTAGTGGCTCAATCCTCTATACCTATTATTGCATTAGGCGGTATTCTCTCCTCTGATCAGATAGCTCTCTGTTCTAGGTATGGGGCAGTGGGGTTTGCTTCGATTCGATATTTTGGGTAATAAGATAAAATAGCAAACTCTTGAATTGGTTTAGTATTGATTCTCTGCTGAGAGTCGTATCGCTTCGATTAGTTTCTCTTCAGTAATTGGTTTGACCAAAAAAGCATCAGCCCCAGCATCTTTTGCACTCTTTTTATGAAGATCATTAGAGGAGATAGCAATGGTAGGTACTTTTTTGAGTGTAGGATCATCAGCGTAGAGTTTTAAAAACTCCAAACCATTAACATTGGGCATCTCTATATCTAGTAATATAAGCTGTATATCCTTATTGTTGTGACACGCTATTAGTGCCTCCTCTCCATCAATAGACTCTATTGCCTCAATTTGATAGAGCTCTTTTCTAAGAATAGAGATAAGCAACTTTCTATTAATAAAATCATCATCCACAATTAGTACCTTAAAGTCAACCATTAATTTTTCCTATATTTTTCAATAACCATTTGAAGTTTATCTTTTTTCATAACCCCAACAATCTCCTCCTTGATATCCTCATTATAGGTATCTTTATCAGAGGAGTTAAGTGTTAGTCGAATAATATTAAGATTAGTGTGTCTTTTTTTGAGTCGAGTTCTGTTTCTCTCTTCTATCTCTTTGTCAATTAATAGTAGATCATATTGTCTATTCTGTAACTTTTCATCAAGATGCTCTACTTGATTTAAGATCTCAATTTTATAGCCTAAATTTGCCAAGACCTTAGAGAGTATTTGTGCCTCCAAAGGGTTCTTCTTGGCGATTAGGATAGTAAGATCCTCTGTGGGATTGTTTTGATCCTCTTTGGGTTCATCTAATAGTACGATGACTCTCTCATTTTTTTGTGAAGAAGATGTAGTCGCAATCGTTTCAGGCTCTTCCAAAACAGATATTGACGGCTCTTTGCTCTTTTTCTCTTCTACTATTGGTTGCTCAGTTATGGAGTGATCTCTCTCTTTGGCTTGTTGTAGAAATTTTTTCAGGATAAAGAGTAACTCATTGTTCTCTATTGGTTTGGCGATATAGTCATCTAGCCCCTCTTCTATAAAGCGTTCTCTATCTCCCTTGAGGGCATTGGCTGTGAGGGCAACGATAGGCGTATGTTCAAGGTTCTCCTCTTGTTCATAGTTGATGATCTCGTGGGTTGCCTCAACGCCATCCATTACAGGCATCTGTATATCCATAAAGATAAGATCATATTGGTTATTTTTTACCTTTTCAAATGCCTCTAATCCATTATTTGCCAACACTACTTCAATACCATAACGAGTTAGTATTTGCCTAATAAGCTTTTGGTTAATAAAGTTATCTTCTGCTACCAAAACTTTTCCATCAAATTGAATGTTGCTAAAACCAATATTACTCTTTTTCTTCTCTCTCTTCTCATTCTCTTGATAACGGCTTACTTTTTGTCTCTCTCTATTGAGGAGGCTTAATCCATTTAAAACTTTAGTAGCAGTAATTGGTTTATAAAGAATTTTATTCTCTTTTAGCCCTAGTGATTCGATTTTGTTTCGGTTACTAAAGCTAGAGATTAAGGTAAGCTTCTCTTTATCAACTCTTTTAATGCTCTCAAGCATCTTATCATCAACCTGATCAATATCAACCCATACCCCTGAGAGATTTGGCTCATAGAGATACTCTTTGAGTTGACCTGATGTTGTAAAGTTTCTATTTTCAACAGCAAAGTAGTCAAGATATTTTTTGAAATAGATATCAAGTTGTTTTTCTGTTTTGCTCTGATATCTAATAATAGAGATATCCTCTTCAATCTCCATTCTTGCAAGTTCTGTCTCCTCTAAGACCTCCTCAAGCTCTAGGGTAAAGTAGAATTTAGTTCCTATCTCTTTTTGGCTCTCTAGCTTAAGCTCACTACCCATAAGTTCAAGGAATTTAGTAGAGATGGTAAGTCCTAACCCTGTTCCTCCATATTTTCTTGTAATAGAGACATCAGCTTGAGTAAAGGCAGCAAAGACATTGAGCTGTTGCTCTTTGGTCATACCTACGCCATTATCTTCGATACTAAAAGCGATCTCTGCTCTATTATCCTCTGTCTTTACTTTGAGAATTTCAACATTGATACGTCCTCCAAAATCAGTAAACTTAACGGCATTGCTCATGAGATTAATAAGCACCTCTTTGATCTTGACAGCATCACCCAAAAGTTTTTTGTTGATCTTTGGATCAATGAAAAAGTTAAGTTCAATATTCTTCTCGGAGGCTTTGACCCCATAGGTCTCAATGGCATTTTCAAACTCAACAATAGGATCAAAGACAATGGTCTCTAGCTCAACATTATTGCTCTCAATCTTGGAGAGATCAAGAATATTGTTGATAATGCTTAATAGATTCTCAGAACTCTTCTCGATAATGGTAGTAAACTCTAGTTGTTCACTATTGAGATCTGTACTTTTGAGCAGTTCTGTAAATCCCACAATGCCATTAAGTGGGGTACGAATCTCATGAGACATGTTGGCAAGGAAGAGTGATTTTGATTCATTAGCTTCAAGGGCTTGCATCTTATCTTGTCTGGCATTTTCGATAAGAAGCTCAAGGAACATATAGGCATCTTTGATCCCTTTGGTAGTATTAAGGTCAATACTTTTGACGGTATTGATACTAGGAACATCAAAGTTACTATCTGATTCTATCTCTTTAACTGTATTGTTGAGAATATCCTCTAGGCTCTTGATATTGTTAGCGATCTCTTTGCTTGTAGTAAACCCAAGAATCGTTAGGAGAAGTGCCAAAATCCAAAAGAAACCAGCTACAATCAAAATAATAATCTGGTTTAAAACATAGGCATTGGTCTGCTCCCATAGGGACTTTTCGATCTTTTTTTGTATCTGAGCAAATTGACTAATCTTGTCAGTGTGCATGGTAAACCAACTCTCAGGCTCAATGGTAAACTCCCCATCATTGATATTTGGTTGTAGTTTAGAGTAGCTGGTCTCAATCTCTCGATTAATCTTTTTATAATCTTTGGTATCGATATGAGAGAAGATATTGTCTTTGAGGATATCATCTTGAATCTCTAAAGGGCTAAAGGTATTGGCTTTGCTTTTTGTTTGATTCCAAAAAGTGATCTCTTTTTGGGTCATAGGAATCTGTCGGGTTAAAAAATAGCTTACAAAATCACGCTCTAGCGAAGAGTTCTCTGTAGCAATGTAGAGTTGAGAAAGAGAGGTGATTAGTGAAGAGATCTTATCATTGAGCTTATAGTGGTTGATAAGAAGCTGTTGTCTTAAAATTGGTTGCGTTAGATCTTTGGTAAATTTTTTGTAGAATGCAATGGCAAAAGGGATCTCTTGATGATCAATTTTTCTTCTAAGAGAGGGGAGTTGATTAAGATTATTAAATATATTTTGAGGATCATACCCCTTTTGTGAGTTAAATAGTCCTGAGAAAAATGAGTCATGGTTAATTGAAACCATAGCGCTTTTGGCTTGATTGATAACCTTATCTGTCTCTATTCGTTGTCGTTTAAGTTCATCAATTGCATTACTACCGTTAGATCCCAAAACAATAGAGGATAGACCTCTCTCTTTGCCTACTTCTGTAATAATTTTGTTGAAGTGAACATTGTTTTTGATAATCTGCTTAAGTTCATCAGCTTTGTAGTATTCTCCATAAGAGATAAATAAAAAATAGCTTGAGACGACAAACAGTAAGACAATAGGTAGCATGCTGATGAGTTTAAGTTTATTATTAATTCGCATTATTCTGTCCTATGAAGAATGGTTTATGGTCGATTTGATTGTTTCATATAATCTTCTAATGAGATAAATAAACCCCAATATTTGGTAAATAGGGCTTCAAGCTTCTCATACTCTGTACAGAATTGAATCTCCTCTAAAACATCAGCAAGTTCATTGATTCTTAGGTTACTAGCTGCCCCTTTGAGTTTATGTCCCAACTCATGGATATTATCCATATCTTTTTGGTAGTAAGATGCCAAGAGATGATCTTTGTCATGGCGAGCCTGCTCAATAAAGTCATCTACAAACTCTTCGATAAGTACTACGGGAAGATTAAGCTCCTCTGCTGCTATTTTAGGATCATAATTGATAGGAAGTGCTTGTATTCCCTCAAATGAAAATTTGTTATCCTCTATATTCGATGTGGGTTGTGTTGTACTGCTCTTCTTTTCTAAATCAAGAATCTCCAACTCTCCTATAGATCCATCGCCAATCTCCTCAAGCTTAGGCTCTTCTATGGTATTGTAGTTTGAAGAGTTTTTATTTTTTGATGACTCTACTGTTTGTAGAAGTTCCGTAAAGGTACTCTTTAGCTCCTCTTCCTTCTCTTCGAGTTTTTTAGAATCCTCCTCTAGCAGATCTTCAAGTTCATTGTAGTTTGCTGGTCGTTTGAGTGTTAGAAGGGCTAACTTCGTATAGTACTCATCAACATAAGGGAGCCGTTCTGCTTTGGAGAGTTTTTTTATCTTCAGTAGTAAGATATTGATATTCGGAATTTTAAGGGTCAAGGCAAGGTTGGATAGATTTTTAATCGCCTTATCATCCCCCTCTTGTAGCCTCTTCTCATCAATAATCGATTGATCAATAAAGCTATCAAGATAGAGTTTATAGTCATCAATACTTAGCCCAATCTCCTTGGAGATCTTCTCAACATTAAGATAGATAGGCTCATAGTTGATCTGTAGATGATGTACCGTATTGGCAGCTTCGATAACATTACTTAGCTTGATTAGCTCTACTGGACCATCTTTGGCATATAGTGGTATTTTTGTAAAGTTTGCTTCAATTTTTTTCTCTTCTTGTTTAATTGTTAGCTTATTATTCTCAACAGTGATATGGTCACTAATGTTATGTGCTAAAAGCTCTTCAAATGTTTTATATCCAAGTAGATTGATAAATGCTTCATCTGCTAATATCAATTCATTATTTTTATTATATCCATAATACATAATCTATTTTACCTCTATTCTTTAATCATATTGAGCATAATGCTCAATGGCTTCTTCTATATCAATTTTAGATGCGGGTCGGTGTACAACAATAAAGCCAATAAGATTTTGCTCTTTATCATATTTTGGAGTACAGTGAACACTACTCCAAAAATACATGCCATCGCGACGTATATTTTTAAGTGTGCTAAACCATTTTTTCATGCGTTTGTCTACCGCCCATAATTTTTTGTATACAGAACTAGGAACATCTGGGTGTTTGAAGATTCTATGGTTTTTACCAATCAATTCATGTTTTCTAAAACCAGTAACTTCGGCAAAATTTGAATTGACAAATGTAATAATGCCGTTAGTATCTATCTCATATATTAAATTATTGGTATAGGTATATTCAATATCTAATGCAATTAAGTGTTGCACATGGTTCCTTTCTAAAATGGTTCTATCGATTTTGCACTTCAGTAACTTTATTATAAAATTACTAAAAAATAATTTAAATCAATCTATTTGTAAAAATTAAGCAATATTTTTAAGATATTTTTTACATTTTCTATTCCTCACTGTTTTGCTAGATAAAATTTTATTTTTTTTTGATAGATTTTGTTTTTATAATAGTAGCAATTTTTTGACTACTTGCAACTGAAATCTCCTCAAAAGAGGCTTGATTTATCGCCTCAAATGTGCCAAAATAGTTCAAGAGTTTTTTAACCGTAGCAGGACCAATTCCTTTTTTTTCCAATAGAGAATTTTTGTGATCCTCTTTGCGTTTTCTGTTTTGATGATAGGTTATGGCAAAGCGGTGTGCTTCATCTCTTAGACGCTGTACCCACTGTAGCCGTTTGTCTGTTGGCTTGAGTTCAAAAAGTCCTTTTGTAGTATGGATGATATCTTTAGCCGCCCCTTTGGCACGATGAGCTTTGGCATCGAGCTTCTCCTTGGCAATGGCAATAACCTCTAAGTTAATACCCGCCTCTTGGAGAAGATCAACTGCTAAAATACGTAGCGTCTCTCCCCCATCAAGTATCCAGAGATCAGGAGGTGAATTCTCCCCAAAATCACTAATACGTCGAGAGAGCATCTCTCGCATCTGTCCATACTCATCTTTGGCATCCAAGGCATAGCGTCGATAGGCAGATCTCTGCCAACCATTCTCACTCCATACCACCATTGCTCCTACTGTTGCTACCCCCATCATGTGAGAGTTGTCAAATATTTCGACACGATAGGGGATATTCTGAAGGTCAAAGAGTTTGGCAATTTTTGGTTCAATACTCTCCTCTTGAGTTTGATTTTCACCCTTTAGAATCTCATGGGCATTAGCAATAGCCAATTTGGTTAATTTTGCTTTGACTCCTCGTTGGGGGGAGAGAATGGTTATTTTATATCCAAAACGCTGGGTGAGTAGTTGGGCTATTTGGGTTTGATCCTCAAAAGGGTGTGCGACAAGAATCTGCTTGGGGATATCAGGAGTCTCATAGGTATAAAACTCCAAAAGAGCCTGTTTGTATGCCTCATTCTCATCATAAATCTCTACCCCTCTAAAGGTTGAAAAATCCGAAGAGATAAGCCTTCCTTGACGCATAAAGAGTTTGATGATAACCCCTTTGGTCGCACCATTGATAATGGCAAATATATCAAGATCTTCTTGAGTTGTAAGATCAATATTGGAGGTGATGGTAAGCGACTCAATGGTTTTGATATTATCTCGCAGTGTAGCCGCCTCTTCATAGCGTTCTAGCATTGCTAACTCCATCATCCTTTGGGTGAGCTTTTCAGTAAGAATGGAGCGTTTGAGGATCGCCTCTTTTGCCTCTTGGATAATAGCATGATACTCATCAAAGCTAACTCTTCCTTCGCAAGGAGCCAAACATCGGTTGATCTGATAAAAGAGACAGGCTCTCTTCTCTTTGAGACAGGATCTCTTTTGTACCAGAGGGAAAAGCTCATAGAGGGTATCAAGCAGAACTTTTCCTCCATTGGGAAAGGGACCATAGTAGTGAATATTTTTACCTTTGATAACTTTGCGTGTTATTTCAAATCGTGGGAAATCTTGAGACTCATCGATGTAGATATAGGGGTAGGTTTTATCATCTCGTAGCAGAATATTATATTTGGGTTTTAGTTGTTTAATCAATGAGTTCTCTAGTATCAACGCATCGTTCTCATTTGAGACGACGATATATTCGATCTTGACTGCTTGATCGAGCATCCGTAAGATACGAATGCTTTGATTGGGGTTAGGATGCAAGGTAGGGGTGAAACGCCAATAACTCTTAAGCCTATTTTTGAGATTTTTGGCTTTGCCCACATAGAGCAGATGATCTTGGGAATCAAAATATTGATAAACCCCTGCTTGATTAGGAAGCCTTTTGAGGGTGGCTAAGAGTTGCTGTTTGGACACGCTCTCCCCTTGATTATTGAGGTTTTGATCTTCTCAAATAGGTTCTGTAGCTCTCTGTCCTCACAGACAATACTAAACTCTCCTAGTGCCATCTCAGGATAGTGAGGTGTGGTAGTAGAGATCTTTTTTTGCTTGGTGATATTATTGTGGCGAGAGTTAAAAAATACTACTTTGGTCGCTTTAAGTTTTTTGCACTTCTCATCACTTTTTATAAGAAGGCTTAAAAGAGACTTCAAGAGATCTTTATTATAATTAAGCTCCATTTTAAAACCAGGATGAGAGAGAGCGACAAAGAGCGTCTCATTGCGTATATAGACAAAAGCGATCGCTTTTTGAAATCTTGGGTTTAATAGCGATATAAACTTTTGATAGCAGTAGTGACTCTTAAGTAATCTAAATTCAGGTAGGTTCTGTATATGCGACAGTATGGTATTGGCTCGTTTCATCTTTTGATTATAACATTTTTTCTGTTAGTTGGACATGGATGTGGATATAAAGCAGACCCTTACTGGGTAGATAGATCAGAAAAAGCAAAATAGTAGGGGGAGGCGAGTATGATAAGAAAATATGATGTGTTGATTATTGGAGCAGGTATTGCAGGTCTTTATGCTGCGATGAGTATTCCAAAAGAGAAAAAAGTTTTGGTTGTCTGCAAAGATATCCCTTGGGAGTGTAACACTTTTTATGCACAAGGTGGGATGGTAACCGCACTCAATGAAGAGGATATCGCTTTACATGTAGAGGATACCATGGTAGCAGGGGCATTTCATAATAACAAAGAGGCAGTAGAGATTATGAGTCGTACCTCTCTCTCTACCACAAAAGATATTATCGATAGAGGTATGGAGTTTGATACTGATGAACAGGGCAATATTCTTTATACCAAAGAGGCAGCCCACTCGACAGAACGAATCATCCATGCAGGGGGGGATGCTACAGGACGCTATATGCACTACTTTATGATGGTTCAAAACAAGCATCAACTCCAAAGAAATACGCTAGTTTATGACCTGCTTATAGAGGATGGTCGCTGTTTTGGTGTCAATGCTTTGGTTAACTATAAGCATGAGACTATCTTTGCTGATGATATTATTATCGCCTCTGGTGGGGTAGGGTCGCTTTATGAGTACAACACCAACTCTCGAACAGTCTCTGCTGATATTCATGGTATCTGTGTAGAGAAGGGAATAGAGCTTTGTGATATGGAGATGATGCAGTTTCACCCAACTGTTTTTGTCAAGACCCCTTTTGCTAGAAAACTTCTGCTAACCGAAGCACTTAGAGGGGAGGGCGCACATGTGGTAGCAGAGGATGGACGACGCTTTCTTTTTGATTATGATGAGCGAGGAGAGTTGGCAAGTCGAGATATCGTAAGCCGTGCTATCTTTGACCATAAGCGAAAAACAAAAGAGGAGGTCTATTTGGATTTCTCTATGTTTGAAGAGGAGTGGTTTGTCAAGCGTTTCCCTAATATCACACGAACGTTTGAAGCGTTGGGGTATAAGTTTCCGCATGATCGTGTGCCTATCTCTCCAGCTTTTCACTATGCAGTTGGGGGGATTAAGTCTGATACCAATGGATGTGTCGAGGGGATTGAGGGACTCTATGTTATTGGCGAAGCAGCGAGTACAGGGGTACATGGAGCGAACCGTTTGGCATCCAATTCACTACTAGAAGGAGTCGTATTTGCCAAAAGAGCCGTAGATCATCTCCTCTCTAAAGAGCATCAAAATATTCCTATTCCAAAATTTGATAAAGAGTACAAAAATATTGTCCATCACGAAAAAGATAAGGAGCATAAGCGTCGCCTACGAAAAATAATGTGGGAAGATATGGGGGTTATTCGCACCAAAAAAGGGTTGCTTGAAGCAAAAAATGCCATTTATGATATGAAAAATAGAGATATAGGACGACTTCTGGAGTTGCGTTTAAATACCGCATCCGCTATTGTAGAGGCTGCATTGAAGCGTAAAGAGTCATTAGGAACACATTATATTGAAAATTAATAGATAGCAATAGATTTTAAATCTTAAGTGTTACCAAATGGATCGCTTTGCTCCTTTTGGTTGGCTCCCCTATAATCGTTGTAAAAATTATAAATTTTTAACTATAATTAGAGCAAATTAAAACTATTAGACCTTTTATTGTCTAAAAATTATTGGAGTTAACATGCACGATCAACTACATTTAACCACCACATGGGTGGGCATCTTATCACTAATTATCTTTGTGATAGGCTACTATTTTATTGCTGCTGAAGATAAATATCACGTCAATAAAGCCAAACCGGCTCTCTTTGCAGGGACAGGTATCTTTATGCTTATTGGGCTCTATGTTGCCCTTACAGGGGATCATAAGATGGGAGAGTATCTGCATCTTGAGGTCAATCACCTTATTGTAGAGATAGCAGGAATATTCTTTTTCTTATTTGTTGCAATGACCTATATTGAAGCGATGATTGATAGAGGCGTTTTCTCTTCACTGCGTTATAATTTGGTCTCCAAAGGCTATAGTTACAAAAAGCTCTTTTGGGTAACAGGTTTCTTGGCATTCTTTATCTCACCAGTAGCTGATAACTTGACCACAGCACTTATTCTCTCTACGGTATTAATTACAATAGACAAAAATAATAAGGAGTTTTTAGTACCCAGTGCCATTAACATTGTTGTTTCAGCCAATGCAGGTGGTGCATGGTCGCCTTTTGGGGATATTACCACGTTGATGGTTTGGGTTGATGGACGTGCTGATTTTACAGAGTTCCTCTTTCTCTTTCCTGCCTCCTTTTTGGGATGGGGTGTCACAGCATTTCTACTGAGCCGTTTTGTACCCAATGGAAATCCTCCTTTCAATGTAGATGAGGAGAGAGCAGAAATTTTAGAGGGAGGGAAACAGATTATTGGACTTTTTGCTTTGACTATTGTTTTGGCAGTCCTCTCTCATCAACTCCTTCATCTCCCAGCTATGTGGGGGATGATGTTTGGTTTGGCGATTCTCAAACTCTATGTCTACTTCTTGAATAAGAAAAATAGAAACAAAGATGATGAGACAGATAATGAAAAAATCAATGCCTTCTCTTGGATAGCCAAAATTGAGAATGATACACTACTCTTCTTCTTTGGTATTTTGGCAGCTGTTGGGGGACTTCACTTTTTAGGTTTCTTAGAGTACTTCACCTCTCTTTATGAGAGTTTTGGCCCTACGATTGTCAATATTGGGGTAGGGTTTCTATCTGCGGTAGTAGACAATGTTCCTGTTATGTCAGCTGTACTTAAAGCAAACCCTAATATGGGTGCAACAGCTATGGAGATTCAAGAGCAGTGGATGCTTGTAACCATGACAGCTGGTGTGGGTGGGTCATTGATCTCCTTTGGTTCAGCAGCAGGTGTTGGAGTAATGGGAAAACTTCATGGCATCTATACCTTCTCTGCCCATATGAAATTGGCTTGGACAGTATTGGCTGGATATTTTGTCTCTGTGGCTATTTGGTATTTACAATTTAGTGTTTTGCATATTGGATAAGTTCTCCTTTGGTTGAGTATGGGTATATATACCCATGCTCAGAAAGATATTGTATAATTCAGTTTTTAAATATTCAAAAATTGAATTATACAATAAGGAAGCAATATATGAAACATGTCCCCATCCTCGTTCTCGACTTTGGTTCGCAATACACACAACTTATCGCAAGAAAATTAAGAGAGTCTGGAGTCTACTGTGAAGTAGTTCCCTATAGAGAGAGTATCGCTAATATCAAAGCCCGTACTCCCAAAGGGATTATCCTCTCAGGAGGACCAGCCTCTGTCTATGCCAAAGATGCCTATAAGCCAAGTGAAGAGATTTGGTCTCTTGGACTTCCTATTATGGGTATCTGCTATGGTATGCAGTTGATTACTCAGCGTTATGGTGGAGAGGTAGTAGCTGCTGATCATCATGAATATGGTAAGGCAAAGCTCACGCTAAAAGACTCTCCTATCTTTAATGGTATGAGGGATGGTGAAACTGTATGGATGAGCCATGGAGATAGAGCAGAGAAGGTTCCTGATAATTTTGAAGTGATAGGTACATCCGAAAACTCACCCTATGCTGCCATAGCCAATGAGGAGATGAAAATCTATGCCTTTCAATTTCACCCAGAGGTTCACCACTCAGTAGAGGGAACCAAGTTGCTTAAAAACTTTGCAAAACATGTGTGTGGCTGTGATAGTACATGGAATATGGGTGGATTTGCCAAAGAGAAAATAGCTCAGATTCAGGCACAAGTAGGAGACAAAAAGGTTCTCTGTGGTGTCTCTGGTGGTGTCGATAGCTCTGTTGTTGCAGCGATGTTAAATGAAGCACTCCCCAAAGAGCAACTGATCTGTGTCTTTGTTGATCAGGGATTGCTTAGAAAAAATGAAGCCCAAGATGTTCAAAATATGTTCAGACTATTGGATATTCCACTTATTACTGTTGATGCCAAAGCAGAGTTTATGAAGGTCTTAGAGGGTGTTAGTGATCCTGAACAGAAACGTAAAGCGATTGGAGAGAAGTTTATAGAGGTGTTTGATAGAGAGGCAAAAAAACATACCGATGTGGCATTTTTGGCTCAGGGAACGCTCTATACTGATGTGATTGAGTCGGTCTCTGTCAAAGGACCTTCCAAAACCATCAAATCTCACCATAATGTAGGAGGATTGCCTGATTGGATGACCTTTGAGTTGGTAGAGCCACTTAGAGAGATTTTCAAAGATGAGGTTAGAGAGCTTGGGCTTGAACTTGGACTTCCAAAAGATATGATTGCTCGTCACCCTTTCCCTGGACCTGGTCTTGCGATTCGTACCATGGGGGCTGTTACAGAGGAGGGATTAGAGCTTATTCGTGAGTCTGATGCAATTACGCAAGAGGAGCTAAAAGCATCAGGCTATTATGATAAAGTGTGGCAAGCCTTTACCGTACTGCTCAATGTCCAATCAGTAGGAGTAATGGGTGACAATCGTACGTATGACAATACGGTCTGTATACGAATGGTAGAGTCAGTTGATGGGATGACTGCTACTTTTGCTCATATTCCTCATGATCTTCTTGAGAGGATGAGTCGACGAATTATCAATGAGATTGATGGGATTAACCGAGTGGTTTACGATATCTCATCTAAGCCACCTGCGACCATTGAGTGGGAGTAAAAAAATTAAGGAGAGAAAATGTTTAAGTATGTTTTGGGACTGGTGATGGTATCAAGCTTGACGCTTTTGGCAATGGGACCTACTGTAAATTATGATGAGCAGTTTGATCGAGAAGAGCAAGCTTCAATTTCAGAAGATATTAATCAAAGGCTTTCAGGATTGAAGCTTAGTAGTTTGGTATTTCAAGAGCAGGTAATTCACAATAGTAAGGGAGAATCTATCAAAAAGAAGATCCCTGTAACTACCGTACTCAAAGGGAGTAAAGTAGTCTATATTAATCGCCTTATCAATAGAAGTTCTGAAGAGAAAAAAGATATCGTGGTCAAAAACCCTATCCCCTCAGGAGCAGAGTATGTGGTGGGATCTGCAACCTGCAATGGTGGGTGTAGTATTTACTTCTCAACGGATGGAGGAGTTACCTTCTCAAAGGAGGAGCAATCAGGAAAAATTTATACTAATTTGGAGTTTTATTTCAGCAAAATAGAGGCACAACAAGAGAGACGCATGGGGTTTAGAGCCATCATAAAATAGAATCACTAAGGGGGGAGCTACTTACTAATGGATCAAATACTACTTATATTGATTGTTATTATATCTCTATCCACTGCTCTTAATGTTTTCCTAAAAAAGCTTGATATTCCTACTGTAATTGGGTATATCTTTACTGGTTTAATTGCGATGCAGTTATTTAATTTTGGGGAGCATTCACAAGAGGCACTTTCTCATTTGGCAGAGTTTGGTATTGTCTTTTTAATGTTTACCATTGGTTTGGAGTTTTCGATGTCTCACATGCGTGCCATGAAAAGAGAGGTCTTTATTTATGGTGCATTGCAGGTGATAATAAGTGGAGGTATCTTTACCTCTATCTCACACCATTTTATAGGATTAGAGATCAAGAGTGCAATTGTGATTGGTTTTGCATTGGCACTCTCCTCGACTGCCATAGTGCTCAAAGTTCTTAATGAAAAAAATGAGATTCATACAGGCTATGGGCGTATTGATGTGGGGATTTTAATCTTTCAAGATCTCGCCGTTATTCCAATGCTCCTTATGATTTCGATCTTTACTTCTGATAGTGCTTCTGTCTCGGAGTTGCTTTGGCATACACTTCTTAGTGCTATTGTGGTCTTTTTGATTCTCTTTATCGTAGGAAAATATTTTATTGAAAACTTCTTTTTGTGGGTGATCTCCTCAGAATCTGAAGAGATCTTTTTAGGTGCAGTAATGTTAATCGTAATTGCTGCATCTGTTTTGGCAGAGCATTTTGGATTCTCTTACTCTCTAGGGGCATTTATAGCCGGTATGACCATTGCAGAGACCAAGTTTCGTTATCGTATTGAAGCAGATTTAGTACCTTTTCGAGATATTCTATTGGGGATATTTTTTGTGACCATAGGAATGCAGATTGATCCTATGATTGTGGTTGATTATGGTGGGATTATTTTGGGACTTTTGGTGGCTATTATGTCGATTAAGGCGTTGATTATCTTTGGGGTATTACGCTTTTTTGTTCAGAGTCGTACGGCTATTAAGAGTGCTTTCTCTTTGATGCAGGTAGGAGAGTTTGCTTTGGCTATTTTTGCTTTGGCATTTCATAATAGACTTGTCTCTTCTGATACCAATCAGATTTTGATTATGACGGTGGTTCTTTCGATGATATTAACACCTTTTGTCTTAAATAATATCAAGTCTCTAGCCAATATGCTTTTCAAAGAGCCAACCCTACTGCGAGAGCGTGCAATCAAATCGGTAGGGTATCGAGATCATGTAATTATTTGTGGATATGGTCCTGTGGGAAAGCAATTGGTTGGACATCTCAAAAAGAATGGGGTACTCTATGTGATACTAGAGCATGATATCAAATTGGTGGATAAGGCGATAGAGCAGGGGGAGGAGTTGATCTTCTTAGCCAATGCTGCCCAAAGAAATATTTTGGAGCATTTTAATATTCGAGAGTCCATGGCAGTTATTACCGCAGTTAATAATGAGCATCAATTGCGTCTTATTTGTGAGAATATTGACTCATTTGGAGATCAAGTCAACTCTGTAGTAGCGGTCAAAAATAGCTCTCAAGAGGAGTCCATCAAGGATCTTAATATTACTCATGTTATCAACCGACGACAGGTGATTAGTGAGTTGATGGCGACACGGGTTTGTGCCTTTAGAAAGATCAAGTAGAGAGGCTTATAATACTGATTTTTACTCCTAACACTCTATTCTGAGTGTTGGGTTTTGAACTTTATATACTCTTCTATGAAGTGTTTAATTTCACTATAAACAAAGGAGTCTTTGTACTCTTTTATCTTCCCTCCTGAGGCATTGGGGTGTCCACCGCCATTTCCTATCTCTGCTGCCATCTTTGAGACATCTAGTTTGTTGTTGCTTCTAAGTGAGAAGTTTCCTCTAAAGTTAATATCCATATAGAAGTCATAATCTGGATTTTTTGTTAAAAATGTATTGCCCAAAATAGAGGTATTGCCAAGGTTGTAGCCAAGCAATCCTTTGTAGTCTCTATAGTTGATAGTGAGTCGCTGTTTATTTTGGGTTAATAGGTTGCTAACATAGAGTGCAACAAGATTGTCTTTTGTATCGTTTTGTTGTTGCCTAAAAAAGTTTTTTTTGAGTTGGTGAATGGCATCATCCAGTGCAATATGTGCCTCTTGGTAAGAGAGATACTTTTTCATTGACTCGATTAAGAAGAGTTTAAAGATACGATCCTCATTGGGAAATAGTATGCGGTTGATCTCTCTAGCTCCTGAGATTATGCCTAATCCTACTTTACCAAACTCAAAAAGCTCATCATCCTCAATCCAAATATCAATGGCATTGATGGCTTTAACAATATCCTGATAGTGGTTTTGGGGATCAAAGTTGTGATATTGTTGTAGCCACTCATAGGTAATAAGTGTAGCAGATTTGGTAGTATCGAGTCTATACCATACAAATTGCTCTGCTGTCTTCTCTCCTGATCCATGATGATCGAGTAGTTGTATTTTTGCTCCTATATCTATTGCCTCTCTCTCCAGCCAGTTTGCCTCTTTGGTGGTAAGGTTTAGATCGGTTATGAGGATGATATATTCAGACTTCTTATCTTGATTAAGAAATTTTTGTCGTTTGATTGCTACAATGATCTCTTCGAGACGTGATTTGACTTCAGGACCATAGTTGGCATTATAAGAGAGGATGTGTTGAAAGCACTGTTGGCTAAGGAGTTGACAGCCGTAGCCATCAAGATCAATATGTGAAAGGTGATAAATATACATTATTCTAAAATATCCTCTAGGGTAAGTTCGCGTAAAAAGTTGTCTATTTTTCCTTGAAAATTATGTAAAAAAGGGGAGATATTGCAACTACCGATAAGACCATTTGGGCAGGTATCTGCATATGCAGTACAATCAAAAATCATAGGGCTTTTCCCCTCTGCGGCTAAGATAACCTCTAAAACTGTAATCTCAGAAGCTTTTTTTGCCATTATGAAGCCACCATGCGCTCCTTTTTTTGATTCTAAAATATTCGCCTTTGCTAATGATTGTAAAATTTTAGCCAAAAAACTTTTGGGAAAATTTAACTCTATGGCAAGTTGTTCTGCACCTTTTGGGCTCTCTGAGATACGAATAAGATCTAATGCGAGTAGAGCATATTCTGAAGCACGGGTTAATAACATAAGAGGGTATCCTTTTTGTTAGATAAAAATATTCAACAGTTTCAAATTCAATTTAAGAGTATTTTACTCTACATTATATTAATTTTAGATTTTATCTCTGTTTAAATAAATAGTGATAAAATACGGTTTAATTTATTCGAGTGTGACTCAGAGTAAAAAATTAAACTACCTATCAGGAGGTCATTATGGCTTTAGATTCGGCTAAGAAGCAAGAGATTATTGCTAAATATTCAAGAGGTGAGAACGATACAGGTTCTACAGAAGTACAAGTTGCACTTATTACAGAGAGAATTAAATACCTAACAGAACACCTTAAGGTCAACAAAAAAGATCACGCATCAAGATTGGGTCTTCTTAAATTGGTTGGTCAAAGAAGAAGATTAATGAGATACTTGAAAAAGAGAGATCTTACAAGATGGAATAGTATCAAAGCAGATTTAGGAATTAGAAACTAATCTTTTTGGGGATTGTTATTGGGTAAAGAGTTGATTTAGATCTTCTCTTTACCCTTTTTTTTGTCAACTCACAAAAGTTTAGTCATGTAGACTAAGCTTTAATAAATAAAAAAACTTAGATAAACCTTGACAAAATCGACTCAATCTTGTATAATTCGTCCGTTTTAAAGCTAATTAGGACAATGAATGATAATAAAAAGGAGGCAAAATGAGTAAAGAGAATGAAGATGCTTCTATCGATGCCGAAGTAGAGACTACTGAATCTGAAGAGATAGCAGAGAGTGAAACAAAAGATGAAGTCTCAGAGTTAGAAGAGATGAAGGCATTGGTTGCGTCATGGGAAGATAAGTTTTTGAGAACTCATGCCAGTTTTGAAAATAGCAAAAGACTTTTGGCAAAAGATAAAGCAGCAGCTGTTGCTTATGCCAATGAGCGTTTTGCTTCAGATCTTTTGTCGGTTTTGGACTCATTTGAGAGTGCATTGGCGACAATCAATGGTGCTAAGAGTGAAGAGCAACAAGATAGTGATCTATTAGATAAGATTAAAGAGGGGTTAGAGCTTACTTTTGGACAGCTCAAAAAAGTATTAGAGAAAAACCATATCAAAGAGATAGTCTCAGATGGTGAGTTTGATCCTGAAGTGCATCAAGCCATTATGCAAGTAGAGAGTGATGAGCATGAGAGTGGTGAGATTGTACAGGTACTTCAAAAGGGTTATACTATTAAAGATAGAGTGCTTCGTCCCGCTATGGTAAGTACAGCAAAGTAGCAAATGCAACCAGAGTGGCATTTTAATTTTTAGAAATGCCCTATAATAACAAAAATTAAAAAATAAAATAAATAATTAAAGGAAACAGAGAATAATGAGTAAAGTATTAGGAATTGACTTAGGAACAACCAACTCAGCAATGAGTGTATTTGAAAATGGTGAAGCAAAAATTATTGCTAACAAAGAGGGGAAAAACACAACCCCTTCAATTGTGGCATTTACAGACAAAGGAGAGGTGTTGGTTGGTGATTCTGCCAAAAGACAAGCGGTAACCAATCCTGAAAATACCATCTACTCTATCAAAAGAATTATGGGATTGATGTTTGATGAAGATCATGCAGAAGAGGCAAAAGCGAGACTCCCTTATCATATTATTAATAGAAATGGTGCGTGTGCAATTGAGGTAGGAGATAAGACCTATACTCCTCAAGAGATCTCTGCTAAGATTTTGATGAAACTCAAAGAGGATGCTGAGGCGTATCTAGGGGAGACAGTAACTGATGCGGTGATTACTGTACCTGCTTACTTCAATGATGCCCAAAGAAAAGCGACCAAAGAGGCAGGAACCATTGCAGGATTAAATGTTCTAAGAATTATCAATGAACCAACCTCTGCTGCACTAGCGTATGGTTTGGACAAGAAAGACTCTGAGCAGATTGTGGTTTATGACCTTGGTGGGGGTACTTTTGATGTTACGGTACTAGAGACAGGAGATAATGTTGTTGAGGTTATGGCAACAGGTGGAGATGCGTTCCTTGGTGGAGATGACTTTGATAACAGGATTATTGATTTTGTTGCTAATGAGTTTAAGTCTGAGACAGGTGTTGATATCAAAGCAGATGTCATGGCACTTCAAAGGGTAAAAGATGCTGCTGAAGCTGCCAAAAAAGAGCTCTCCTCATCAACTGAGACAGAGATCAACTTGCCATTTATTACCGCAGATGCTTCTGGACCAAAACACCTAATCCAAAAGATTACCAGAGCAAAATTTGAGTCATTGATTGATGATTTGGTAGCAAGTACCATCTCTACTATCAAGACAGTACTTGCAGATGCAGGTGTTTCAACTTCAGAGATCAATGAGGTAGTAATGGTTGGTGGATCAACCAGAGTTCCATTGGTACAAGAGGAGGTCAAAAAATTCTTTGGTAAAGAGTTGAACAAATCGGTAAACCCTGATGAGGTTGTGGCACTAGGTGCAGCGATTCAAGGTGGGGTACTTCGTGGAGATGTCAAAGATGTTCTTCTTTTGGATGTCACACCATTGAGTCTTGGTATTGAGACACTAGGTGGGGTAACAACCAAAGTAATTGAGAAAGGAACCACTATTCCTGCAAAAAAATCACAAGTATTCTCCACGGCGGAGGATAATCAACCAGCAGTAAGTATTCATGTACTTCAAGGGGAGAGAGAGTTCTCTAAAGATAACAAATCGTTGGGTATGTTTGAGCTTAGAGATATTCCTGCCGCACCAAGAGGTGTTCCTCAGATTGAAGTAACATTTGATATCGATGCCAATGGTATCTTGACTGTCTCTGCACAAGATAAAGGGACAGGAAAATCTCAAGAGATTAAGATTACTGGTTCATCAGGACTCTCAGATGAAGAGATTGAAAAGATGGTTCAGGATGCAGAAGCCAATAAGGCAGAAGATGAAAAGAGAAAAGCATTGGTTGATGCTAGAAATCAAGCAGATGCATTAGTGCATCAAACCAAAAAATCTCTCAAAGATTTGGGTAATAATTTTGATGCTACAGAAAAAGCAAGTATCGAAGCAGCTATTGCTGATGTTGAAAAAGTCATCAAAGATGACTCCTCTACCAAAGAGCAGATAGAGGAGAAGGTAAAAGTACTCACTGAAAAATCGCATAAGTTAGCAGAAGCTGTCTATGCTAAAGAGCAGGGAGCAAAAGAGCAACCAGCCAAAAAAGCAGAGGATGATGATATCATTGATGCTGAGGTAGAGTAAAACTCTGCTATAATAGATCCAAAATATTTGGAGTATATTATGGATATTAAAAAATGCGAAACCCTGGATGAAGCCAGGGTTGAGATCGATAAGGTAGATGCAAAGATTGTAGAGTTGGTGGCATTGAGAAATGCCTATATCAAGCAGATTGCTCACTTTAAAAATAGCATCGAAGAGGTTAAATCTGAGTCACGTATAGCAGATGTGATTAGTCATGCACGAACCAAAGCAATTGAGCTTAATCTCTCTCCTAACCTTATCAATGATATGTTTATTCGTATGATTGATGAGATGGTAGAGAGTGAAATTGCTGAGTTCAAAAATGCCAAAGTCTATTGATTTGGTTATTGAATCTCGGAGAGGATATCTGAAGCAATAATCTTTGGATATAGCTCTCTGTAGGCTGGATTGTCACCAATAAATTTCCACTCTTTACTCTTCTCTTTGATCGCTAACATCTTCTCCTCTTTTCTAATCAAAATAGTTCTCTTATCTCTATCTACAATAATATTCTTCTGTCCATATTTTCTGGATAAAACATCATTGAGAACACGGAGACTTAGATCGTCGCTATAGAGTTCAGGGTCAATAAAATTTAGAGTAATAGAGCTAATATAACTTAGTTGAGCAAAATAACCACTACTGTAGTTTTTAACCTCTCCAATTTTTGTGATATTGGTATCAAAGGATATAATTTTGATTTGAGGTGAATTTAATAGGGTCTCAATATAGTGTTTAAATAGATCTTTATTGATAGGAACAAAGAGTCTGGGATAGGTCATCTCTATAATCTTGTCTGTATTTAACGTTTGAAGCTGTTGTAGATATTGTTCAAAAATACTCTTAAGTTCTAGTTGCTTTTGGCTGTAGTGAGTAGAGACAGTCGACTCTTTAGAAGATTTTTTCTCCTCCTTAAGGTTTGTGTTATTACAGCCTAGAATTAGAAGAGAGAGGGTGCTAAGTAGCAAAAATTTCATTTTGATTTCCCCTTTTATAAAATTTGCTGGATTATAGCATTTTTTTGAGATGTCTGAGGAGAACTTTACTCATTTTTGGGCTACTGAGCGGTTGACGCATAAGCAGATAGGAGTTTAGCTCTAGGCTTTTAAAGATCAATGGATTGTAATCACTCTCAATTTTGAATGAGAGTTGGTGTAGTGAAAGAAGCATGGTTGCCATGGATGAGGGGTAGAGAGGATCATATATATCATCATAGAGAGATTGAATATTACTGCTAAATCTCCATCGTCCATGTTCATAAAATTGTTCAATTGCTCTGTTTGATATCTCCTCTGCTAAGATTATATATTTTTGATTTTGGCTTATCTCATAGGCACTCAAAAGTGTTTCCGATAGATAGGCGTAATCCTCCAAAAATGCTTTGATCTTTTGAGTGTGAAGAAGCTCTCTATTGTGATAATGTCTCTTTAAAAGTGTATCTAGTGCATTAATGGCAATATCTAAATATTTTTCTTCAAATCGAGAAGCATAGAGTAGGGCATTAATAACCATAGCATTAAAGGAGGTTGTAATTTTAGGATCGACTATTACTCTTTTTTCTTCATTCTCAAAACTATTGGTATAAAAAAGTCTCCCATCTGAGTGTTTTTTTAAGAGAAACTCTAGGGTCTCTATGGCTATCTTTTTATAGAGAGTTTCACCACTTAATTTGTAGGTATTGAGTAGTAGTATGGCAATGAGAGCATTGTCATAAGTGAGTTTCTCCTTGCGAGGGAGACCCCACGATTTGGTATTGGCATAGCGATAAAATCCTCCCTCTTTTTTGTCATAAATCTCTCCATTAATCATCTTCTTAAGTGTCATTTGGACAAAGGAAAACAACTCATTATCATCGGTCATTTGGTAGATTTCTAAAAGAAGATCAAGGGTTGAGATATGGAGAAACTTAGGTAGGTTATCAAAGCCTCCACTCTCTTTATCCATTAGTCTTTTGGTATGTTGTTGAGTGGTACTGATAAGAGTGTTTAAATTGAGTCTTGTTGCTTCTATCTTTTTGTTGGGAGTTAGGTAGCGTAGTACCTCTTCTCCTTTGGAGAGTAGCGTATTGTAATCCTCTTTATATTTGGTAATAATAATATTAAGTAACTCCTCCATCCCCAATACATTACCTTGAGGGGTTGGGGCGATATATCCTGTAGAGTAAAATGGTTTTTGATCTTCAGTTAGAAAAACACAAAGAGGTGACGCGCAATTTTGACCATTCATAAGTTTATAGACCTGTTTGTAGTATTTATCAATATCTGTATGTTCATCTTTATCTATCTTGATGGGAATAAAATGGTTATTGAGTAGCTGTGCGATGGTCTGATTTTCAAAGGATTCTTTTTTCATGACTTGACATAAATAGGAGCCACTATAGCCTATAGAGAGAAAAATAGGTCGTTTCTGCTCTTTTGCTTTTTGGAGTGCTTCTGAGTTGTATGGGTACCAATTTATGGGAGTATTAATATACTCTTTTAAATATGATGAAGTTTCATTTTTTAAGTAATTTGACATGAGAATCCTTTTTTTTCTTTATCTAAAATGTGAATTTAGATATTTTTGTAATTTTATCTTTATATACACTTATTTCCCTATGATATTAACGAAAATTTTACATATCATTCGCTATAGTACGAGATACAGAGAGACAATCTCTCCTAAATATAATATATTCACTTGAAAAAGGGATTAAAGAGAATGAAATTTTTGAAACTATTTTTGCTTATGACTCTATTTTTAACGGCTGGATTTGAAGCGGCACTTAAAAATCAATCAACTATTTTAAACCCAGAAGAGGCATTTAAAGTCTCCGCGGTTGAGAATGGAGATGTTATTGAGACTAAGATTATCTTAGCAAAAGATGTTCACGTCTCAGATGAAACATTAAAATATATGATTATAAAGCCAAAAAAGTTTGAACTAAAGGTCAAAAGACCAAAAGCTCATGAGCAAGATGGTGATATGGTCTATAGTAAAGATATTGAAATTGATATTCCTGTGGCTGATATCGCTTCAAAAATTCCAAAGAAGAGTGGCTATACATTACAGATAGAGTTTCAAGGGTGTGCAGATAAGGGAGGAATCTGTTATAGTCCTATCATCAAAGAGTATACCTTTGATGCTCCAAAAATTGGTTTTTTTCAAAAAATTATAAATTTTACCAAGGAGTCTAACTCTGCTAATATTGTAGACATTCTCAAAAGTGAGAGTTCATTTTTTGTTATTTCCCTCTTTTTTATTTTTGGTCTGTTATTGGCATTGACTCCTTGTATTTTCCCTATGATTCCTATTCTCTCCTCTATTATTGTCTCTCAGTCAGGAAGTTCTAAACCCAGTGCTGCTAAAGGATTTTTTACCTCATTAGTCTATGTTCTCTCTATGGCAGTGACCTATACTATTTTGGGAATTATTGCAGGTGTATTGGGAGCTGATATACAATCAGCCATGCAAAATCCTTGGGTATTAACCACTTTTGCAGTGATATTTTTTGCTTTGGCTCTTTCGTTATTTGGTTATTATGAACTTCAACTTCCTGCTTCATGGCAATCCAAAATTCATAATGCCAGTGATTCCGCACAAGGAAAAGGGATTATTGGGACCGCTATTATGGGCTTTCTCTCTGCTTTTATTATTGGACCATGTGTGGCACCACCATTGGCGGGAGCTGTAATTTTTATCTCTAAAACAGGAGATGCTTTTTTAGGGGGGATGGCACTTTTTGTTATGAGTATAGGGATGGGACTTCCTCTCTTGCTCGTGGGAGTTGGCGCAGGTAAATTTATGCCAAAGCCAGGAGGGTGGATGACCCGTGTCTCTCAGGTCTTTGGTGTGGTGATGTTGGGACTCTCCATCTTTATGTTCTCCAAGATTCTTCCTGATTGGATGACTATGGCATTATGGTCACTACTCTTTATGGGGATGGCGATCTATATGGGGGTATTTAATAGCAATCGTACATTTGAAGGGGCTACAAAACTATTTCAATTATTAGGATTTATTTTTTTGCTTTATGGAATCTCACTCTTTATTGCTCTTTTGAGTGGATCAACATCGATGATGCATCCTTTTGAAAAATTTACAAACCCAACAGTTGTTAAGGGCAGTCTCTCTGCAGATAGCCCTGTAGTGACCAATAATGAGATATCCAAAAGTGAAAACAGACATCTTGGTTACTCTATAGCACGCTTGCTCAAAGAGGTAAAAGAGAGTGATAAGCCAGTAGTTGTTGATTTTGGTAAAAAATCTTGTGCCTCATGTCGAGAGCTTGAAGCTATTACCTTTCCAAATCCTGCGGTACAAGCAGAGTTGAAACGTTTTACTTTTATTTCTATTGATGTGACTGAAAATACACAAGATGACAAGGATCTTCTTAAAAACTTTGACCTCTTTGGAACACCAAATATTATCTTCTTTGATAAAAACAACAAATTCCTTCCCAAAAAATCACTAACAGGGTTTATTGCTCCTGATGTTTTTGCCCAGCACCTAAAGAGCATCGATTGAATCTTACAATAGCCATTGGAGAGATCAACACTCTGCGTGTTGAGCGAGATACGGATTACGGACTCTACCTTCGGGCTGAGAATTTTGAAGAGGTTCTTTTGCCAAATGCTTATGTGGTTGAGGAGGAGATGCCTATTGGTTCAGAGATAGAGGTATTTGTCTATACCGACTCAGAGGATCGACCTGTTGCCACAACCAAATACCCCTATGCAAAATTGGGTGAATTTGGTTATTTTACAGTGGTTGATTACAAACAGTATGGGGCATTTGTCAATTGGGGACTTCCCAAGGATCTTTTTGTTCCTCTCTCTGAGCAGAAGTGTTATTTTCATATTGGTTCTAAATATATTCTTAGGGTCTGTTTGGACTCTGAGACAGGACGACTCTATGGTACACACAAGATAGGAAAATGGCTCTCATACAAGCCAAAAGGTTTGAGAAAAAATCAACCACTTAATATATTGGTACTCTCCAAAACACCTCTAGGATATAAGGTTATTGTTGAGAATCTCTATGAGGGGATGCTCTTTGATAATGAAATTTTTGAACCTTTATTGGTAGGAGATCGTAGGGTTGCTTACCTAAAAAATATTCGTCATGATGGTAAATTAGATCTCTCCTTGCAACCTATTGGCAAAAAAGCAAATAGTGAGTATTATACTTCCAAAGTATTGAGTATATTACAAAAGAGAGGAGGATCTATCTCTCTTAACTCTAAGAGCAGTGCTGAAGAGATTATGGACTCTTTTGGTCTAAGCAAGAAGAGCTTCAAGCGTACAGTGACTGCTTTAGTAGAACAGAAAAAAATAATATCAGATGAAAATGGTATTAGATTGTTGTAACCTATTTTAGGTTATACTAACTCTATATTAACAAAAAGGATTGGCTTAATGGATTTTAATGATATATTAAATATGGGTTCAGAATTGATCAAAGGTAATAGTGATGATGCCACTACAGAATTAGATAGTGAAGCAATTAGCAACGCTTTGAGTAATCTTATTGGTGGAGAGAATGGCATTGATCTTAGTGCTTTTGCCTCTAAACTTTCAGATAGTAATTTAGGTGAGATTGTAAGCTCATGGTTTGGAGATGGAGAGAATATGCCTATCTCATTGGATGATATAGGTGAGCTTCTAGGCGCTGATAAGATCTCTGAGTTTGCCTCATCTTTAGGACTTAGTGAAGAGAGTGCCAAGGGTGCTTTATCTGATGCTTTGCCCAATCTTATTGACAAAGTAACTTCTGGTGAAAACTCTCTTATCAATGATATGCTCGAAAAAGTAGGTGGTGCTGATGGTGCCATGGAGATGTTGGGCAAGATGTTTAGATAGTGATTCTGTGGGCAACTCTGCCCACCTTTTATAGTTGATGCCAAAACTTCTGCTCTTTTTTCTCCTTTTCTCCTCTCTCTTTGCCAAAACATTAACCGTCGCCTCTTATAATGTTGAAAACCTTTTTGATATGCACCATGATGGTAGTGAATATCCGGAATATATCCCCTATCGGCATCATTGGATACCCGCAATACTCAATAGGAAGTTGACCAATATCTCAGAGGTGATTTGTGAAATAGATGCCGATATCATTGGACTACAAGAGATAGAGAATCTCAATGCCCTAAAGCTTTTGCAACAATCACTCAAAAAATATGGTTGTTCTTATGGCTATCGTGCGATTACGCATAAAGCCAAAAGTGCCATTCAAGTTGGATTACTCTCAAAAATACCTATCCAATACGCTAGAGATATTGTGGTGAGTAGATCAAGGGGGATTCGTAATATTTTAGAGACAAAGTTTACTATTGAGGGAAATCCTCTCTATATTTTTGTCAATCACTGGAACTCAAAACACTCCCCTAATCGTAAACGCCTTCGTTCTGCTTTGGCACTGAAGCAACGGATTACCTCTTTGTCTGCTAGGAGTGAATATATTATTTTGGGTGATTTTAATCTACACTATAATGAGTCGATTATGATAGAGACGATGCAAACGGTTAGAGAGGAGGATATCTCAGAGAAGAGTCACTATAATCTATGGTATGAACTCCCAATCTATCAACGTTGGAGTCATAATTTTTATGGGAAGAAACAGGCATTGGATGCCATACTTATCCCTCAAAGTTTAGTAGATGGTCGAGGAGTTGATTATCAAAATAACTCATTTAAGGTATTCAAAAGATCTTATCTTTTTCATAAAAAGGGATATATTCTACGTTGGCAGTATCAAAAAAAGAGACATAAAGGAGTAGGCTATTCTGATCATCTTCCTATTTTGGCATCTTTTGCTACTAAGCCCTATTGGCATGAAGTCTATCATCCTACACTCTCAATACTCAAAAAACTCAAGAATCAAAAGATAAATCTTCCTGTGTTGATTAAAAATATAGAGGTTCTATCGATCAAAAATCGCAAAGCCATTATAAAAGATAGCAGTGGGAAGATAGCAATCTATGGAGTAGATCAGCCTTTGGAGGTTGGTTGTTATTATGATATTATGGTATATAAACGACAACTTTACAAGGGAGTTTATGAAATTGTTGATTTTACTATTGAAAAAAGATATGATAACAGCAAAAAAAGGAGCTAAAAGATGCTAACAGACTACTATACTGAGATATTGGCATTTCATGTGATTGCTGTTATCTCATGGATGGCAATGCTCTTTTATATGCCACGGCTTTTTGTCTATCACCAAGAGCATAAGGAGAAGCAAGATTTTACAGATGTGGTTAAGATTCAAGAGGAGAAGATCTATAAGGTTATAGGTTATCCTGCGATGTTGGCAACAATCTTTAGTGGGAGCTTGATGATCTATATCAACACAGGTTTGCTTACGCAAGGGTGGTTTATTGCTAAGCTTTTTCTTCTCTCTTTGATGATTGCATACTCTTTGAGTCTGGACTATTTTCGTAAGATACTCCTAAGAGATAATTGTTATCGAAATTGACAATTTTTTCGAGCCTACAATGAAGTACCAACACTTTTGGCTATTTTGATTGTGGTATTTGTCATTACCAAATCGATACCAATCTATTTCTCAATCTTTATAACCCTATTTTTTGGATTTGTGATCTATAAGATCTTGACAAAAGTTATCTAATATTCATCAATAGAATTGAATTTCTTGAGTCATTTCAAGATATAAATTATATTTTTTTGTTATAATAAAATATTAAATTTTAAAAAGGAGACTATTATGTCATTACCAACTATTACCATACCAACCGTTCCGTTGCCATTTGATATTCCTGTTTTGCTTCACCCCGCGGTAGTACACTTTGTTGTTGCTATTCCAGTGGTTATTATTCTTCTTGAGATTATCAATCTCTTTTTCAAAAAACGAGCACTCTCTGTATTCTCTCTCTTTTTGATTACCCTTGTTGCTCTCTTTATGGTGAGTGCTTATCTTTCAGGTGGAGTTGATGGTAAGGAGGCATACTCCCTTTTGACGTCAGAGGGACAAGCAGAACTCAAAGAGCATAAGTTGATGGGTGCCTATCTGGTTTATGGGGCATTGGCAATGGTAGTGCTTAAGCTACTCTTTATGGCATTCTCTAAAGTAGTAGCTCGACTCTTTTTTATTTTAATTCTTATTGGATTTACCGTAGCTATTCTCAAGCAGGGTAAAGAGGGAGGAGAGTTGGTCTATAAATATGGTGCTAACAGTGAAGCGATTGCAGATATGAGTAGCAATAAAGAGGATATTCAAGAGGAGCTTGATGAGCTTCAAGAGAAGTATGATGAGCTAAAAGAGAGTATCGCAACCAAAGCTGAAGAGGCACAAGAGGCTAAAGTAGTAGAGAGTAGTAAAGAGGAGGAGAGTACTCCTACGGTAGAAGAGGAGCCAAAAAAACAAGAGCAATCTTCAGAAAACATTACAACAGATGAGGATAATGTCACATTAGAGGATCAAGAAAAAAGAAGAGAGGAGAATAGAAGTGTAAGTTTGGATATCCCTGAAGATACCCAAGCTAAGTAGTAAAAAATTACTTCTTAAACCACCCTTTAACACGTGCAAAAGCATCTTCAAAACTATTTTTGTGCGGAGAACTCTCCACTCCAAAACTCTCTTGGAGTTTTTGGAGTAGCTCTTTTTGCTCCTCTTTGAGACGTTTTGGGTAGATGACTTTGACCTGAGCGATAAGTTTGCCACGCTCCCCTGTATGCACATCTGCAACCCCTTCATTGTTGAAGATAAACTGCTCTCTATCTTTGGTTCCAACACGCAAATCAAGCTCAAGTTCACCATAGAGTGAGGGGATAGTGATGCTCTCTCCTAGTGCTGCTTGGGTGAAGAATACAGGAACTTCGATATAGATATTAGACCCTTCACGGATAAAGTTCTCATCCTCCTCTACATTAAAGGTCAAGTAGAGATCTCCTCGTTGTCCATTTTTGGATTGGTTTCCATATCCTTGGGCTCTAAGGCGGTTTCCTGTATCAACACCTGCTGGGATATTGATGGTGATGGTATCAGGCTCTTCATGATAACCTCGTCCTGAACATGAATGGCATTTTTGATTGACCTTTTGCCCCTCTCCATGACACTTTGGACAGGTCTGTGCAAAGGACATAAACCCTTGTTTCATAACCACTTGACCCTGTCCATTACAGTAGTCACACTTTTCAAGTTTCCCACCTTCGGCACCTGTCCCTTTACAGTCACTACAGGGGACTTTGTATTTAATATTAATCTTTTTCTCAACCCCAAAAATTGCTTCATTGAATTTAAGAGGTAGTTCTATCTCAAAGTCTAAATGATATTTTTGATTATTTTGTCGTCTTCGATGTTGACCTCCAAAGCCACCAAATCCCCCGAAACCACCGCTAGATCCTCCAAACATGGAGTTAAAGATATCCATAATATCATCCATACTTTGACCATGACCAAAGCCACCACCCCCTTGTCCTTCGAGTCCCGCTTTGCCATATCGATCATAGATGGCTCTTTTGCTCTCATCACTAAGGACTTGGTAAGCTTCATTGATTACTTTGAATCTCTCTTCGGCCTCCTTATCTCCTGGATTTCGGTCAGGGTGGTACTTCATCGCAAGTTTTCGATAAGATTTTTTGAGTTCAGCTCCCGAACAGTCTCGGCTAACTTCCAAAGCTTCATAGTAGTCAAGTTCTGTCATTAGTTATCTCCAAAATAGTAAATTGGGCGAATTCTATCATATTTTTGATATAATCCCGATATTTTATAATTCAAAAAGGGAGCCAAGCCATGGTAAAGCATATCGTTATGTTTGATTTTAAAGAGAAGAACAAAAAACTCAATATCGCCAAAGCAAAAGTGATGCTAGAGGCACTGCTTGTTACTGTTCCTACACTCAAAAAGATGGAGGTGGGTATTAACTTTTCAGAGGAAGATAGAGCGATGGATTTAAGTATCTATACAGAGTTTGATGATTTGGAGGGGTTGGAGACTTATGCAACACACCCTGAGCATCTTAAGGTTGTTGAGTTTATCAAAACAGTTGCTAATAGCTCAAAGGTCTCTGATTATATCGTATGAAAAAATACAAAATAGAAGCCTTTGAGAATCTGGTCAGTGCATTTGAAGAGATGCCCTCTATTGGCAAAAAATCAGCGATCAAGATGGCGTATCATCTCGTCATGGAGGATAGTTTTGGTGCCATGAAACTTGCCCATGCAATAGAGGAGGGGGTTAAGAGTATTAGACGTTGTCAAAAGTGTCACAATATGAGCGAAGATGAACTCTGTGCAATCTGTTCAGATGAGTATCGCGATGAGACCAAGCTCTGTATTGTTCAGAGTGCCAAAGATATACTCACCATCGAAGGAAGTGGACAGTATAATGGTCTCTATTATATTGTTAGAGAGTTAACTGATCTTGATGAGTATCATCTCAAATCAGCTGTTGATGGTGTAGAGGAGGTGATTTTTGCTTTTCCTCCCTCTTTGGCAACCGATACGATGATCCTCTATATCGAAGATAAGCTCAAAGATATGGATCTAATCTTTAGCAAAATCGCACAAGGTGTTCCTACAGGAGTGGAGTTGGATAATATTGATGTGATCTCATTGAGTAGGGCATTGGAGTCTCGGGTAAAGGTTTAGGATGATTTTGGCAGACATTGGGAATAGTCGTATGCATATCTATGATGGCAAAGAGGTTATCCATCTGGATCACCAAAAGGGCATTGAGCAGTATGCCCATCAAGATCTCTGCTATATTACAGTGAATCATCAACTCAAATCAGACCTATCTCAACTTCAAAGATGGAGGGATATCTCCTCTTTGATTCATCTACCCAATGAGTATGAGACCATGGGTATCGATCGTAAGGCACTGTGTCTCTCTCACCCTAATGGGATATTTGTGAGTGCAGGTTCTGCCATTACCGTAGATCTTGTTGCCGATGGCATCTACCAAGGGGGGTTTCTTCTGCCAGGTATTCGCTCTTATCTCAAAGCCTTTGGCGATATCT
The DNA here is from genome assembly GCA_964515605.1 of uncultured Sulfurovum sp. Taxonomy (GTDB): domain Bacteria; phylum Campylobacterota; class Campylobacteria; order Campylobacterales; family Sulfurovaceae; genus UBA1140. The sequence goes on along the minus strand of CAZEUB010000012.1, from coordinate 28,673 downwards.
CTCCGGCACTCTTAGTAGAGCTTGATAGGAGAATCAATATAGAGCATCTTCCTCGTAGCACCCAAGAGGGGATATCCTATGGTATAGTAGGCTCTATCAAGGCACTTATTGAGAAGCATAGAGAGGATAAGAGGCTCTATATCTCAGGTGGTGATGGCGCTTTTCTAAGCTCCTTTTTTGAGGGGGCAGTGTTTGATGAGAGATTGATCTTCCAAGGGATGAAGCGTATCTTAGAAGGGATGAGCGACCATTAGGCTCCCCTCTCCATAGGGGAGTTTCTGTGTTTGGTAATCTCGACTAGAGAGTTGGGTAGTGATAGTAATCTCATAATCACCAAGGTGTGTACGAATACCTAGTTGTATGGTCGATACAAATCTCTTCTTCTCTACCTTATAGCCATTACGATCCTCTTCTAGGAAGATATTTTTGTCAACATATTGTGTGGAGAGTTCTCCCCAATACGCTACCTCTCTTCCCAAAAGATTAGAGGTGTATGATTTGTGAATACCTAGCTCCCAATATTGACGAACTCCCCCAAGGCTAAGGTGAGAGAATGGATCAAGATAAAGGGTATGGTATCGATTATAAAACTCCAAGATATAGCCATATTGGTTAGGGTGTTGAGAGTCCCATCCATTGATCTCATCATTATGAATAAGTTGATGAAATAGGCGTTGAACCTCTTTGGCTTTGGCACGTTTGCCGACTGTTCCTAATGAGAGTGCCACATAGGCAGGATGCCCATAAAATTGGTAGTTATGAAGTGCTTTGATCGCAAGCCAACCTGCATAGGGATGCTCTCCTTGGATCGGGTGGGAGGTCTGTTTTTGGTCAGGAGTATAGATATCTTGGAGAATACTGTAGCAGTTCTCTCCTAATTTTATGCCGATCTCTGTCCCTGTGGAGTAGTCTCTATCTACCCCAAAGATCAGGTCATTGGTGTGTTTGAGAAAAAAGGATCGCTCCTCTGCCAAAAGTGGAATGATGATTAGGGGTATTAGGATTGAAAATTTCATAAACAATTTTAACATAGAGAGCTTTAAGATGATATGGTATAATCGCATCGATAAATCGTTGCTAAGGAATAGTATGTTAACAGTAGCACTCCCAAAGGGGAGAATCGCAGAAGAGACACTAGAGATATTTTCAGAGATATTTGGTGGAGAGTTCAAGTTTGAGGGGCGTGAGTTGATTATGGAGGTAGGAGATTTTAGATTCCTCAATGTACGTAATCAAGATGTTCCTACCTATGTAGAGTATGGTGCTGCTGATATTGGGGTAGTAGGATTAGATGTCATTACTGAAAAGGAGCTAGATATTGTCAAGCTCTTGGATATGAATTTGGGACGATGCAAGGTGGCTATTGGAATTCGTAATGAAGATGAGCTAGATTGGAGCAAACCCAATATCAAAATCGCAACCAAGATGGTCAATATCACCGAAAAGTATTTTGCTACCAAAGCAGTAGGGGTAGAGATTATTAAACTCTATGGATCAATCGAGCTTGCTCCTTTGGTGGGATTGGCAGATGCTATTGTAGATATTGTCGAGACGGGAGCTACCATGAGAGAGAATGGACTCAAAGTTGCCGAAGAGATCATGGACTCCTCCGCACATCTAATCGCCAACAAAAATGCCTACTATGCCAAAAAAGATGAGATTCTCTCACTCTATGAGAAGATAAATAGCGTGGTACAGCGTCGTGTCTAGTGCTTTGGATCTCTATGCAAAAGTCGAGGATCTTTTGGGCGTAGATGAGGTTACGCCTATTCTCAATGAATACTACTATGAGATATTGGATCGATTGAAGTTTCATCGCCTACTTGATGTTGGATGTGGTTCAGGAGGTTTTTTGGTAGAGGTTGGCAAACGCTACCCAATGGTTGAGGCGATGGGGATTGATCTAAGTGAAGTGATGGTTGAGATGAGCAGAGCCAAAGGGGTAGATGCTTATGCAATTGACCTGTGTAAATTAGAGAAAAGATATGATCTTATTACTGCGATTTTTGATATGGTAAACTATCTTGATGATAAACATCTTAAAAGATTTCTGCGTTGTGTTGAAGAGCGACTTGAGGAGGGAGGGCATTTTATTTTTGATATCAATACCCTTTATGCTTTTAAAGTAGTCGCTGCGGGTTCTTTTATCAAAGATGGCGATGATCGTTTTGTGACGATTGATAGTGATTATGATGAAGAGGCAGGGGAGTACTATATGGATTTTACCCTCTTTGAAGAGAAGCAAAAGGGTTGCTTTGAGAAGTCCCAAGAGGAGATCACCCAATACTATCACACCGTCACCAAAATCCAAAAACTCTCCAACCTCAAACTCGTCTCCAAAAAAGCAATTGCCATCTATGGTGATGAGGTTGAGAAGTCTCTTTTGGTATTTCGTAAGTAGAGAGATGAATATTTTATACGATATTTCTACTTTCTTTATCTTTGGTTGGATTTGGAAGTTATTTGTATGGTAAGGCTACTCTCCAAAGGTAGCTTGTAACCAATTGATACATAAAAAAAACTAGGAGTCAAATAGTGTGCTTTAAAGTAACAATATAACGACTAATAGTATAGAATATCGTAACAAAATATTTAACCAAATAGGAGACATTGATGTCATTACTAGCAGATTATAGAAAACATACTGAGGAGCGTGCAGCACTTGGTGTTCCCCCTTTGGCACTAACAGCAGAGCAGGTTGCTGAATTGGTAGAGTTGCTCAAAGCAACTCCTATCGAAGATGTGGATTATGTTATGGAGCTTTTCACCCAAAAAGTTCCAGCAGGTGTTGATGATGCAGCGTATGTAAAAGCAGCATTTTTGAATGATATTGTACAGGGTAACGCTTCTTGTGAGACCATTGATGCAGTAAAGGCATGTGAAATTTTAGGAACCATGTTAGGTGGATTCAATGTTAAACCATTGGTTGAAGCTCTGAAGATAGAGGGAGAGGTAGCAGATACTGCTGCAGAACAGTTAAAAAATACGCTTTTGGTTTATGATTCATTTAATGATGTCAAGACGCTAATGGATGAGGGCAATACAAAGGCAAAAGAGGTTGTTGCGTCTTGGGCAAATGCTGAGTGGTTTACCAATAGACCACCTCTTGAAGAGGAGATAGTTGTTACTGTTTATAAAGTTCCAGGTGAGACAAATACAGATGATCTCTCTCCTGCATCTGAGGCGTTTACAAGAGCAGATATTCCTCTTCATGCCAACTCTTTCTTGCAATCAAGAATGCCAGATCCACTAAAGACTATGGCAGAGCTAAAAGAGAAGGGTCATCCATTGGCGTATGTAGGTGATGTTGTCGGAACAGGAAGTAGTAGAAAGTCAGGTATCAACTCTGTTCAGTGGCATATTGGTCAAGATATTGCAGGTATTCCAAACAAGAGAACAGGAGGGGTTGTTATTGGTGATATTATTGCTCCAATCTTCTTTAATACCGCAGAGGATAGTGGTTGTCTACCAATTCAAGCACCTGTCGCCAATCTTGAGACAGGTGATGTGATTACTATCAAGCCATATCAAGGGGTGATCGAAAAAGATGGTGAGGTTGTTAGCGAGTTTACACTTGAGCCAAATACACTCCCTGATGAGATGAGAGCAGGTGGTAGAATCCCGCTTATTATTGGTAAAGGTCTTACTGCTAAAGCAAGAGAAGCCTTGGGAATGGATGCAGGAGATATATTTATGACTCCATCTCAGCCTGAAGACAATGGAAAAGGTTATACTCTAGCACAAAAAATGGTAGGAAAAGCTTGTGGTATGGAGGGTGTCAAACCAGGTGTCTACTGTGAACCAATAGCCACAACAGTAGGAAGCCAAGATACAACAGGACCGATGACAAGAGATGAGATCAAGGAGTTGGCAGCATTGAATTTTGGTGCTGATTTTGTACTTCAATCATTCTGTCATACTGCAGCATATCCAAAACCAGCAGATATTGAACTCCAACATACACTTCCAAAATTCTGGACAGAGAGAAAAGGGTTTATCCTAAGACCAGGTGATGGGGTTATTCACTCATGGTTAAACAGAATGTGTCTTCCAGATACAGTAGGAACAGGAGGAGATAGCCATACCCGTTTCCCAATAGGAATTAGTTTCCCCGCAGGTTCAGGACTTGTAGCCTTTGCTGCTGTTACAGGGATGATGCCTCTAACGATGCCAGAGTCTGTTTTGGTTAGATTTAAAGGGACAATGCAACCTGGTATTACACTAAGAGACCTTGTCAATGCGATTCCTCATCAAGCGATCAAAGATGGACTTTTGACCGTGGAGAAAAAAGGTAAGAAAAATATCTTTGCAGGAAGAGTATTGGAGATTGAAGGGCTAGAGGATCTCAAATGTGAACAGGCATTTGAGTTAAGTGACGCCTCAGCAGAGAGAAGTGCGGCTGCTTGTACGGTTAAGCTTAATAAAGAGCCAATTATTGAGTATTTGGAGTCAAATATTGTTCTTATAGAGGAGCTTATAGCACAAGGGTATGAGGATAAAGCAACACTTCAAAGAAGAGCAGATAAGATGAGAGCTTGGATTGCCAATCCTGAGCTTCTTGAGGCAGACAAAGATGCAGAGTATGCTGCTATTATTGAGATTGACCTAGATCAGATTACAGAGCCAATTTTGGCATGTCCAAATGATCCAGATGATGTTAAAACTTTAACTGAAATTCATGAAGCTGGACTCAAAACAGATATCGATGAGGTGTTTGTAGGTTCATGTATGACCAATATAGGTCTCTTTAGAGCATTGGGTGAAGTCCTAAGAGGTGAAGGTAAAGTGCCTACAACACTCTGGGTTTGTCCTCCAACAAAGATGGATGAGAAGACACTACAAGAGGAGGGGTACTACTCTGTATTTGGTATGGCAGGAGCGAGAACAGAGATTCCAGGTTGTTCACTCTGTATGGGTAACCAAGCGAGTGTTGCAGAGAATGCTTATGTATTCTCAACATCAACAAGAAACTTTGATAACAGATTAGGAAAAGGTTCTCAGGTCTATTTGGGATCAGCAGAGTTAGCTGCAGTAGTAGCCCTCAAGGGTAGAATCCCAACAGCTGCTGAGTATATGGAGATTGTACCTAACAAGATCAAGCCAGAGATGACAGATGATGTCTATAGATACTTAAACTTCAACAAAGTCTCCAAAGAAGAGCTTGAAGCGATGGTAGGGTAGTTTTTTAGAAGCGGGGAATAGATATGTTTTTTATCTATTTTCTGCTAGATTTCAAGGTGGTGATTCTCCTTTATGCCCTCATATATTGTTAAAGAGTGGTGATAACAATAACCACCACCTACTCAAACCCCTTCAACTCAGCTTCAACCTTAGCCATCTTTTCCTTCGCATCACTTAACGCTTTTTTATTATTGGCAATCACCTTTTCTGGTGCATTGGCTACAAATTTTTCGTTATTGAGCATTCCATTTAGTTTGGCTATCTCTTTTTCTAGTTTCTCTTTCTGTTTGGTAAGCTTCCCTATAATTGCTGACATATCTACATCATCAGTAGAGATGAAGGTCTCTAAGTTGTCAGAGACATCTGTTACTGAGTTTTCTAGTTTAGCCTCTACGAAGGTGATCTCCTCTACCTTTCCAAGCTTCTCTATAAATGGTTTCATCATCTCCAAATCAGAACCACTTGGCATTTTGAGTGAGGCTTTTTCGATTTTTTGATTCCCTTTTTCTATGAGTGTTTTACATCGTCTTACAGAGACAATCGCTTCTATAATCAGATCAAACTGTTTAATCACCTCATTATCTGCTTTGCTTACCGTTGGGTAGGCTTTGATCATAATCGATTCACCATCTTCTAGCCTCTCTTTTGAGAGTCTCATGTAGAGATTTTCGGTAATAAATGGCATAAATGGGTGAAGTAGCTTCATAGACTCTTTAAAGATACTTCCAAGCTCTGCTACAGAGGCTTTGTCTGCTTTACTTAGCTCAATTCCCCAGTCACAGAACTCACCCCACAAGAATCGATAAAGAACTGTCGCAGCATCATTAAATCGGTAGATATCCATAAACTCTCTTGTCTCTTTGACTGCCATATTAAATCTTGCCAACATATAACGCCCTAGAGGGGTTTTTATGTTGGCAGGGTCAAGATCATCAAAATGCTCTTGGTTTAGTTGCAAGAAGTTTGTCGCATTGAAGAGCTTGTTGGTAAAGTTACGGCTCTGCTCTAGTTTATCTTGACTCAATTTGATATCACGCCCCTGAACAGCCAAGATAGCCAAGGTAAATCTAAGTGCATCAGTTGAGTACTTATCAATAGTCTCTAATGGGTCAATCACATTCCCTTTAGATTTACTCATCTTCTCTCCATGCTCATCTTTGACCAGTGCATGTAGGTAGATATCTTTAAATGGCAATTCACCTGTAATATTCTCACCCATCATCAACATACGAGCAACCCAGAAGAAGAGAATATCAAAACCTGTAATGAGTAGGTTATTTGGGTAGAAGTTTTTCATATCATCTTCACTCCACAACTCACCTTTGCCCCATTCGCCATTACCCCAACCAAGTGTTGAGAATGGCCATAGACCAGAGCTAAACCAAGTATCCAATACATCAGGGTCTTGGTAGATATTTTGAGAAGAACACTTCTGGCAAGAGGTTGGGTTCTCTCCATCTACAGCCCACTCATGGTCACAATCTCTACAGTAAAATACAGGAATCTGATGTCCCCACCAGAGTTGACGAGAGATACACCAGTCACGCAACTCACTCATCCAAGCGTTATAGGAGTTTATCCAGTGGCTAGGGAAGAACTCTGCTTCACCGTTGTTTACCTTCTCAATAGCAGAGGAGGCGAACTCTTTTTTGACAAACCACTGCTTGGAGATATATGGCTCTACAATATTCTTACATCGGTAGCAGTGACCCACTTGGTGAGGATGCTCCTCTATCTTGACCATAAAACCAGCCTCATCAAGCTTCGCTACAATCACCTCACGAGCCTCTAATCGCTCTAACCCTTTAAACTCACCACAGTAGTCATTTAGAATCCCACGCTCATCAAAAATAGTAATAAACTCTAAATTGTGACGTTTACCCACTTCATAGTCATTGGTATCGTGTGCAGGGGTAACCTTTACAAACCCTGTTCCAAACTCCATATCTACATGCTCATCACCAATAATCTCAACTTCACGCTCAATCAATGGTAATTTTATCTTTTTACCTATCAAATGGTTATGGCGTGTATCATCAGGGTGAACCATAACAGCCGTATCACCAAAGTAGGTCTCAGGACGAGTGGTTGCTACCGTAATGTTTCCCGAACCATCAGCCAATGGGTAGTTGATGTGGTACATTTTGCCCAGATGGTCTTCGTGTTCTACTTCAATGTCACTCAACGCACCATCATGAGTACACCAGTTAATCATATAGTTACCACGAACAATAAAACCATTATCATACATCTGCTTAAAGGCTTTTTTGACTGCTTTTCCTAACCCCTCATCCATCGTAAAACGTTCACGAGACCAAGCAGGAGAGACCCCTAATTTTCTAAGCTGAGTTGTTATAGCATCTTGAGAGTTCTCCTTTTGCATCCATGCACGTTCTAAAAATGCGTCACGTCCAATCTCCTCTTTGGTCGTTCCTTCAGCTAGAAGCTGTTTCTCTACCACGTTTTGAGTCGCAATACCTGCATGGTCAACCCCTGGTTGCCAGAGTGTTTTGTACCCATCCATTCTTTTGTAGCGAACAATAATATCTTGAAGGGTAAATGTCAAAGCGTGACCAATATGCAACCGACCAGTTACATTTGGTGGTGGCATCATAATGGTGAAATGTTTGTCGGGTTTTTGGATAGATTTGTTACCCTCTATCTCAAAGTAGCCTCTCTCTTCCCAAAGCTTATAGTAGCTCTCCTCTATCTCTTTTGGGTTGTATACGTTTTTTTTAGTTTCTGTATTTTGAGTTTCGCTCATAAGTAATCCATATTTGGTGGTGTTTATTTAATTGTCGCGATTATACCCTAAAGGTGCTTAATGGGATAAAAAAGAGATAAAAACAGAAAATAACAATAAAAAATATGCTATAATATCAAAAAAAGGAATAGTATGCCCATATCACTGCTTTTACATATTATGAAATTAGTTGCACGATCTTCTCTTGTTTATGGGGATTTTAGAAGATGGCAAAGAGAGGAGAATTTCAAGGAGCTTATCTCCAAGAGTAGGATTGATCTTTTGATCATAACCGTTCTATTTATTTTGATCTTCTCAACCCTAACACTATAGAGATTAACCTAGATTAGCCCCTAGCGTACACCCTTCGATCTTATCTACACGCCCTGCGTGTCTACCACCCTCAAATGCTGTGTTTGCAAACGCCTCAATCATCTCTTCAATGACCCCTTTGCCCACAACTCTCTCTCCAAAACACAATATATTGGCATCATTGTGTTGCCTTGTAAGCTTGGCAGTGTAGTGGTCATGACAGAGTGCTGCACGAATCCCTGGAACCTTGTTTGCACTAATACTTATACCAATGCCTGTACCGCAGATAAGTATACCAAAGCTACCCTCATCCTCTATTACTGCATTGGCACACTTTTTGGCAAAATCTGGATAATCCACACGATCACTGCTATGAGGTCCCAAATCTATAATCTCATGACCCAAATTAACAACCACCTCTTTTACAAAATCTTTGATATTGTACCCTGCATGATCTGTTGCTATATAAAATTTCATCTCTCTATCCTTAATTAGTATCGCGGTTCATCATATTGAAGATCATTGACAAAAGTACCTACCCTATCCCAACGAACCTTTTTGGTTTGGTTGTCCCACGAAAAATAGATCAACCATGGCTGTCCTACAACCTCTGCATAAGAGACTGATCCCCAAAAACGGCTATCGTTGGAGTTGTCTCGATTATCCCCTATCATATAGTAGTGATCCTTTTCTACTTTTTTGTAGAGGGCATTCACAGGTCTATCTCTAACCTTATAGACCTCACCACCCAAAGACTCTATATAGGTAGGTGACATATCAATACCATCAGGGGTATACATATAGCTTTGTAGTAGCATCTTGAAAATATTATCATGATGATCAGGTACATATTGAATCCCTGGATATTTGTTCATATAAGGGTTATCTACCCAAAGTTTCCCACGAAATTTAATAATCTTCTCTTTGGGGTAGTTTGTACGGATATACTCATCTCCCTCAGAAAAGTGAATAAAGAGATGCTTGTCCTGATAGACCAACTCATCACCCCCCTTTGCAACACAGCGTTTGACATAGTGTACCTTGTGATCATTTGGATATCTAAAGATCACAATATCCTCACGCTTTGGTCTCTCTCCCTCTATGAGATGCCCATTGTTATTAAAATCAGGAACCAAAGGAACCTCTACCCATGGTAGTGTTGGGATAGGTATACCATAAACAAACTTTTTGGCAAAAAGAAAATCCCCAATATGAAGAGTACGCTTCATTGAACCTGAAGGAATGACAAAAGATTGAATCACAAAAAAGATCAAAAAGAGGACAATAATCACCGTCCCTGTCCAACTATTAGAGAATCGATGTAAGGCTTTTAGGAATCTCATTTTGACTCCTCTGCAAAGTTTTTAGCCGCTTTGAGGGTATTGGAGAGTAGCATGGCAATGGTCATGGGTCCTACCCCTCCTGGCACAGGAGTAATATAGGAGCAGTGCGGTGCAACTGCTTCAAAATCAACATCTCCTACCAATGATCCATCCTCAAGACGATTAATACCAATATCAATAACAATGGCTCCCTCTTTGATCATATCCTCTTGGATCAAATTGGGAATACCAACCCCCACAATCACAATATCTGCTTGGCGTGTATGAAATGCCAAATCTTTGGTATAGACATGCGTAACCGTAACAGTTGCATCGGCATTTAGCAGAAGTGATGCCATCGGTTTACCGACGATATTACTTGCACCTACTACCACCACATCTTTGCCTCGAAGATCAATCTCATACTCCTCAAACATCTTCATCACACCCAAAGGGGTACACGCCACAAAACTCTCCAAATTAGTAACCATACGTCCTACATTATAGGCATGAAATCCATCCACATCTTTTTTGGGATCGATCACTTCAAGAATCTTATTGGTATCGATATGATCAGGCAGAGGTAACTGAACCAAGATACCATGAATATGAGGATTATTGTTCATCATTGTAATAATCTTGATAATCTCCTCTTGGGTAATGGTATCGGGCATTTTGTGTGCGATTGAGTAGAAACCCACATTTTTACAGGCCTTCTCTTTCATTGAGACATAGGCGTGACTAGCAGGATCATCTCCTACAATAACTACGGCAAGACCTGGAACAATATTTTTTTCTTTTTTAAGAAGTTCAACCTCTGACTGAACAAAATTTTGAACTTTTTTAGACAAGGATTTTCCATCGATAAGTTGCATTCTTTTCACTTTTAGCTAAATTTTCGCTATTATATCAAAAAATCTTTATAGGTGTTATATACAGTGAAACGACTACTACTCCTTTTTCCTATACTACTATTTGCTACAGAAGAGAATGCAACCACTATGGCAACTGATGAGAGCTTTTTGCTAGAGTATGAGTATGGTAAAATGCTATATAATAATCCACGAGGTATCGCTTGTAATAAGTGTCACGGCAAAGAGGGCTTAGGTGGACAGAAAATTGCCAAATATTACGACAAGCATCGCAACCCAAAAATACTCAAAGGTCTCAATATCACCACCTATACTTTTGAAGAACTAAAGAAGAGTCTAAGCAATCAGTATAAAGACAAAAATAATCAAAGCATTCGACATAAAATTATGCCGATGTACTATCTAACAGATGAAGAGATCAAAGCCATTCATACTTATCTCCAAGAGGTACGAAAAAAGCATCAAAGTTGAAAGGTTAGGTGATAATGATAACCTAATTCTGTAGTCGACGGTAGAGGTTCTCCTTATAATCAAAACTTAGATACAATATCCGCCAATTAAAAAGATTTAAACTATTAGGATTTTATGGTGTCAAAAAAAATTGCATCAGCTAGAATTTCGCAGACAAGTTCTAAGCTACTTCAAGAACTCAACAACTCGCTCCCTTTTGATAAAGTATTGTATAGAGAGGATATAGAGGGCTCAAGGGCTCACGCTTTTATGTTGGCAGAGCAGGGGATTATCTCCCAAGAGGATTATGAGAAGATAGAGCAGGGGCTTGTGGAGATATATGAGGAGATAGAGCGTGGTGAGTATCTACTTGATGGGGATGATGAAGATATTCATATGGCAGTAGAGGGGCGATTGACCCAAAAGATAGGCGATGCTGGTAAGCGACTGCATACTGCTAGAAGCCGTAATGATCAAGTGGCACTTGATTTTAGGCTCTATGTTCAAAAAAACACACAACAGATTGCTCACTTGTTGCTCAAAAATATTGAGACTTTTATCAAAGTAGCCAATCAAAATATAGATACCCTTTTGCCTGGGATGACCCATCTTCAGCATGCACAACCTATCAATTTTGCATATCACATGATGGCGTATGCTAGTATGTTCAAGCGTGATTATGAGCGTTTTATGGATTCGTATGAACGCAACAACTACTCACCAATAGGGTGTGCAGCACTAGCAGGAACCCCTCATCCTATCAATCGTAAGACCACCGCTGAGCGATTAGGATTTAAAGAGCCTACACTCAATTGTCTTGATACGGTGAGTGATAGGGATTTTGCATTAGAGATTTTGTTTAATATCTCTACGATGATGATGCACATAAGCCGTTTGAGTGAAGAGCTTATCTTGTGGTCATCTAGTGAGTTTGGGTTTGTGCAACTAAGTGATAAACATGCAACAGGTTCCTCCATCATGCCACAAAAGAAGAATCCTGATATCCCTGAGCTACTTCGTGGTAAGACAGGTCGGGTTAATGGTAACTTAATAGCACTCTTGACGGTAATGAAGGGCTTACCACTTGCCTATAACAAAGATATGCAAGAGGATAAAGAGGGGGTATTTGACTCAGTCAAAACAGCACTGCTCTCTTTGGAGGTTCTCAATGAGATGATGGATGAGATGGTGGTTAATGTGGATAGAATGAATCAAGCCTGTATGATTGGACATCTCTGTGCTACTGATTTGGCGGACTATTTGGTTAAGAATATTGGGATTCCTTTTAGGGATGCTTATCATATTACAGGTAGTGTGGTCAATCTAGCAGAGTCAAAAGGGCTTGATATCTCTGAACTCTCTCTTGAGGAGCTTCAAAGTATCGATATGAGGATAGATAAAGAGGTGGTTGAACTGCTTGATAATCGTGCCTCTATGAATGCCCGTCAATCTGAGGGAGGTACGGGTAGGGTACGAACACAAGAGCAGATTGAAGCCTTGAGTGCATGGCTTTTGGCACAGAGATAGCAATCCTATTTTAAAATTCTACTGGATAGTATAAACTTAAATATCTTGGTGTTAGAAAGCTGATTTATTCAGCTTTCTGAGCAATTAAAAGGGTAGAGATACCCAATGTAAAGGATTTGGTATATTGCATCTTTAGTCCTGCCTCTTCAAGCTCTTGTGCCAACATCTCAGTAGTCAAAAACTCCTCTATGGAGTCGGGAAGGTACTTGTAGGCCGCGTAGTTTTTGGAGATGAGTCCACCCACTCTTGGTAGTATATTTTTCATCCCAAAATCGACAATTTTATCGATTAAGCTACGGCGTTCCTGTTTGGTAAACTCCAAGATTACTACCAATCCACCTGGCTTTAAAGCCCTATAAAACTCTTGAAGTGCCTCTACTCGATCGACAACATTACGAATACCATATGAGATAGAGATAATCTCTGTGGCATTGTCTTCAATAGGAAGCTCTTGGGCTTTTCCCTCTTTGAATTTGGCAAAATCTACCTTTTTGCGTGCCACTTCAAGCATTCCCACAGAGGGATCTACTCCTACATACTGCTCTACTGTGATCCCTGCTTCTTTTGCCTGTTCATCCCAAAATAGAATCAAATCACCTGTACCACATGCCACATCAGTAATCTGTCCAATCTTTTTGGTATTCAAGATCTCATACGCCTTTTGGCACCCTTTGCGTCGCCACTGTTTGTCGATTCCCATACTAAGTACACGGTTTGCCAAGTCATACGTCTGGGCAATGTCGTCAAACATTCCTACAATTTTTTCTTGTTTTGCTTTTTTATCTACTGCTTGATTTTCCAAAAGTTTCTACTCCATCAATTAATTATTCGTATTATAGCGAAGATTATCTACGTCCTCTTCTAGGTCGCTTACTCTTTTTTTTATCCTCTTTTGATTTGGAGGCATCATAAGCTTTAAAGGCGTCTCGTTTGGTCACTTTACGCTTTTTTTTACTCGGTATGGTGTGGCTCTTTTTTTTGCCAAATGCCCCATCGGTTCGTTTTTGGCTTGGTGATTTTTTTCTTGCTCCATGTAGTTGTTTTTCGATTTTTGGCGTGTAGCCCTCAATCTCTTGACGCTCTATGGCTCTGCCCATAAGCCGTTCTACCTCTTTGATGGCGATCTCCTCTTGGGGTGAGATTAGCGTAATTGCTAACCCTTTTCTCCCTGCACGACCTGTACGCCCTATTCGGTGAATAAAATCTCCTGTTACATGAGGCGTATCGTAGTTTATCACCACTTCAAGTAGAGGGATATCTATCCCTCGTGCTGCAATATCAGTGGCTACCAAAACACGAATTTTGCCCTCTTTGAACGCTTTTAAGGCTCTGGCTCTCTCTCCTGAGCTTTTGTCTCCATGAATTGCAGAGCTCTTAAGTCCACTTAGGGTTAACTCCCTACAGACCTCATCGGCGATCTGCTTTTTGCGAACAAAAACCAAAACTTGATGGTAGTTGCGTGACCCAATGAGATATGAGAGCAACTCCATCTTAAGCTCACTGCTTACAGGATAGATTACTTGCTGAACACTTCTTGCGGTTGTTCCCATGGTATCTACTTCGATCAATTCTGGTCGATGAAGTATCTCTTTGGCTAGGCGTTTGAGAGATCCTGAGAGGGTGGCAGAGATCAATATATTTTGGCGTTTTGAGGGGAGCATGGTAAGAATTTTGCTTATCTCAGAAAGAAAGCCCATATCCAAAATAGTATCAGCCTCATCAAGCACCAAGTAGCGTACAGCATCTACATTGATATGTTTGGCATTGATATGCTCCAAGAGTCGCCCTGAGGTTGCCACAATAATATCAACTCCAGCATTGAGTTGTTTGGTTTGTCTCTTGATATTAACCCCTCCATAAAGAGAGACTGACCGAAGAGGAAGATAGCGACCATAGCTGATAAAGCTCTCATGAACTTGTCGCGCCAACTCTTTGGTTGGGACAATAATAATGGCTTTTGGATGCACGTTTTTTTCTTGAAAATCTCTACTAAGCTTTTGGAGAATAGGAAGGGCAAATCCTGCGGTTTTCCCTGTGCCTGTTTGTGCCCCTGCCATGATATCACGCCCTTTTAGTATGGCAGGAATGAGTGCAGTTTGTATTGACGTTGCATTTTTGTAGCCTCTCTCTTTGAGAGATTGGAGTATCTCCTCAGAGAGTCCTAGGGTCTCTAGTGACATGATTCCTCTTTGTTTTTTTGGTATTATAGCCAACTAATCCCTCAATTTAATCACAAAGCTACTGCCCTCTTGATCTGTTTTGACTTTGAGCTCTCCTCTCATCTCATTCTCCACAATGGTTTTGGCGATATAGAGACCGATTCCATCACTATTTGGTTTGGTGCTAAAGTAGGGTTCAAAAATCTTAGGAAGATTCTCAGGACTAATTCCCCCTGCGTTATCTTGGATGGTAATGGTAGGTGCATCAATAATGATATGAATCTTTGGCTCTTTGATTTTGCGTTCGATGAGGACATCTTTGGCATTATTGATAATGTTGAGAATAACTTGTTGAAACTCATTGCTATTGGCATAGAAGGTGAAGTTGTTTTTGAGATCAATACGCAATTTGATACGAGCAGGTTCTAGGGTAGGGGAGACAATCTCCAAGGTTTTTTGGGTTGCTTCTTGGATATCAAACTCTTCTCTATTCTTGGATGGATTGTAGAAGTTTCGGAAGTTCTCAATGGTTTGTGACATATATTGTAGTTGCTCATTGGCATCCTTGATGGTCTCAAGTGCATCACTGTTGTTTTTGCAGTTGCTTTTGATAAACATCAATGAGTAGGAGAGAAAATTGAGAGGTTGTCGCCACTGGTGGGCAATAATTGAGATCATCTCTCCCATACTCGCTAAGCGTGACTGTTGAAGCAGTAGGGATTGCTGTATCTTTTGGGCATCATCAATGAGTTTGAACTTATAAGAGAGTGCAAAAGAGAGCAACATAGACTCCAAAGCAAAAGCGATATGCAAAAAGGGAAAGTCTACTTTGGTAGGATCAATAATATAGGTATACTCCAACAAAATAGTAACAATTACGATATGCCATCCTACAGAGACAAACCAAAAGGGGGCATCTTTCTCTTTGATATGGCGATGTGCTTCACTTAGTACTAGCCACACCCACATAAAGGTAGGAACAAATTTGGTAATAAAGGTATGCCCTAAGATAACAGAGAGTATCAGATCCAAAAGAGCCATGTTGATAATAAGCCTAATGGTTTTATCAAGTCTATCACTTAGATAGGTTTTGAAAAATTTTTGAATAAAGAGCAGTGAGAATATCAGCATAAATGTCTGTGAGATATCCAAAAGATAGGGGCTTTTGAGGGTATACATCTCACTAAATGGAGCAATAAGCATCCCCTCTACACCAATAAGTGTCAGGAGAATAAAAATCTGTGCTATGCCATAGTAGAGATATTGTCGATTACGGATATAGAGATAAAATGCCAAGTTATAAACCGAAGCAGAGAGAATAACCCCCAACCCCAAAACGGCAAACATAAACTCCCAATTACTATAGTGGTGTAGCACTGTGCTGTTTTGGATGAAGTGATCATCATAAAAGAAGAGCATCGCTGAGAGTGCATAGAGGATGATGGCGATAAATTTAAGCTTGAGAATTTTATCCATAGAGGTGTATCCTGTAGCCACATTTGGAGATATTCTCTATCGCCTCTTTGCCTATGAGTTTACGCACATCACGTATTAGGCTACGCAGGGCATCTGAACTCATCACTTTGTCGTACCAAACATGATTCTCTATCTCAGAGTAGGAGACGATACGTCCTTGGTTTTTGATCAAGATAGAGAGGAGCTTGTGTTGTGAATCGGTCAAGGGAATGATTTTGTTATTGTGAATAAGTGTATGGTTGAAGATATCAAACTTATACTCTTTGTTGATATTGACAATGGATGGATTTTGGGTCTCTATCTGCTCATAACAGGCACTAATTGCCTCAAAGAGTGGCTCCTCTTCCATAGGTTTTACCAAATACTTAATTAGTTGTAGAGAGACAGCTTCAAGTAGATACTCGGTACTAGTATAAGCCGTGGTGATAATAATGGGGGTTTTTTTGTCCTTTTTGCGAATGGTTTTGCAAAGGGTAAGACCATCCATATTGGGCATCTCTATATCGGTAATAATAATATCTGGTCTCTTATTTCGATAGATCTCTAGTGCCTCCATACCATCACTCGCTTCAAAGATCTCTACAAAGTAGGGACGCAGTACAGAGATCGCAATTTTTCGGACAAAGGCTTCATCCTCAACAAATAAAAGGGTATATTTAGATTTTTTCAACATATTCTACACTTTTTCTACATTTTTTTATTATATCTTGCTTAAACTATAGTAGTATATAAAATATTTATCTAACCTTAGACTTAATTTTATAATGCTATGATTACTAAAACAGAAAAAGGTTTTTTGTTATGATAAAAAAGATAATTTTATCATTTGGATTGTTGCTAATCGTGGGGTGTGGGGCTCAGAGTAATCCAGATGATGCAGGTAGCAGTACAATCTCTGATAGTGCCACCAACTTGGTATCTCAAGAGGATAATAGCACCATAGCAGACGAGGTTTTAGAGGGAACCTCTACTGATGAGAGTAGTATAGAGGGAGCCTCAAGAGAAGGGGAGGACTCTTCTGAGATCTCTCCAGAACCATCTCTGCTTCCTCCCAAAGTGAGTTTGGATTTTCCTACATTACTAAAGGCTCAACAAGGGGAGAGTAACGAGACAAACCGTAGTAATAGCGTAGATTTGGGTTATCTTCAACTCACAAGAAGCATTGAAAAAATTGATGAAGTTATTGATTTTGTACAGGTCAATCTAAATATCTTAGCCTATGCCATGCCTGATATTCAACGTCGATGTGAGGGGATGGTCTCTTGTGTTTTCAAACAAAATAGACTTACGGTTGCTATGGATAATGAGACAATCTCTTCGATTAATGATATTATTATTGAGCATAACAGAAGCCTCTACGATACCAATGGTAGTCGTTTCTCCTTGGGGGAAGTTGGTTTTTATACCTATGATCTTAATGAGAGTTATCAATATATGATTCAACTCAATCTTCGTAATGGTCGACTCTATCGTCAAAACAATAAAATCTTAAGAGAGTCTCAGACTATTAAGTGGTCAGAGGATAATCGGGATGTTGTCACCCTTTATGATTATGAGGATAATGAGACCAATAACAGTATAGTCCTACACTATCTAATTGATACCTCTAACAAAGAGACAATGCATGTCTATCGTCAAGATGACAATCAAAAGATAGGCTATCAAGAGACCACTAGTTTGGTGCTTTCAAAAACCAAAGAGCAAAATAGCTCAGAGAGTAATGATAGCACTACTTACGCACTTACCTCAAATAGTATTCTAAAAAAGGAGAGTAATACTAGCCGTTTCTCTTCTAATATTGAGATTAATAAAGAGGAGAGTTTGTTGCTCTTTTCAGGAGCAGTGAGTGATGAGAATAGTAGTAATGAGTTACTTGTTAGCTCTGAATTGTCATGTGATAATAATCAAACATGTGATAAAAATAACACCAAAGAGGATTATGATGGAGAGGTTGAACTCTATGAGCTTAAAATTGTAGGAGGCAATTTAAAAGATGGCGAGTATGTTCTCTTGGCTCCTGATACAGATATTGACTCTTTGAGTTTGATGAGTATTTTTGAGAATAGTTTAGGTAATTTTACGATATATGAAGGGGAGCGACAGGGAGCACTGCATAGCGATGGCTTTTTGTATCTTTTAAATTCGTTGATTATTGTTTATATCTATCCTGCACAAGAATCGACAAAGATGTTTGAAATTGTCCCTCTAGCGGATAAACCGACTCTTAGAATAGTAAAATAGGAGATTATTTTTTGACTTTTTGCTAAAAATAGGTATTTCTCTATTTTTTTTACAAAAATTTAAGATATACTTATAGAGTAAATTCCCTACTTTGGGTATTTAGTTTTGAAGTGAGGTCTACACTCTACTTTTTGTTGTATGGGGTAGAGGGTAGACTTAACTTTTACTTTTCGTTAGGTCGTTTAAGATGTAACGTCTCTACCGCATCTCTTACTTTTTCCATAAATTTATCTCCTGGATCGCTTTTTTTTGTTCGATATCCTTTATCTTTTTCTAGCCAAAGTGGATTATCTTCCATCTCTCTATACTCATGGTGTCCGATGAGATACTCTATGCTTGGGTACTTCTCTTTGAGATATTTGACCAGTTCAATATTGGCTTGAAGTTGCTTAGGGGTGAGGTCATCTTTTTTGTTTCCTTCTCCCCCAACATTCTCAACCCCAATAGAGGCGTAGTTTAGACCAATAACATGACGTGCCATCCAATTCTCAGGCATAAGTCGATAGATAACCCCCTCTCTATCAACCAGAAAATGAGCCGAGACATTCAAGGCACTTGCTTTGGCAATATCTTTGCGATCCAAGAAGAGTCTTTGGGGTTGGAGTCGTTTAAATGACCTCTCAAAACTCATATCAGCTGTCCAGTGTAGCACAATAATCTTGGGGGTAATTTCAATATTTTCAACATCTAATCCATAGTGCTTTTGGATATACTCTTTGGTTAAATCGATACGCTCTTGTTCAAATATAATAGGTTTATCAATGATATTAATTGATTGGGGGGTTGGCTCTTTTGCACAAGATACTGCAAATAGAGCGGTAATTAGTAGTAGTGTTGTTCTCATCTCTCTAGCTCCTCTATAATAAAATCGGCTACTTTAGTAGCAATAATCTCTAGTCGTGGCTCTAGCCACTCAGTCTGCTCTTGGCAGGTTATCTCCCCTAGCTCTAGTACCAAGAATCCTTTTTCGGTATGAACACGATTAAATCCATAATATTGTGATAGATTTTTGGTGAAGTTATCTTTGTGCCAGTGAAAGGGGAAGTAGGGTTGATAGATCTCTCTCCATCTCTTTGCCAATTTTTTTGAAGGAAGATCCTCTTCATCATACCCAATAGATGCGCCTGTTGAGCAAGGACGTGTTGCCCCATCAAAGTGAATAGCAATAGCAATACGTGCGTTGGCAATAGGGATATCTGCTCCTACTCGTGTGACATCAATATTCTCTCTTTTTAACTCATTTTCGATCTCCTTACTGACAAGTATGTTCCAATCAACCTCTTTGAGATCACCTCGGATTGAACCTATATTTCCTTTGGTTCGTCCCTCATGTCCTGCTTGAATCAATACGGTGGTATTTACTACCCGCATCTGATAGATACTTATAAGTAGTAGTAGAAACAACCCACCAATAATAATACCAAATACTCCTCTCACTCTTTGCTCCTTCTTATGGATAGAGTAGATAGTTTGCTCGAATCATCTTAAATTGATTGAGTCCATCTTCCCAACTTTTTTTGATCTGTTTTTCAGTAAACCCTGCTTGGATCTGTTTTCGTAAATGATCACTTCCTGCTAATTTTTCAAAAAAGTTACCCTTTAAAAAAAATCTTTTTTTATGGGGATAGTGCTGATAAGCATCAATGAGATAACTTAAATTTAAGCCTTGGTGTAGATCAATATAGGTGGATCGTAGATCAACCCCATAGCAGACTTTTTTTTCATGTTTTGGGTGCTTAGCTCCCTCTTGGGAGGAGGGTATAAAAGAGAATTTTCCCCCTTGATAGTCTGGATTACCATAGATTTGAAACTGCATATTTGTCCCTCTTCCTACAGAGAAAGCTGTCCCCTCAAAAAGCGCCAGTGAGGGGTAGAGAAAGATTGCCAACTCATTAGGAAGATTGGGTGAGGGTTTAATAGGAAGATAGTAGGGTTTATCATGTCGATAGTTTTTGAGTTTGATGATGGTTAAATTGGCTTTGAGATCTCCTTTGAGCCATCCCTCCTCATTGATCATATTGGCATACTCTCCAATGGTCATACCATAGAGAATAGGCACAGGGTGCATCCCCACAAAAGATTTGTATCTGTAGTTAAGAATCTCACCATCAACTCTTCCCCCATTGGGATTGGGACGATCGAGAAGAATCATAGGAATTTTGTTCTCTGCTGCCGCCTCCATAACATAATGGAGTGTGGAGAGGTAGGTGTAGAATCGTACCCCAACATCTTGAATATCAAAAACAATAATATCGATATCTTTGAGATCTCTTTGGGTAGGTTTTTTGTGTTTTCCATAGAGAGAGATAATGGGCAGATTGGTTTGTGGATCTTTGCCATTTTTGATATGCTCTCCTGCATCGGCATTGCCACGAAATCCATGCTCAGGAGCGAAGATTTTTTGGATGGCAATTTTCTGTTTTAATAGCATATCGACAAGATGTACTCCTTGGACTTGTGAAGATTGATTGACCACAAGAGCAACTCTCTTTCCTTGAAGTAGGGGAAGGTATTGAGAATGCTGTGATGCTCCCACCATAATCTCCAAGGCAAAACTACTAAGTGTTAAGATTAAAAATAGAATGATCTTTTGCATTACTCCTCCCTATTTTGAGTCTCTTTTATAAACATACTACTCATGCTTAGATAGCTGTTTAATGCCCCAATATAGGCTCTAGCTGAAGCCACCATGGTATCGATATTGAGTCCATGTCCCATAATGGTTGGCTCCTCTTTTCCAAAAGAGACTTTGACCGTAACATTGGCTAGTGCATCTTTGCCTTTGCTTACAGAGGTGACTCTATAATCCATCAATCTTCCCTCATAGCCAGAGATGCGATCGATGGTTTTGAAAATAGCATCAATAGTCCCCTCTCCAATACTAGCATCGATTATCTCTTGGTTCTCCTTTTTGATACAGATCGTAGCAGAGGGGATACCTTGGCTACAATTCATTATCTGTAAAGAGATAAGCTCGTAGACTTTGGGTGCTTTGGTCATCTCATTGGTGACCAAGGCGCGTAGATCTTCATCATAGATGACCTTTTTCTTATCTGCCAAGAGTTTAAATCGCTCAAAAGAGCTATTGAGAGCCTCCTCTTCGAGATTAAATCCAAGTTTGGCTAGTTTATCTTTGAATGCGGCACGTCCTGAGTGTTTGCCTAGTACCAAAGTATCCTCTTTGTGTAAGCCAATATCAGCAGGGGAGATGATCTCATAGGTCTCTCTATTTTTGAGCATCCCATCTTGATGGATGCCACTCTCATGAGCAAAAGCATTTTTCCCTACGATGGCTTTGTTGGGTTGAGGCTCTATTCCTGTAATAGAAGCGATGAGTCTACTCGCAGGATAGATCTCCTTGGTATTGATATTGGTTTGGAAATTAGAAAAGATATCTTTTCGTGTTCTGAGTGCCATTACAATCTCTTCAAGCGCTGCATTACCTGCTCTCTCTCCTAGACCATTGATGGTGCACTCTATCTGTCTTGCTCCATTGACTATTGCCTCTAAAGAGTTTGCAACACCTAATCCCAAATCATTGTGGTTATGTACCGAGATAGTGGCTCGACCTTTGGTATACTCACTCATCTCTTTGACCATCTTACCAATCTCGCTAGGGAGTCGAAACCCTACTGTATCGGGAAGATTGATAGTCGTAGCACCCGCTTCGATAACTGCGTCACTAATCTCCTTAAGAAAACCTATATCACTGCGTCCTGCATCTTCACAACTAAACTCTACATCCTCAACAAATGTTCGTGCATAAGCAACGGCATTGATGGCTCTTTTGATCACCTCATCAGGAGAGAGTTTGAGCTTATGTTGCATGTGAATGTTGCTTGTGGCGATAAAGGTATGAATACGTTGTTGTTTGGCTGAGGCTATCGCCTCTCCTGCTGCTTTGATATCACTCTCTATGGCACGTGCCAAGGAGCAGATGGTTGAGTTGGTAATTCGTGATGCAATTTTGGATATGGCATCAAAATCTCCTGGACTAGCGGCTGCAAATCCTGCCTCAATAATATCAACGCCTAGCTTCTCTAACTGAATGGCAATTTGAATCTTCTCTTCAGTGTTCATCGAAGCACCTGGACTCTGCTCTCCATCTCTAAGGGTGGTGTCAAATATTTTAATGGTCTCTATACTCATCTTTTTGTTACCTTTATCTCTACCTAAAAAAATTATCTAATACTATCTAAAAGTAGAAACTAAATGGATTAATTGTAGTGAGAAATTGTGGCTTGAGCGTGGTAGAGATAGAGTTTGGTGACAATTTGTTTTTTAGATCTATAATTAATGGGAGATTGGTTATAATCTCATCTAATTTTTTAACAAAAAAAAATATATTTTGGAGCAAGTATGAAGATTTTGGTAACAGGAACCGCAGGATTTATAGGGTCACATCTGGCACAAAAGCTAGTAGAGAGAGGGGATGAGGTAATAGGATTGGACTGTATCAATGACTATTATGATATCAATGTCAAGTATGGAAGACTCCAACGAAGTGGTATTATTGAGAGTTTAGAGGAGGGCAAAGATATCGCCTATAACAAGCTTCTAACCTCAACCAAAGATGCAAAGTATCAATTTATCAAACTCAAATTAGAAGATAAAGAGGCGATAATGAGACTCTTTAAGCAGGAGCAGTTTGATGCGGTTTGTAATCTTGCTGCTCAGGCAGGGGTACGTTATAGTTTGATCAATCCTGATGCCTATATCGATAGCAATATTGTTGGTTTCCTTAATATCCTAGAGGCGTGTCGTCACCATGGTGTAACCAACCTCTCTTATGCCTCTAGCTCTTCTGTCTATGGACTTAATGAGAAGTTGCCATTTTCAACTGAAGATAGTGTGGATCATCCTATCTCTTTATATGCTGCAAGCAAAAAATCCAATGAGCTAATGGCTCATACCTACGCTCATCTCTATGGTATCTCTACGACAGGGTTACGATTTTTTACAGTTTATGGACCATGGGGACGACCCGATATGGCACTCTTTTTGTTTGTCAAAGCAGCCTTGGAGGGCAAGAAAATTGATGTCTTTAACAATGGTGAGATGCTTCGTGACTTTACCTATATTGATGATATTGTTGAAGGGGTGATACGTGTTATCGATAATCCTGCCCAAAAAGATCCCACATGGAATGGGCTTGATGGAGCCAAATCTCGCTCTTCTGCTCCTTATAAAATCTATAATATTGGGAACAACAACCCTGTAAAGTTGATGGATTTCATCACTGCCATTGAGAAAAAATTGGGAAAAACCATTGAGAAGAATATGATGCCTATCCAGCCAGGAGATGTCCCTGCTACTTTTGCCGATGTGAGCGATCTGGTTGAGGATTTAGATTATCAACCAGCTACGCCTATCCAAGAGGGTGTTGATAACTTTGTGGATTGGTATTTGGATTTTTTTGAAGTGGAGTAGGAGGTGATGGAAAAGAGAGAAGATCTTATTGATTATATCTTCTCTTCTTCAGAGTGGTTAGTCACAAAAATCAAGCAACATTCCCTCTTTGATCGCTTGATAGCTCTCTTCTCCTACCAGTTTCTTGACAATCTCTAGTCCAAAACAGAGTGCTGTTCCTGGTCCTCGTGAGGTAATGAGGTTGCCATCTACAACCACTTTGAGATCCTCTCGATACCCTTCATGGTCGATCTCCTCTTTGGCAGCAGGATAACAGGTGTAGTTATTGCTTAGCACTCCTGCTTTTTTGAGTGCAAAAGGGGCAGCACACATGGCTCCTATGACTTTATTTTGGGTTTTGAATGTTTTTAGTAGAGATTGTACTTTTTCATTCTCTGCTAGGATATAGGTTCCTCCCCATCCACCAGGAAGCAAAATCATATCAAAATCCTCTGCCACAACATTGGCAATAGAGGTATCTGCCTTGATTGTGATACCATTGGCTCCTACAACCAAATCTCCACTCTCTTCGCCATCCATATAAGCAATACGTACCTCAATGCCCCCACGACGAAGAACATCTACTAAGGAGACTGCCTCAACCTCTTCAAAACCTTCTGCTAATGGTAATAATACACTTGCCATAATGTTAATCCTTTTTTTAATTTGCTATATTTGCTCGAATTATAGCAAAACTTAGATTATTTTTAATACAATAACAATAATTAATAGTAGGAGTTGAAATGAATGAAGTAATTCAAGTTATTAATGGCTTTTTTGAGAAGATACTCTTTTTTGATATTTTCTTTGGGTCTGTAGAGGGGAGTAGTTTCCCTTTTGTGGTGGCATGGTTAATTGCAGGTGGTATCTTTTTGACGATCAAAATGGGATTTATTAACCTACGTATGTTGAGGCACTCACTAGATATTGTCAGAGGAAAGTACCATACCCGTGAAGATAAAGGGGTGATCTCTCCCTTTCAATCACTCGCAACGGCACTCTCTGCTACGGTGGGTATTGGAAATATTGCTGCCGTCTCTATCGCTATCTCATGGGGAGGGGCAGGAGCTGCTTTTTGGATGATTCTGGCAGGTTTTTTGGGTATGACACTAAAATTTACAGAGGTGACACTCTCTGTAAAGTATCGAGAGTTTTTACCTGATGGCTCTATTATGGGTGGAGGAATGGAGTATCTCTCTCGTGGTTTTGCCGACAAAGGTATGGCAGGTTTAGGGAAGGTAATGGCGACTACTTTTGCCTTTTTTATGGTTCTTGGAGCCATTGGGGCGGGGAATACCTTTCAGGTCTCTCAATCGTTGAGCATTATGCAAGGAGAGATACCTATTTTCAATGATTACCCATGGGCATTTGGTCTGATTTTGGCATTTGTTACAGGGTTGGTGATTATTGGAGGGATTAAACGTATTGCTCATGTGGCAGAGGCGATTGTCCCTTTTATGGTGATCTTCTATCTTGGGATGGTCTTTTGGGTTTTGGGTACCTATTTTACCGCAATACCAGAGGCGTTTGCTCTGATCTTACGAGAGGCATTTCATCCTGAGGCTGTAGCAGGAGGAGTTTTTGGAGCGATGATCCAAGGATTCCAAAGAGCCGTATTCTCTAATGAAGCGGGATTGGGATCAGCAGGTATTGCCCATGCCCCTGCACGGGTCAAGTATCCTATTCGCCAAGGTTTGGTCTCTCTGTATGAGCCTTTTATTGATACAGTAGTGGTCTGTACCATGACAGCTTTGGTGGTAATTCTTACAGGAGTCTATGCAGGAGGTACAGAAGCACTTGATGCTGCCATTGCCGCAAAGCAGGGTGCAGTGATCACCTCAACCGCCTTTGGGATGGTGGTAAGTTGGTTCCCTACCATACTTGGTTTTGCTATTTTTATGTTTGCCTTCTCAACCATGATCTCATGGTCATACTATGGTGAGAGAGCATGGGTCTATATCTTTGGGATCAACTCCTCTATTGTTTTCAAGTTGATCTTTTTGCTCTTTATTGTGATTGCTACCATTGTAGATACAGGATTGATGGTAGATTTTAGCTCCATTCTCTTCTTGGCATTGGCAATCCCTAATATTTTTGGATTGATGATAATGTCGGGAGATGTGCGAGATATGTTAAGCCAATATCTACAAAAGTTAAAATCAGGAGAGTTAGACAACGAAGCGATACGGGGTTGATTCTCCTCTCCTGAGATATTAGCTTAATACTTTTGCCAATTTTTGATACTCTACACACCCCTTAAGGAGTGCTTGATGGGTATCTCGGCAGACAATCTCTCCCTCTTTGAATACTAAAATCATATCAGCAGACTCAATAGTGCTAAGGCGATGAGCCACAGTGATAGTGATCATCTCCTCTTTGAGATCTTCTAACACTTTTTGTATCAATACTTCGCTTTTGTTGTCTAATGCAGAGGTTGCTTCATCAAGAATTAGCACATCAGGCTCTTTGTATAAGGCACGAGCCAGAGCTATTCGTTGACGTTGTCCTCCTGAGAGATTATTGCCACTCTCGCTTAATATCGTATCGACCCCATGATCGAGTTTGGCTACAAAATCTAGGGCATGAGCTTTGCGTAAGGCTTCAATGACGCGATCCTTGTTCATCTCCTCTCCATAGGCAACATTTTGTGCAACTGTCGCATTAAAGATATAGATGCGTTGGGTGACATAGGCAATTTTGCTATGCAGGGATGTTAGGCTAAGTTCTTGATTCTCTATGCCATTAATGAGCAGTTGACCAGAGTTTGGATCATAGAAACGTACCAGAAGATTAACAAAGGAGCTTTTGCCTGCACCGCTATCTCCAACCAGTGCAATGCTCTCTCCTCTTCTCATAATAGTTGAGATATTTTTGAGTGCGATGCTATCACCATACTGCAAAGAGACCTGATCGAAAGTGATCTCCTCAATGGTCTCATCTAGTATTAGCTCTCCTGATTTGATAGTTGGTTGCATATTCAAGAGCTCAAACATTCTTTCATTGGCGACAATAGCATCTTGAGCTTGGTTATAGAGTTTGGAGATTTTTTTGATAGGGGTATAGAGCATAAAAAGAGCAGTTGCAAAAGCAAAAAAGGCTCCTACCGTCATATGCCCTTCAATGACCTCAGATCCTCCAATATAGATAACTACCCCAATTGCTACTGAGCCAAGAATCTCCATAATAGGTGAAGTAAGGGCATTGACTTTGACCTGTTTGAGCAGATATTTAAAGACACTCTGATTCTCTTCTGCAAATTTTCTTGATTCCAATTTTTGGGTAGAGTTGGATTTAATCACTTCAATATTGGAAAATATCTCCCCAACTCTAGCTGTCATATTGGCTGTACTTATCTGAGAGAGTTTGGAGTATTTTTTCATCTTTTTTGCCAACAGAGAGAGTGGATAGAGAGCCAATGGCATAATAACCAAAAAATAAAACGCCAGTTTGGGATTCTCGTAGATTACATAGCCTGTAAGAGCGATAATAGTAAGTGTCTCTCGAATAAAATTAGGGATCATAGTCGTTACTACTGTTTGGATACGGGTAATATCATTGGTGATTCGAGAGAGGATCTCTCCTGAGTGTATGGTTTGGAAAAATGCCATATCTTGATGGATAAGATGAGCAACAAGATTATTACGCAATTTACGCACCACATCAAGCCCGATATAGGACATATAGTAGGTCTGAATATACTGCCCAGCCCCTTTGAGCGAGAATACCCCGACCAATAAAAAGGGGATGATTGCTAACATTGTTGAATCCTTGGCAACAAAGACATCATCTAGTACAGGTTTGATAATCTGAGCTGTCCCAGCTGTCCCAATTGCAACCGCCAACATCCCAATAATAGCAAAAATAAATTGACGCTTATATCCGACAAGATAGGGTAGGTATTGTCTAAATAGATCTTTCATTATATCTCTTTTCTCTCTTCTGTTTGAACATTTTGCATTTTCTAATCCTATGTTTTTTTGTTATTTTAACATTAAAAATATAATTTTTGTGAGAAACGTTTTGAATTGTAATGTTTTGGTTGGTAAATAGAGCCTAAAATTAATTTTGTTATCATTATCACCTCATAAAATGCTAAAACTTAAAACTAAAACTTAGACTTCTTGCAAATATTTAGGATTTGAAAAATTAAGCCTAAAATTGCATTTTTATGATATTATATCCTACAAATCGTAGTTTAAAAAGGCTAAAAAATGAAAAGCATAACTATAAGAGATATAAAAAATAATCCAGCTATAATGACAAATTATCTAGCCGATGGAGAGCCTGTGTTTGTTACTAAGCATGGAAAACCAATCGGTATAACTCTACCACTTGATGATAGTATAGTCAATCAGAGTATCAAAGAACTTTTGTATTTTGACCTATACAAAAAAGATGAGATTTCATTTGGTAAATTAGCAGAGTTTTTAGGTGTTAGAAAAGATAAACTTCGTAGAATGTTTGCCTCACTCGATATGCCTGTAATAGATTATGATAGCAGTGAAGTAACCCAAGAGTTGGAGGCTTTTAAAAATTTATGAAGATAATTATCGCTGATAGCTCCACTCTAATAACTCTGCTAGATACCAACAACGCATCTCTTCTTTTTGAACTTTTTGAGGAGATAATCATAACAGACGAGGTGTATGAAGAGATTACTTATAATTTACATCATAAAGATAGAGTTGATAATTACCTCTTATCAAATCAATTTAAACTTATTGCTATTGAGCATAATGAGATGTATGAGATGCTTAGAAAAAGATTAGATGCAGGAGAATCCGAGTCAATAGCACTTGCTAAAAAGCTCCAACTCCCTCTAATAATTGACGAGAGAAAAGGGCGTAAGATTGCTAAAAGTATGGGAGTTACTATTATTGGATTTGTTGGTATTGTTTTGAAATTGCTTGAAAAAAAGATAATCACAAAGAGTAGAGCTATTAAAATAGTTCACCAAGTAGAGGAGAATGATTTTAGACTC